>NZ_DASRSY010000125.1:0-27870 GCF_035656215.1 Paraburkholderia sp.
GATGTCAACATTGGGGCGAACGGCGAGTTCCGCACAGAGTCCCGATTGACTGTTTCCTGCACTGGCACGCACCCGGACAAGACTCACTGCCATGCGGTTTCCGGCGCCTTCTTCGCGATTACGCTAGTTGACACGCGCAGAATCCGGGCGATAGCATGCCTCCTAATGTATTGATACATGATAATACATCACTAGGACCACTTGTCTGGCGGGGCGGCAGCATCCATGGCATCCCGCTCGAAAGCCGGCTATAGCGGGCCGGTTGCCGCGCGCATCCGCCGCCCATAGTTGCCGATGACGCAAATGCGCCTGTGCTCGCCGTTCACGACGAAAGACAAATATGAGGAGACACCGGTATGACCACCATCCATATCGTTGCGCTTGTCCTGCTGGTCGTCATTTTCGTAGTCAGCCTATGGCGTGGCATCAACCTCGGACTGGTGGCCATTCCCGCGACTTTCCTGCTGGTGGAGATCGCCGGCGTGCCGCAAAAGCGGGTATTTGCCGCCTTCCCGACGGATCTGGTCTTGCTGATTCTTGGCGTGATGTACCTATGGAATCTCGTGCGCGATAGCGGTCTCGCGGAACTCATCGTGCACCGTGCCGTCGCGCTCGCGCGCGGGCGTCCCTGGCTGTTGCCGTGGACCACCTGCACTCTCACTGCATTGATCTGCGCACTCGGTGCGCTGCCGATCGCCGCGCTGGTCATCACGTTACCGGTCGCATTGGAGATTGCGCGGCGCGAAAATATCCGTCCCGCGTTAATGGGCATCGTGACCATACAGGGAGGCTGCATCGGCGGACTGTCACCGTTCAATCCATGGGCCAAAGTGGTCATCGCGCAAGCGGCCAAAGGCGGCGTGACGCTGCTCCCCACGGAATTCTTTTTCTGCCAGTTCGCGATCAATCTCGCCTTCGCGCTACTGGCCTTCTTCGCATTCGGCGGTTCGGAACTGATCGCACGCCCCAAGCCGCGCGATGCGGCAGCACAGACGGTCCTCGCGGCGCCCTCCTCCCGATCGATGCTCACGTGGCAGCAATGGACCGCGCTTGCCGCGCTACTCGGCTTTATCGCGCTCGTATTGACCCGGCACGACGTCGGCTTGAGCGCGTTCTCGATGGGCATCCTGCTCAATATCGCGGTGAGGGCCGACACCCGCAAGGTCGTTGCCGATCTGCCGTGGAGCATGGTCATCATGATCTCGGGGATTTTGATTTATATCGGCATGCTCGAAACAGTCGGAGTATTGCAGGCAACCGGCGAACTCCTGCAAAGCATGGAGCAACAGTCGCTGGTGCGCGTGGGAATGACTTACCTCGGCACGCTCATGGCGAACTTCGAGGCGTCGTCGGTGGTGGTGCTCGGGCTCGTGATTCCGGTGGTAACGCGCTCGCTCGCTCATGAGCCCTCGGCGTTGCTGGCGTCGATCCAACTGGCGCTGTCGGCTAGCAGCATCGTCGTAATCACGGCCAGCCCGTTTCATCTGGGTGGCGGCCTCGTGCTCGCGGAGCTGCATGGCGACGACAAGACGTTCAAGGATCTGTTGAAGTGGACCGTCGCGCTGACATTATTCCTTCCGCTGGGCGCGCTTCTGATCCGCTGAGTTGCGCGTTAGTTGTGGATGAGCTCCGGATGAAAAACCAGACTCGATTGGGTTAACCCTCATCAGCCGCCCGTTGCGTAAACCGCCTTGCAAGCGTATTGTGCTATAGAACTATATAGGTCTATCGTTTCTTCCGAACAAGGTTCCTTTCCGATGCAGTCAGCAGCCGCCAGCCCCGACATTTTCGCCGCGCTCACGCGTCCCGACCGCAGCGGCGCGCCGAAGTACATGCGCCTGTCCAGCGTGCTGATGCAAGCCATCACCGACGGCCACTGGAAAGCCGGCGACAGGCTCCCCACCGAGGAAGAACTCGCGGTCATGACCCCCTTCAGCCTCGGCACCGTGCAGCGCGCGTTGCGCACGCTGGTGGATCAAGGCGTGGTGGTGCGGCATCACGGGCTGGGCAGCTTCGTCGCCGAAAACGACCTGCGTATGGAAGACCCGTGGCACTGCCGCTTTCTCGACACCGACGGTGTGAGCTTTCTGCCTGTCTATTCGAAAGTGCTGAGCCGCGAACGCGTCAAGACACGCGGCGCGTGCAGCCGCTATTTCCCCGACGCGGGCGACAACCTCACGCTGATCACGCGCGTCCTCAACGTGAATGGCGAATTCGACGTGCTCGTGCGCTTCTACATGGATAGCCGCATTCTGCCGCGCCTGTCCAGGGCACCGTTGCGCTCGCTCGATGGGCTGAACTTCAAGACGGTTATCGTCGGCGAATTGAACGTGCCGATCACCCGCATCACACATGACGTGAGCGTCGTCAAATTCGACGCAGCCACGGCCGAGGTCATCGGCACGCGCAAGGGCGAAGCCGGTCTTTTCATGCAGGCCGCGGCGCTGATGGGCGAAACCGCGTGCGTGTACTACCAGGAGTTTTCCATTCCGACTACCGATCGCGTACTCAGCATCCCCGATCAGTTGCCGAGAATGGGCCATTCATCGCGCTAGCCATTCGCCGGGGCGGGACGTCGTCTCAAAAAATTTTACCTGGTGAAAACTATAGTCCTACATAGTTGGAGGAACAATGAAAGATTCCCAGAACCTGCTCATCATCATGTCCGACGAGCACAACCCCAAGATGCTCGGCTGCGCGGGCAACGGCATCGTTGAGACTCCGAATCTCGACGCCCTCGCCGCCCGCGGCACGCGCTTCAGCTCCGCGTACTGCGCGAGCCCTGTGTGCATTCCGGCGCGCGCGTCTTTCGCGGTCGGCAAGTACATTCATCAGATCGGCTATGCGGACAACGCCGACGCCTACGACGGCGACGTGCCGAGCTGGCATCACAAGCTGCGCGAGCGCGGACATAACGTGACGTCGATCGGCAAGCTGCATTTCAAGCTGACGGGCGAGGACCACGGCTTTACCGAAGAAATCATCCCGATGCACATCATCCAGGGCAAGGGCGATCTGATGGGCCTCGTGCGCAGCGATCTGCCGGTGCGCAAGGGCGCGTACAAGATGGCGAACATGGCCGGTCCCGGCGAAAGCCAGTACACATTCTACGACCGCGAAATCGCCTCGCGCGCCCAGGTGTGGCTGCGCGAAGCGGCGCAGAAGCACGCGGACAAACCTTGGGTCCTGTTCGTCTCATTCGTCGCGCCGCACTTCCCGCTCACCGCACCGCCGCAGCATTTCTACAAGTACTACGACCGCAATCTGCCGCTGCCGAAGCTCTATCGCAAGGAGGAGCGGCCGACGCATCCGTATCTTGTCGACTATCGCGACAGCTTCAACTACGACGACTACTTCGACGAGCACAAGCTCAAGAAGGCCCTGGCGGGCTATTACGGGCTGTGTTCGTTCCTCGACGAAAACATCGGCCTCGTGCTGAAGGCGCTAGAGGATGCCGGCCTCACCGACAGCACGCGCGTGATGTACACGAGCGATCACGGCGACAACCTCGGCTCGCGTGGCATGTGGGGCAAATCGACGATGTTCGAAGAAGCGTCTGGCGTACCAATGATTGTGGCGGGGCCGGGCATCGAATCTGGCAAGGTGGTCGATACGCCCGTGAGTCACGTCGATGCCTATCCGTTCATCCTCCGCTCGGTCGGCGAAACCGATCCCGCACTGATCGACGGTTTCCCTGGCGTGTCGCTGGAGGACATCGCCGACGGCGCGAAGCCTGATCGCAACGTGCTGACGGAATATCATGGCATGGGCTCGGCGACCGGCGCGTTCATGATCCGGCACAGGCAGTACAAATACGTGTACTACGTGGATTACCCGCCGCAACTGTTCGATCTTGGCACCGACCCGGAAGAACTGGAGGACCGCGCCACCGATCCGCAGTATGCAGGCGTGCTGCGCGAATGCCACGAGCGGCTGCTTCGGATCTGCGATCCGCACGACGTGGACCGCATGGTGCGCGAGCGTCAATCGGAATTGCTGGCGGCCAATGGCGGACGCGAAGCCGTGATCGCGCGTGGCGACCTGGGCTTCAGCCCGCCGCCGGGCGCGCCGGTCATCTTCGACTGAACGCAGCGGCACACGCAACACGCCGCGCGAACGAGAGCGTCGTCAAGAGCGCATGCCGTTCGCGCAGTGGGTTAGTCCATAGCGGGAGACATTGAAGTCCGGGTATGCGCGGCTCATCGAGACAACATGCCGGCAAGGCAGGCGCGTCCGGTACTCAAAAGTGAGGAACGTATGAACGTTTCGAATCAGAAATTTCAGTTCGCATCCATCCTGTTCGTATGCTGGTTCGCGAGCTACCTGGAGCGCTTTTTGATCAACCTGGCGCTGCCCTTCATAGGCGCCGAGTTCAAGATCGACGAATCCGGGCTCGGGCTGCTGCTGAGCGTGTTTTTCCTGGGCTACGCGCTGATCCAGTTGCCCGGCGGCTGGATCGCCGACAGGATCGGCACGCGCAAGACCGTCCTGTTCTCCATCGCGATGTTTGCTATCTTCACCGCCGCAAGCGGACTGGCGTGGTCGCTCGCGGCGATGTTCGTGATCCGCTTTCTGTTCGGCATCTTTGAAGGGTGCTTTCCGACCGCCGCATACAAGGCAGTCGCCGAAGGCTATGCGAAGAACGAGCGAGCGCGCGTCCAGTCGTTCATGCTCGCAACGAATCCACTGAGCCTCGTCGTCGCGCCGCTACTTGCGGTGCCGTTGATCGCGCATACGGGCTGGCGTGGGATGTTCGTCGGCGCGTCGGCGATTGGTCTTGTTGCGTTCGCGCTGTACTTCTTCGGCACGCGCAAGTCGCATCCGGCGCCGAGCAATCAGTCGCCGGCGGGCGGTGGCTACGTATCGCCACGCGGCTTTGGCGAACTCATTCGGGACAGCAACATCTGGAAGATCTCGGTAATTAACTTCGGGGTCAACATTCTCATCTGGGGTTTTCTGTCCTGGCTCCCATCTTACTTGATGAAGGTGCAGAAGCTCGATCTCGTGCATGCCGGATTCGTTTCCGCGCTGCCGGGTATCGCGGGCATCGTCGGTATGCTGGCGGGCGGCTGGCTCGCCGACAAGGCCTTCGCCGGGCGCGAGAAGTATCTGCTGCTCGCAAGCGTAGTGCTGGCCGGAATCAGTCTGTTCGTCATGCTGAACGTGCGGGACCTGCCGGTCGTCATTGCGTGTCAGTTGGTGCTCGCCTTCAGCATGAAGATATCGTTCATCGCACTGTGGGCGCTGCCGCTCAAACTGATCGACGCGAAAGACATGGGCATGGCCGCAGGCATCGTCAATCTCGGGAGTCAACTGGCGGGCGTCGCATCGCCAGCGGTGATGGGGTTTCTCATCGTCGCGCGTCATGGCTCCTATGACGGCGCGTTCGGGTTCCTCGCCGCGTGCACGGTGCTGTGCGCGATCGTTACCATGACGCTGCCGGAAAACAAACCCGCTTCCCTGCGATGCAAGCCCGAACTTTCGGCGGAAAAGCGTTGAACAAGCCGTTGATGTTTAGCGCGTACCCTCGTCTACAGCGCACATGACGAGGAGCACAACGATGCGATCGTTCTGAAGGAAATGCTGGAAGAAACGAGGAACCCGCAAGATGACCAGGACATTGAGGATTGGCGAGCACGTGAGCTGGAATTCCGAGGCAGGTCGGGTGTCGGGGACGATCATTGCCATTCGCACCACGGACTTCGACTACAAGGGGCACGTGCATCACGCTTCTGAAGACGATCCCGATGTTAATTGACTATCGTCTATCTGGCTCGTATCCGGGCTGTCATTTTTCGCCGCCGGTAGCGTTCATGCGTGCATGAACGCGCGCGTTACACTGAACGTGTGTGCAAGCGTCAAATCCACCCCGAACTCGCGAGCTTCTTCGTTTAGTCCAACTTTGCGTCAAACAGCGCACGGAATTTCTCCGGTGACGTCAGTACGGCCGGGTCGAGATAGCGTCTTGCATCGGCTACGCTCATGATCCCGCTTTCCACCACGACGGCCTCGATGGTCTTGTCTTCAGCTGCGGCACGCTGTGCGACGGCACTGGCCCGCTCGTAGTCGAATAAGGTGGCCAGCACCGTTGAAAGCGCGAGCGAACGCTCCGCATCGCGAGCGCAACGTTGGGCATCGGCGCGAATGCCGCGAACACATTTCGCGCCAAGCAATGGCAACGCAGCCGTGAGAAGTGTGGCAGATTCACTGATGCAGTTGAGGATCAGCGACTCCCACACATTGAGATCGAGTTCACCCTCGCATGCGCGCGCTACAGCGGCATCGTTGCCGAGCACACGAAAGTAGATCTGCATCACCATTTCCGGGATGACCGGATTGATCTTGCCGGGCATGATTGAAGATCCCGGCTGGACCGCCGGTAACGTGATCTCTGCAAGTCCCGCGCGCGGTCCAGAGGACATCAGGCGCAGATCCGCGCAGAACTTGTTCAGCAGCAACCCGACTGCCTTAAGTGCCCCCGAGACTGACAACCAGATATCCGCATTTTGCAGCCCGTCGAAGAAATTCGGCTCTGGAGCGTAACTAACTCCGGTAATCGAACCCAGTGCACGGTATACCGCGCTTTTGTATCCGGGGAACGTGCCGAATTCGGTACCCACGGCGGTCGCCGCGAGCGGCAGCAATACGCACGTTTCGCGCACACGCGCGAGTTCACCCACCTGACGTTGAAGCCCTTCGCGATAGCCGCTGAATTGCTGACCGAGGGTAATGGGCAATGCATCCTGCAAGCAGGTCCGGCTGAGTTTAACTACTGTCGCAAACTCTTGCTCCTTCACGGCGAGCAGCGCGATAAACTCCGTGAGCGCAAGCTCCAGACTGGCGAGCAGTCCATACGCGGTCATCTTCATCGCCGCGGGTATGACGTCGTTCGTCGACTGCCCCATATTGACGTGGGTGTTGGGGTGAACGGTGTCGCTACCTTTCTTTCCCGTCAGGATTTCGTTCGCGCGTATCCCGATTACTTCGTTCAGGTTCATGTTGGCGGACGTTCCACCACCGCCATGATAGATATCGACGGGAAAAGCTTCGGCCTTCTGATGGGCGATGATCTCGTCAGCCGCTGCGACAATGGCCCGAGCCATCTCTACTGGCAGCACACCGATTTGCCGGTTGGCGATCGCTGCAGCTTTCTTGATCTGCGCGATGCTGCTGACGAAGCCAGGAATGTCGGCGATCGTCGTGCGCGAGACGGGGAAGTTTTCCCGGGCACGCGCGGTTTGAATGCCATAATCGAGTGTGTCGAAAAGGGTCAGCGTACCGAGTGCATCGTGTTCTTCGCGTGTAGCGCTCATGAGTCTGGTATCCATTGTGTCGTCCTACGAGAGGCTGTCGAAAGGTCCGACGCCGGCGAGTGGGCGTTCAGAAGGGGGTCCGCCGTAAAAGCGTGAATCGGGTTCACTGAAATGCCCCCTCCGCATTACTCAGCCACCGGCTCCTGGCCGGCCTTGATGATCTGCGCCATGACCGCGATTTCGTCGAAGATCCGCACTTCACGGATGATCTTGCCATTGCGGATCTCGAAGTGCGACGAACCAAGGATGTTCACCGGTGCGTTGTTGGTCGGCCCATACACGGGGGATCCGCAATACGTACCGCGCAACAGCCAGACCGTACCGATACGCAGGCCAAGGTCGGTCGACTCGTGTACAGCGAAGTCACGTATTTCCACCTGAGCGTCGGGTACCGCGGCTAGCAGGCTCATCAACTCCATCTGATAAGGCACAATGCCCATCACCCGCCGCAGCCGCACCGTCTGGCAGACGATTGTGTCGCTGAAATAGCGCGGTACCATGTCGAAGAAACGGCCGTTCCAGACATTCCTGAACATCTCCGCGACCATCTCGCATTCGGCCACATAGCGGTTCGGCCGCACCCCCGAAATGCCTGCCTTGACGGGATTTTCGATGCGACCGGCAAAAGGCGCCGCCTGGGCGCCCGTGTCGATGGCCGTGCCCAGAACAGGTGAATGTGCGGCAAGTTGCGCGGCGACCTTGAATGGATCGAGACCGAGGTGCTCAAGTACCGCGTACTCGTCGCGAATGACCCATTCCTCGACCACCTTGTTGTCCTGCACGACACAGTGCGCCATCCCGCGGTTCACCCAATCCTTGCCCGTCGGCGGTCCATACGTCCAGTGACCAAGATGAGTCGCGTTATTGAACACCCGATGTGCGCTGACAAAACCGTTCGGGCCGCGCTGTTCCCAGATCACGTCATCGTGACCGCCCCCGCGATTTGGAAACGCCACCATCTTCTGCAGCGAATTCTTCATCACATCTTCGAACCCGTAGGTCTCACCGTAGCACGTATGAACCTTCACGTCAGGCGCATAGTGATCCTTCAGATGCCCGAGGCCGCGCGTGATCCAGATCCTGTCAGTCCAGCTGGTAATGTATTCGCGCGGATCGCGGTACGGCGCATAGGCGGCGGGATCGATGTCAGTCAGTTGTTCGTTCATTTAAACACTCCTTCAGAAAAACGGTTAGATGTGACGCTGTATGTCGCCGCCCTGCCGCGCAGGACGCGACCGAAATGACCACGACGCAATCACACACGGGGCTTGATGGGTCGAAAGCGTGTCACAGATCCCAAGGCGGTGTCTTTCCAACGTGGACGCGGCGCTCGGCCAGAATTGAAGTTGCAGAAACCCACCGACGTTTTCGCTGCCTTCAGGTCTGCAGGCGACTCTCCATGGCTGGCTGCAATCGTGTTCCGGGGTTAGGTCGTACCTCCTCGTCAACTGTCGAACGCCGTTTCCTTCAGAAAAAAATCATGGTGCGCAACGGTCCGCACCCGTTACGAAAATTCCATAGCGGCGCCCGGTTTGCTCAGTAAATCTCGAAGGCGCGGCGCAAGGCGGCGGTGTCCATGCCGTGCGCGAGCCCAAGCATCAGCAGGATGCGCGCCTTCTGGGGGTTCAACGTATCCGCCGCAATCGTGTCATAGCATTTATCGTCGGCACACTCACTGACCGCACCGGCCGCCACCCGGCTCGAGCGGACAACCGCGACGCCGCGCTCGCGCGCCAACAGCGCCCCGGCTTTCGCCGCTTCCGACAGGCTGCCGTTGCCGGTCGCAGCGAAAACGATGCCGCGCGCTCCGGCTTCAATGGCCGCGCTGAAGAAATGCGTACCGGCATTCTGATAGCCGTAGACGATGTCGACCTGCGGCAACGTCTGGACGGCCGCGAGATCGAAGAGCGTGTCACGCGTATGCTTGCGCAGCGGGAACGCCGCGAAACGAACCCTGCCGCCACTGAGCGCGCCGAGGTCGGCTGAATCCAGGCCCCTGAAGGCATCGGTGGCACTGGTGTGCGTTTTCGTCACATCGCGCGCCGACACCACACGCTCGTCGAGTACGACGAGGACGCCCATACCGGGTGCGTCCTCGCTGATCGTTACGCGAACCGCGTTATACAGGTTGAGCGGACCGTCTGCACTCAAGGCCGATGAAGGACGCATGGCGCCCGTGACGACCACAGGTTTCCCGCTCTTGACGACGAGATGCAGGAAATAGGCGGTCTCTTCAAGCGTATCGGTGCCGTGCGTGATGACAACGCCATCCACTGCCGGATCGGCGAGATGCCTATTCACCCGGCTCGCCAGGCGCAGCAAGACTGCGTTGTCGACCTCGTGGCTCGCCACATTCGCCACCTGCTCACTGCTGACGTTCGCGATCTCCCTGAGTTGCGGCACCTGCTCCAGAACCGTGTCGAGCGTGCCTGTCAGCTTGTAGTCGTGCGTCTGCGTGGCGCTCGCGGCCGACGCGGCGATCGTGCCGCCGACGCCGAGTATCACAATCCGGCGCGGAGTGTTCGGGGTCCTGTTCGAGCTTGTCATCGAGCCTGCTTCCTTACTGGGTTCAAAGCTGAATAGCTTTTTGACGCAGCCGTAACTGACGCACCATTCCGGCTACTTTCTGCCTTGCGCGTGCCGATTACAGCAAGAGTCGCGAAAGTCCTTACGGTGACTGCCAGCGTAATCCAGCGTGCCCAGGTTCCCGAACCAGAGCGCGCCCTCATCGGGCTGTGCAATCAAGTCCTTTGCATCTGACGAAACCCGATGACCCGGGTCTGTCATCCGCCCCTCACTGGGTACTCTCCAGCGCGAAACGACGTTCAGAATCCGAACCTGAGCCACAAGTGCCGTTCACGCCCCGGCTTTACTCTCGATGTGCGCGAAGATCTGTTTCCAGATCGATACTTCGTCAGTCACCATGTATTCCGTCATGACCTGGTTGCCGGTCATGTTCACGTGACTCATGCCCATCACGTACACAGGCGCGCCGGTCGGTTCGCCAAAATGGCCGAACCCACTATGCGTGCCTGTCAGCGACCATCGGATCGCCACGCGCACGGGTTGCTCGGGGTCGCGGTTGACGCGGGCCGTTTCGATTTTCAGGACAGCGTCGGGAAACGAGGCGAGATAGCCAAGCGCAAACGTGTCGATGTCGCCGTGGCCATAAAGCACATCGCCCCCCGGCGCGTGAAAGGCCGCCCCGTGGAAGTACAGGTCGCGGATGACCGCGGTTTCCTTGTCGTGCCAAAGCCGACGGAAACTTTTGCAGTAGGTGTCAACGGTCGGGTCGTCCTCAATCGCCGCCTTGTAGTGGCCCGGTTTGTCGTGTTCCGGCGCGAAGTAGGAAATGGGTACACCATTGCGGATATCGCGATCCGTCATGTCGCGCGCGAGTGAGCGTGGCTCCATGCCGAGGCATCGGGCAAAGGCGGCCTGATCGCGCACCAGCCACTCCTCGACCACCACCTGGTCACGCACCCAGCAGTCGGCAATGATGCGGCTGCGCACCGTACGGCCTTGCGCCTTGCCCAGGATGCCGTCACCGGTATGCCGCATCACCGAGGTGAGCCGATGCGAGGACAGGAAGGTGCCGTCATCGTGCGGGGTCCAGATCACGTCCTCGCCGACCAGTTGCCGGTCGGGAAACTGGTGCAGCGTCTGCAGGGTCTGCGCGGTCACACCGTCGTTACTGCCGGTGAACCCCGTGGCTGCGCGCAACAGGATGTCCGGCGCGTAATACTTTTGCAGCTTTGCGCCGATACCCCGGTCTTCCCAGATCTCACGCGTAATGCCGTAGATAAAATCCGGTACGTTCTTGTACGAACCAAGATTGATGCTCATGTCAGAACCTCCATCCCGTATCAATGAGTGTTAATGCGAATGCGCCACCTGTTCGCCGGCCCGTGAGCCACACGGCGACGCGCCAACCCGCTGGTTTATCAGGACGAAACCTGTCAGGGTGTCGTCAACGAAGGGCATATCGATTCCTGGACATAACCCGTTTTACGTATCAGAACCGATGCCTTAGGCCGGTTGCCACACCCAATTGCCGGTTACTCGACGACGCCGCAGTAAATGCCAACTGCGCGACTGCCGCGTGAGCTTCAGAATTCGTCCCGCTCGCCGACTGCGCATAGCCGAACAGATAGACGTCGGTACGCTTGGACAGTTGATAGTCCGTTCCGAGGTTGACCTGCCGATAGATTGCACCCGGGGCGCCGTTCACCGGGTTGACACGTGTGTAGATAAATGCGGTACCCGCCGTCAGCGCCGGCGTGAATTGATAGCGATAGTTCAGCTCGAAACTGTTGAGCACGCCTGTGCCCTCGTAGCCGTGCGGATTGGGGCCCGAGGCACTGCCGAGCCCTTTGAACTCCGTGTTGCTGTAGGTGCCGCCGATTGTCGATCCGCCAAACCTGACCGACGCGCCGAGCGCGGCGATCTGCAACGTGCGCGCCGAGGCAAAACCGGAAAAGCTCAGCCCCGACACGTTTGCCCCCACCGTGGTCGACGTCCCGTCAAAGACCGAAGTGTTCGGACTGTTGATATGCGACAGCGTTCCAGCCATGGCGAACGGCCCGGCCACATAAGTTACGCCCACGCCCCACGTACTGTTGGTCGACGGCGAACCCGCCACCCCACCTAGCGAATAGGTCGCGCCCATTCTCAAGCCGCTGAAGTCTGCACTGACGAACTTCAGCGCATTGTTCAGCCGGAAGCTGCCATTGAAGTCGTTATGATCGCCCGGTTGCGTGCCGGGTCCGCCGGACCATGCATATCCTGATTCGAACGGCCCGATGAAATCGGTGGCCAGATCATACTGGCGGCCAAGTGTGAAGTTCCCTACCGGCGCTGCTATGCCAACCCACGACTGCCGTCCAAACAGGCGACCGCCCTGCCCCAGCTTGCCGCTATTTACATTGAAACCATTTTCCAGTGCGAAAATTGTCGCATAGCCGCCGCCCAGATCCTCGCGTCCCTTGAAGCCGAAGCGACTTGCGCTGAGTGTGCCGCTTTGCATCTGATACGCGTGACCGCCGCCCT
The DNA here is from genome assembly GCF_035656215.1 of Paraburkholderia sp. Taxonomy (GTDB): domain Bacteria; phylum Pseudomonadota; class Gammaproteobacteria; order Burkholderiales; family Burkholderiaceae; genus Paraburkholderia. Next base: position 12,363 of record NZ_DASRSY010000125.1, read on the forward strand.
GATTGCTGGTGTAGAAGAATCCGTCATCGATGATGCCGTAAAGCGTGACGCTGCTCTGTGCGTGCGCGGTCACTACCGCGGCGCAGCAGGTCAACGATAGAAGTACGCGTGTCCCTTTCATTTCCTGTCTCCCTTACGATTGTGGCGATCCCACCCGGTGGCCATCACTGACGCGCAGCCACTACCCGCCGGTTTCCCGGATTTCCGCTACTGCTTCCCGCGAACCAGGTCGCCCAGTCAGGAGGGAGGTCCATTCCCTCCTGACCCCGCATCCCATTCAGCTCGATCAGTTATCCTTAATGCTCGTACGAGTCACACAAACAGTTTCGCAATACGGCACATCACAGATCAATCTGTGTTCCGGCCGCGGGCTCGTTGACCTTTCCGCAGCCGTTACCTTCGGCGCCCTACCACTTCACACCGAATGTGGCGGCAATACGTCGTCTTCGCGCCAGACGCCCCGGCCGTTCGCGCTGTCGAAAAGCGTGAGCGCGACCAGATGCGTCGAATGCGTGTGCACAATGCCGCGCGCCTCGCGATTGCTGTCGTAGATCGCGCGGCAGGGCGAGGGTCTTCGACGGCTTGTCGCCCGACACCCACCTGCCTGCGAGATCGATCCGGTCGATACACGCAGGGTCGAGTCGCCCCAGACACGCGTCGGTCGGCGTAATCAGCCACTCGTCTTCGAGCCGCGCACTGATGTTGCCTGCGGTACCGACCGTGTAGCCGCGGTTATACAGGCTTGCACCGACCACACAGATTTCTTCGCGGATCGCCGTTTCGCTGCCCGCGATGGACTGCCGCGTCATGACACCACTCCGTCAAGATGTTTGAGGGCCTTCGAAAAGAAATCCACGGTGCCGAAGTTGCCTGATTTCAGCGCGAGCGCGATCGGTGTATCGTCGGTACTGACGGTGGCAGGGACGCCGGGGTCGATCTGCGCGCCGATGCGCAACGACTGCACGCCGAGCGCCTGCACGACTGCGCCCGAAGTTTCGCCGCCGGCCACCACAAACTTGCGCACACCGAGCGTGCGCAACTCACGCGCGACGGTGGCAAGCGCCTGTTCCACGAGCTGTCCCGCCTGGGCCACGCCCAGTTCGTGCTGGACCGCCTGCACTTCTTCGGGTGTCGTCGTCGCGTAAATCAGCACGGGCTGCGGCTGCGCGCCGTTGAAATGCCCGTGCGCAAACGCCACGGCCTGTTCCACCAATGCTTCGCCACGCGCGAGGGCGAGCGGATCGATGCGAAAGCTGGGTTTGTCCACGCGCCACGCGGCCACCTGCGCGTTGGTTGCCCTGGATGCGCTACCGGCCAGCACGACCGCCGGCCCGTCGACCCCCGGCAGCCTGCCCGCCTGTTCGGCTTGCGCAAGCAGACCCGCTCGCCGAAAATTGGCAGGCAGACCGAGCGCGACGCCCGAACCGCCCGTAACGAGCGCCAGGTCCGCGCAAGCCTCGCCCAGCGCGTACAGATCCGCATCGCAAGCCGCATCCGCGATGGCGATGCGCACGCGTTCGGCACGCAGCGCATCGAGCGCCGCACGTGCGGCAGCGGGCCCTTTTGTGACGGCCTCGTAGCGGACGAGCCCAACTTTCGAGTGCGTCTGCCGTTGCAGTACGCGTACGAGGTTGGGGTCGGTCATCGGCGTGAGCGGGTGGTTTTGCATGCCCGATTCGTTGAGCAGCACGTCGCCCACGAACAGGTGGCCGTGATACACGGTGCGGCCATTTTCAGGAAAGGCCGGACAGGCAATCGTGAAGTCGCTTCCAGGTAGTTCGTTTAGCGCGTCGAGCAGCGCGTCGGTAACCGGTCCAATGTTGCCGGCGTCGGTTGAATCGAACGTCGAACAGTATTTGAAGAAGAACTGGCGGCAGCCTTGTGCGCGTAACCAGGCGAGCGCGGCAAGCGCTTGCGCTACCGCGTCAGCGGCGTCCATCGTGCGCGACTTCAGCGCGACGACAACCGCGTCGGCGTCTGCGGCGTCGGGCGTGCCCGGCACGCCGATGGTCTGCACCGTGCGCATACCGCCGCGCACTAGCATGTTTGCAAGGTCAGTCGCGCCAGTGAAGTCATCGGCAATGCAGCCGAGCACGGGTCCCGTTTGCTTCCTTGAAACCGTCACAGTGCCTCTCCCGTGGTTGGACCTTCCTGCGTTGTGGCATTAAGCCAGCGTGTCAGCGCAGCGCTGCACACATCGGGCGCTTCGAGCAAAACGAAATGTCCACAGGCAGGTACCGCGTGCAGCGTCGCGTGCGGTATCTCATCTGCCATCTCCAGCTGGCGCTCAACCGGGCAAACGCGGTCGTCCTCGCCGTAGAGAATCAGCACAGGCACGTCGATCGAGCTCAGAAGCGCTCGCGAGTCCGGCCGCCCGCACGCATACTCGACCTGACGCGCGAAGCGCGAAGCAGTCGCCTTCGCCATGGCACTGATCTCGCTAGCCAGCACGTCGCTTCGCCCGCATGCAGGCGACAGATAGTTCGGCAGCAATGCGTCCCGCAACACACGGCCCAGATCGCCTGCCGCGACGCGCGCGGCAAGCTGCCGGCGCGGTGCGTGATTCGCTTCGTTATCGGCACGCGCGTTCGCCGCGATCAACGCGAGCCGTTCGATGCGCTGGGGCGCCTGCCGGTAGAACTCGAACGCGGCAATGCCGCCGAGCGAAAAGCCCGCGAGACTGAAACGCGGCGGCAGCGTCGCGAGCAACGACGCGACCTCTTCCGGAAGCGTTAGCTCGCTGCCCAGCACGCAGACAAAGATTTGTCGCTCGCCGGACAACGCGTCGATTTGTGCGCGCCAGACCCGTTCGTCACACAACGTGCCGGGCAGGAGCACCAACGGGGAGTTGCTGGTCATTCGCTAAACTCAGTAGCCGTTGCCGGCCGCGGCGGCCTTGCCACCACGCGCGGCCAGCAAGCGCGCGGTGCTGGCCGTCGCTAGCGCATTCGCGTCATTGCCGGGCGTGACGAGATGGAAACCTTGCTCCAGCCGGCGACGGGCGGCATCGCCGTCGCTGCAGAACATGCCAGCGAGCAGACCGCGTTCACGGACCGCACCGAGAATGCGTTCGATGGCGTGCTGTACCACTTCGCCCGGCTCGGCCGTCGGGGCCGCTCCCAGACTGAGTGCAAGATCGTTCGGCCCGATGTAGATACCGTCGAGTCCCGGCGTATCAAGGATCGCCTCGAGATTGTCGAGCGCGCTTTGCGACTCGATCATCGCCAGCGCGAGGACCGTGTCGTTCGCATGCGCAAAGTAATCGGCTCCGCCGTAGAGTACCCCACGCGCCGGACCAAACGAGCGCGTGCCGACCCCCGGGTACCGGCACGCGGCGACGAATTCGCGTGCCATCTCGGGCGTGTCGACTGACGGGCAGATCACGCCATAGGCGCCGGCGTCAAGCAGGCGCATGATTTCCGGGCCGTTCAGCGACGGGCAGCGCACCAGCGGTGTGGCCGGCGTGATGCTGATCGCCTGCAGCATGCCAAGAGCGGCGTCAAAGCCGACCATGCCGTGCTGCAGATCGACCGTCACCGAGTCGAAGCCCTGACTCGCGACGATTTCGGCGGCGTAGCTGCTCGGAATGGACAGCCAGGCATTGACGACCGGCTCACCGGCGAGAAACTTCTGTTTTGCAAGATTGGGACGCATGTTCTGACTATCTCGTCGTTCGTACTGCATTCATTCAGATTCATCCAGCGAGCCATCGATCTGCGCTCGCTGTCAGTCGCGCTCACGTTCGCGTGTTCACGCGGACACCAGGTTCAGGGAGTGCTCAGGCGCGCACCGCTCGTGCCGTCGAACCAGAAGATTCTGGACGGCTCGGGTCGCACGCCAATCCGGTCGCCATCCGCGTAACGGACTGCCTTGTCACCCTTGACGACAAAATGCTGACCGCCAAGCTTCAGGGTAATCAGCGTGTTATCACCCAGTAGTTCGAATGCGAAGATGTCCGACGCGAAGGCACCCGGCGTCGCGTCCGAACCGATCACAATGTCTTCCGGGCGCACGCCGAGCGTGAGCGGCCCATTGCGCGGCGGCACAATCGGCAGGACAAGGCCGTCGGGCAGCACGAACTGCTGGCCCCGACCCTCGCCGTGCAGCAGGTTCATCGCTGGGGCACCGATAAAGGCGGCCACGAACGCATTCGCGGGTTCGTTGTAGATGTGCTCGGGCGTATCGATCTGCTGCAGCACACCGTCCTTCATGATGGCCACGCGCGACGCGAGTGTCATTGCTTCAACCTGATCGTGCGTCACATACACCGTGGTCACGGCAAGTTCACGTGCCAGATGCTTCAGTTCGGCGCGCATGGTGCCGCGCAGTTTCGCGTCGAGGTTCGACAACGGCTCGTCCATCAGGAACACGCGCGGGCGTCGCACGATCGAGCGCGCCAGTGCCACGCGCTGGCGCTGCCCGCCCGATAATGCGGCGGGACGGCGCGCGAGCAGGTGTCCGAGCTCAACCCGGTCCGCCGCGCGTTTGACCTCGCGATCACGCTGCTCGCGCGCGACGCCGCGCAGCTTCAGCGGATACGCGATGTTGTCGTACACGCTCATATGCGGATACAGGCCGTAGTTCTGAAACACCATCGAGACATCGCGCTGGCGGGGCGGCACGCCGTTCATGCGTTCAGCATCGAACAGCAGCTCGCCGTCAGTCGGGTCCTCAAGGCCTGCAATCATCCGCATGGTGGTGGTCTTGCCGCAGCCCGACGGGCCGAGCAGCACCAGGAACTCGCCTTCGGCGACCGCCAGGTCGAGGTTTTTTACGGCCTGGAAACCACCCCAGGTCTTGTTGATGCGGTTCAATGTGACGGTAGTCATGAGCTTCGCCTTGGTCAGGGTTGGGCGTCGGGAGTCAGAGGCAGTGTGCGATGCGCGCCCATCAGCGCACTGCGCCGGCCGTCGTGCCGCGGATCAGATAGCGCTGCATGTACGATGCAAACAGGAACATCGGCACCATGATCAGGATCCCGGTCGCGGACAGCAGTTGCCACAGGTCGCCTTCTTCCCGGTTGAACATACCCATGGCCACCGGCAGTGTGACGGCGTCTTCGGAGGTGAGGATCACGGCGATAATGAAGTCGTTCCACGACAGGATGAAGCAGAAGATGCCGGCGGTCACGATGCCTGGAAACGCGATCGGCATGATCATCTGATAGAGCACCTGCAGGCGCGTCGCACCGTCGATTCGCGCCGATTCCTCGATGTCGATCGGAATCTGGTCGATGAAGCCCTTGATCATCCAGATTGCGAACGGCATCACCATCGCCGTCTGCACGACAATCAACGCAGTGCGCGTGTCGTACAGACCCAGGTTCCGAAACATCAGGAAAAACGGCAGGACGATCACGACCGGAGGCAGGAATTGCGTGGCGAGCACGGCCACCATCAGCGACTTGTGCGCGAACAGCCGGAAGCGCGAGAACGAGTAAGCAGCAGCCGTCGCGATCGGCAGGGTAATCGCCACGGTTGACAGCGACACGATCAGCGAGTTGACCAGCTTGTCCTGCACGCGAAACGGCTCACGCATGATTTCGACGAAGTTGCCCAGCGTCGGTTTGAACGTGACACGCAACTGGTAGATATCGACGTAATGCTTGAATGCTGCCGACAGGATCCACAGTAGCGGCAACAGGATAATGAGCGCGAGCAACGCAAGCGCCACGGCGCGGCCGAGCATCGCGAGCCGCACCCGCAGCGCGCTGGGTGCGCGATAGACCGACGCCGGTCGGGAGTGGGTCGAGGTAGACGACAACCTCTCTTGCAGTGGTTTGGCGGTCATGGACGGTCCTTATTTGCCACGCTGGGTAAGTCGTACGTACAGCACGGTCAGCAGCATCATCGGGATCACGAGCAGCCAGCCGAGCGCGGACGCGTAACCCATGTTCAGGTACTTGAAACCCTGGAAATAGATGAAGTGGGTCAGCGTCTGCGTAGCCTGTCCCGGGCCGCCGTTGGTGATCATCACGATCTGGTCGAACACCTTGAGCGCGAAGATCGCCTTCAGTACCAGCGCAACGGCCAGTACCGGGACCAGTTGCGGCAGGGTGATCGAAAGGAACACCCGCAGCGGACTGGCACCGTCGATCTCGGCCGCTTCCTGGGTTTCCTTTGGCACCGACGCAAGCGCACCGATGAAGATCAGCGCGAAGTACGGCGTCCAGTGCCACACGTCGCTCGATAGCACCAGCCAGAAAGCCGCCGTCGGATTGCCGAGCAGGTCGAAGTCGTGCAGATGGAGCGCGCGGCTGATCGCACCCGCGAGGCCGAAATCGGCATTCGCCATAAAACGCCACAATGCGCCGATGAGGGCCGGGCTCATCGCGAATGGCAGGATCAGCATTGAGCGGAGCGCGGCGCGCACGATGCCCCCGCGAAACAGCAACACCGCAATCGCGAGCGCGAACCCGACGGTCAGCAGGGTGGACGCCGCCGTAAACCTGGCCGTCACCCACGCCGAGTTCCACATAGACGGGTCGGTCACGGCGCGCGTGTAGTTCTCGAACAGATAGCCGATCTGGGACCAGCCGTCCGACGGCACCCAGAGCGATTTAGATTCGTTCGCGCGACCGAGATTCCAGTTCCGGAAGCTCAGATAAAAGGTGGTGACAAGCGGGTAAAGGGCTGTGCCAAGGACGATCAGAATCCCCGGCGTCACCATTCCATATTTGGCAAGGCGTTCAGACATGAACCATTCTCCCGAATAAAGGTGCCTAGCGAAGTTCACGCTGGACGACGCGGTGCGCGCGCTCGCTGGCGTCTCTCATGAGCGTGTTGACGTCCCCGCCCGACACCGCCTGATTGATCGCAACCGACGCCAGGTCGGCCACCTCGGGCCAGTAGACCACCTCCGGCATTGGCGCCGCTTTGCCCTGGAGTGCCGCGAACTCGGCGGTCTGGACGTGTGAATTGGCCGCATTGACCTGCGGATCCTTGAGGCTCGACCAGCGGTTCACCACGTTGTTGCGCACCGCGAAGCCATTCACGTTGCGTTCGATCGCGTTGCGTTTGTCGAGATCCGGATTGGCGAGCCATTTCAGGTATTCCCACGACGCCGCCTTGTGTTTCGAATACATCGAGATTGACATCGGCATCGTATTGACGACCGTGGTCGGCGGGTCTCCGGGCTTGTAAGCCGGCATCGGCGCGAAGCCCACCTGTTCGGGCTTGAGCGTCGAATCCTTCGGGTTGGTCACCGCGGCATACGCCCATTGCCAGATTGGCAGCATCGCGACGCGGCCCTGCTGGAAGGCGATCCGCGCATCCTGTTCCACATTCGAGGTGGCGCCCGGACCGCACAGGTTGTGCTTCGAATAGAGCTCGACGTATTCGCGCGTCGCCTTCATCGCTTCGGGCGATGTCCAGGCCGGATAGCCCCTGTCGTCCAGAATCCGGCCGCCTGCTCCGCGTACGAAATCCGCCCAGACGAAGAGATTCTGGCGATTGCCGTCCGCCCCGTAGTAGCACGCAAGCGGCGCGATGTCCGGGTATGCGGCGCGGATCTTCGGGCCTGCATCGATGACGTCCTGCCAGGTGCGCGGCGCCTTCAGATGCAGCGCATCCAGAATGTCCTTGCGATACAGGAACATCTGCACGTTGCTGCGCACCGGCATGCCATAGAGCTTGCCGTCATGGGTCACGGACTGCAGAAAAGCGGGCGGGTAATCGGCGAGGTCGAAACTGTCCTGCCTGATGAGCGGATCAAGTGGCTGCAGCCAGTGCGCGTAGGACGCGCCCCACTGATCGAGATAGTTGACGATATCGACGTTGCCATTGGCGGCCACGCCCACGCTCGTGACTTTTTCCTGCAACGCCTTGAACGGCACGAACAACCACTTGACGATGATGCCCGTCTCGTCGGTGAACTGCTGCGTGCGCATCTGCAGTGCCATGAACTGCGGTGTGTTGACGGCCATCACCTTGATCGTCTGACCGTTGTATGGCTTGCCGGCCTTCAGCCCATAGGGAGGCGTCGCGGCGGATGCGGGGAGTTCAGCCGCCGTCGTGACATTGCCAACGGCGATGAGGGATGCGCACACCGCGGCGCGAGCGATACGGCCATACATGGTTGTCTGCCTCCAGTAGTCGCAGCGCGAACGCTTCGACCAACGTGTCTGCGCGCTTGCCGCGCCGATGTGCCTTCAACGTTTCTTCTGCAGCGCGGTGATCTGCCTGGCGCTGGACGTCGTATGAAACAAATTTGGACCTGTCAATTTGTTCTGTCCAATATATTATTTGTTGTGATTTCATATGTTTTGGGAATGAAGCATGATCGACCTGCGTCAGATGCGCTACTTCGTGGTCCTCGCCGAGGAACTGAACTTCGGGCGGGCTGCGACCCGTCTGCACATTACCCAGCCGCCGCTCAGCCAGCAGATCATGCAGCTCGAGACGGACCTCGACACTCCCCTTTTTATCCGTGGCAAGCGTCCGCTGCGACTTACCCATGCGGGCGTCGAACTGCTGGCGGGTGCACGACGGCTGCTTGCGCAGGCCGAGGTGGTGGTCGAGCACACGAAGCTCGCCGGGCGGGGCGAACGGGGGCGCCTCGGGATTGCATTCGTCTCCGGTTCGCTGCCGAAGGTGCTGCCCGAGTGCATCGGTGCGTACCGACACCGCCATCCGGACGTGCGGCTCGACCTGCGCGAAGGCGTAAGTTCGATGCAGCGCGAGGCGATCCTCGCCGGCGAGATGGACGTTGGCTTTGTTCGGCCGGTCGGCAACGACACGGACGAACTGACCAGCCGCATGCTGCTGAGCGAACCGATGATGCTCGCGGTGCCGGAGCAGCATGCACTCGCTCGCGTCGAGCGCGTGCCGGTCTGCGCGCTTACCGCCGAACCGCTGATCCTTTTCAGCCGGCAACACTCGTATTATTTCCACCGGATCGTATCCGACATCCTGCAGCGGGCGGGCGTGACACCGGAGATTGCCCAGGATGCGACGCAGCTTTATACAGTGGTCGCGCTGGTGTCGAGCCGGATCGGCATCGCGATCGTGCCGGCGTCGGCGCGGCACATGCGTTTTCCGGGTGTGGTGTTCCGTCACCTCGAGCTCGAGCGGCCCGTCAGTGCCGTGCTGGACCTCACCTGGCGAACCGGCGACACGAATCCCGCGCTGATGAATTTCATCGACATTGCCGTCGCGCAAGCCGAGCGCTATTCACATTCGGCCGCGCTTTAGCCTCGCGTCCTGCTATTTTTTCAGTTCGTGCTGTCGTTTTGCGGCTTCGTGTACTATTCTATGCATTCGAATGCATGGGCGCGATTGATGTGACGAACGGAGCACGGGCCCGCGCCTGCATTTCCCTTTCCTGGAGATGAACGTGATGACCAGCCTTACTCCCGCTAGCGGGAATCACTACCCCATACTGACGAACGACGAAGTCCAGCAGCGCCTGATCAGGCGATCCGCCATGGTTCCCTGCAAGATTGCGTTTATCGACTGCAAGATGAAGGGCTCCGACCTCAAGGAAAATTACTCGCTGATCGGCCCCGGCGTCACCCAAAGCGCCGACCAGGTGGTGAACCTGCGCGAGCCGCATGGGTTTAGCCTGGGCGTAGCGGCGATGCCCCCTGGCGTGGTGAATAATCTGCACGTGCACTATACGGCCGAGGTGTTCATGATATTCAAGGGGCGCTGGCTCTTCCGTTGGGGTGCGAATGGCGACGAAGGCACCGTGATCGGCGAACCGGGCGACGTGCTCAGCATCCCGACGTGGATCTTCCGCGGCTTCAGCAATATTGGCGACGACGATGGCTGGATCTTCTCGGCGCTCGGTGGCGATGAAACGGGCGGTTTGATCTGGCATCCGTCTATCCTCGAACAGGCCGCGCAACACGGCCTCTATCTGACGAAGGAGTCGGTTCTGGTGGACACCGCCGCCGGCGCCCCGATGCCCCCCGCCGACGCGCTGCTGGAGCCGATCGACACCGCTACCGCCGAAGGCCTGCGTCACTACTCACCTGACGAAATGCGCAAGCGCATGGTGAAGATCGACGATCGCACCTGGTCCTCGCGTGCGCTGCTGGACAGCGTTTTGTCAGGGCATCGCAGCGAGATGGCCCCGGTGGTCGGCTTCGGCATGACGCAGGACCGCGATCACGAACCCGCTGTCACCAATCCGCACGGCTTTTCGATCGAGTGGCTGCGTATTGCGCCCGGCGAGCAGGTCGGCAGATACATGCTCGGCACGAAGCAGGTCCTGATCGTGTTCGAAGGGACTGCTGAGATCGCGTTGAACGATGCGGGCGAGGAAGTCAGCGTTCGCGTGCAGCGACAGGATCTGTTTTCCGCTCCAGCGAATACGTGGCGTTCGATCCGCTCGGTCGGCGATGTGTCATTGCTGATCGCCGTCATGACTGCAGGCGACCAGAAGAAAACTATCACCTGGGCCCCGGAAATCGTCGCGGCAGCGGCGAAGGCCGGGTTTGGCATCGACCACAACGGTTATGTCGCGCCGCTGCGACTGCTGCCGTTCGAAACCCGCCAGGCTGCTGAGGCACTCATCGCGGCAGAATAGCGCCCGGACGATCCGCTGCTGGCAGTAGCGGATCGTCTAGAATCGCAGTTCATCCTACTCCCGACTCGTTCCGTATGGCCTTGCCGAGTTCCGCTGCGAAACGCCGTCCACCCAAGTCGACCGGGACGGTCGAGCCCACGTCGGCGGCACAGCGCGCGACGTCCTATGATGTCGCGATTGCGGCCGGCGTCGCGCAATCGACAGTGTCGCGGTGTTTCCAGCCGGACAGCCCGATTTCGCCGGACACACGCGCCCACGTGATGGCGATAGCCGGGCAACTCGGCTACCGGCCGAACGCGCTCGCGCGCTCGCTGATTCTCGGGCGCTCGAACGTGGTCGGGGTCATCGTCACGCGATACACGTTGCGCTATAACCCGGAACTCCTGTATGCGCTCGGCGAAGCGCTCGCCGCGCGGAGTGCCAAGCTGCTCCTGATTGCCGTCGACAGCGACGACGCGGTCCATTCGACGCTGCGCGATGCGCTGGAGTTTCCGCTCGATGGCCTGATTTCCTGCGCGACGATGACCGACGGGGACATCGCGGGTTTCCGGCGACATGGCGTGCCCGTCGTGTTCCTGAACCGGTGTGTGGTATCCGACGGCGTGGATTGTGTCGGCACCGACAATGTCCATGCGACACGTCAGATCGCGGACGCGCTCTATCATGCTGGACATCGGCGATTTGTCTGCATCAGCGGCCCGCACGGCGCACCGGTCAGTGAGGAACGGGTGGCCGGCTTCGTCGGTCGCTTGCGCGAGCTTGGCGTAACAGACGTGGTCACGGTCGCGTCCGATTTTTCGTATGACGGTGGACGCGCGGCATTTCTCGAACAGGTGTCCAGCTCAGCGCAGAAAATCGATGGGGTGTTTTGTGCGAACGACCAGCTTGCGCTCGGTGCGCTCGATGCATGCCGGTTCGATCTCAAACTCGCGGTGCCGGAAGATATTGCAATTGTCGGCTTTGATGACGTTGCGGAAGCATCGCGTGCTGCCTATCAGTTGACCACAGTTCGCCAGCAGGTTGAAAAACTCGCGGCTCAGGCCGTCCGTCTGCTCAACGAGCGGCTCGCCGAACCTCGCATCAGGCCGCGCACGATACTCGTGCCGGGCGTGCTGATCAGGCGGGCGTCGGCGTAACTTTGAGCGGACCGTCGGCGCCACCCCAGATGGCCTGCGAATCTGGTCAATGAATTGATCATGCATGTTGAACTGGGCTCGCATGACCGTCGGCCATGGCCGTCAGTGCCTATTGCGTCAAGGGTGCGAGGTCACGCTTAACCCGGTTTTCGTTCCACTGCGCTTCAAACCCCCTACCCCCTCGACTCTGCGGCTGGAGAGGATGCTGCCCGCGCCGCTCTTGCAATTGTCGTCCAGTCGCTGGCCTGTAAGAGGACTGCGACGCAGTTTCGGCGCGAACACTGCACACGGTGCGGCCAATACCGGATAGTCGGCGGCGGACGAACATATCCGGGAACAAACGGTGGAGCGGACCAGCGTCGGAAAACTCGTCGGTGGCAATCCTCTATGTTCATCAGGGTGCACCTATGGGTTGATGCCGACGCTCAGGCGCTCGGACAGCGTAAAGCGATCGGCGTATCGATGAAAGCTTTCCAGAAATGTGCTCTCGGCCGAAGACATCAGTTTCTCTGGACTCCATAACAGATGCAGATCGATGTCGGCGACTCCTTCGCTCGGAGGCAGCCGCCACAACCGGCCCTCGCTGATATCCTGGAGAACGCTGTGGTCGGGCAGATATCCGATGCCAAAACCTGCAAAAATCAGTCGCCTGACTTCGTCATGATTCGAAGACGAAGCGACGATGCGCCCCGAGAACCCGTTCTGGTCGCGAAAGATCGTTAAGGGGGAAAGGCCGCCGCCGATCAGGTCGCTCGTGAACGACACGAAATTCTCGCCCAGCAGGTCAGCGATCTGCGCATCGGTGCGTCCAAAAAGCCGGTGGCCCCGTCCACAGAACATCGCATATCGCTGGCGCAGAAAAAGCCGCTTCTCGAGCCGCTTCATCGAACTCGGACAGAGCCCCAGGCCGGCCGTGGCCGTCCTGGCCAGCAAGGCGCTGATGATGTCCGCGCTTTTCATCACCTCGATATGCAGTTCGACGAGCGGAAACGAACGATGGAACTCGCCGAGGAAACTGTCGTACGCCCCTGAATGAATCCGACTGGCGGTCAGAAATCGCACGGAACCGGCTACTTCATCCGAGCGGGCAACAAGCGCGGGGCCAAGCCGTGACATGCTGCCGTACATCTGTTCGGCGATCTCGCGGACATCCTCCCCAGCCGGCGTGACCTCGAAAACCGTGCCGTGCCGCTGGATCAGGCGCCGTTCGAGATGGCCTTCAAGACGCTTTAGCGCCTGACTGACGGCGGATTGCGTCAGATGAAGACGAGCCGCAGCATGGCTGATACTCCGCTCCTCCACGATAGCCAGAAACGTTCGTAGCAGATTCCAGTCGATGCGGTCGTTCAGCAGCGCGGCGGGTTCGACCGGCGACACGGGATTTTTCAAGGTACCGGACTCCTGACAGGTGACGCGACAGACGCGACGGCGGACATTGCCGGCGGAAGTCCAGCTTAACATTAATTCTGTTAATGTCGAACAGTAGATTTCATTGTTTGACTGATGTCATTTGGCGCGCGATTCTCGACCTTGTAGCCAGCCCGTTCAAGTGCGATCAGTTGTCGAGCAGCACGCTCAACAAGAAAGCCGAAAGCTCGTGCGACTGGCGCATCAAACGCTTTTTCTGGAGACAGCGGATGACCTCGACACAGTTCGCACGGCAACCGGCTCGCGCCGCGGCCGCCGCATTCATCGGCACGATGATCGAATGGTACGACTTCTACATTTATGCCACGGCTTCGGCGCTCATCTTCGGCAAGCTGTTTTTCCCGATGTCGAGTCCCTTCGTGAGCACAATGGCCTCGCTCGGAACCTTTGCTGCAGGATTCTTCGCGCGCCCGATTGGAGGAGTCGTGTTTGGCCACTGGGGTGACCGCGTCGGGCGCAAGAAAGCGTTGATGGTTACGTTGGTCATGATGGGCGTTGCCACGGTCGGAATCGGTCTGTTGCCCGGCTACGCCAGCGCGGGCGTCGTCGCGCCGGTCCTTCTGATTGCCTTGCGTCTTTTTCAGGGGATCGCGGTCGGCGGGGAATGGGGCGGTGCGGTACTGATGGCGAGCGAGCACGCGCCCGCCGGACGACGCACGTTTCTCGCTTCCTTTGCCCAGCTTGGAAGCCCTGCCGGCCTGATCCTTTCCCTTCTTTTCTTTCGCGCCGTCAGCAACCTGAGCGAGGCCGACTTCCTCAGTTGGGGATGGCGGCTGCCTTTCCTTTCCAGTGCGGTCCTGCTCGCTGTCGGGTTCTATATCCGTGTCGGCGTTGCCGAGTCTCCCGAATTTGCCCGGCTGGTCGAAAATGAACGGACTGCGAAACTGCCTGCGGTCGAGGTCATGCGCACCGCCTGGCGCACGGTTGCATTGTGCATGGGCGTCTGCACCGTGGCGATCGGCGGAATCTATTTTACAAACACGTTCATGTTGTCGTACACCACGCAAACGCTTGGGCTCGACCGCAAACTGATCCTCGACTGCCTGTTCATCGTCGCGCTCCTTCAACTCTGCGTCCAGCCGCTGGCAGCCTCGCTAGCGGAAAAGTTCGGCACGGCACGCCTGCTCAAAGGCGCGGCGTTCGCATCTGTATTTGCGCCATATCCGATGTTCATGCTGGTCCAGACCGGGCGGGCGCCGCTCATCGTGGCTGGCATCGGCATCACGCTGACGTTCATGGCTGCGATCTACTCGGCCATGGCCGGATTTCTGAGCAACGCGTTCGAAACGCGCGTCCGCTATTCGGGGATTTCGCTTTCATACCAGTTGTGCGGTGCGATTGCAGGCGGCCTGACGCCACTGGTTGGCACGCTACTCGCACACCGTTTCCCCGGCACGTGGTTGCCACTCGCACTCTTCTACTCGCTGCTGTCATCCATCACGCTCCTGTCGATCGCCCGGCTCGACGCGAGCACCCGTAGTCGGGCTGCAATCGGGGCCGTCACGCCCTGATCGCTGCGACCGCGGACCTCGTCTTTTCAGGGTCGTGCAGTCGCTGCCGATCCCACCCGTTCCTGCTTTTATGCCCACCGTTCGCTGCGCCCGCGCGGCCGCACGACGCGCGGCTTTCTGGAGAATATCTTGCTCGACATCACCACTGCCCAACGCATTCTCGACGCTGTGGATGCACGGTTCAATGCGCAGCTCGGTTTTACGCAGGACCTCGTTCGATATCCGTCCTTGCGCGGCGCCGAACATACCGCCCAGGATTTCCTGTTTGAAGCAATGCGCTCGCGCGGTCTCGCGATGGATCGCTGGCGCGTGGACATCGACGCCATCAAGGATCATCCGGGCTTCGGTCCGGTGACCGTGTCTTATGAGAACGCGTACAACGTAGTCGGCAGCTACCGTCCGGCAACGCAGACCGGGCGCTCGCTGATCCTGAACGGACATATCGACGTCGTTCCGACGGGCCCGGCCGGGATGTGGTCCCGCTCGCCCTGGGATCCCGCGATCATCGACGGCTGGCTTTACGGGCGCGGTGCGGCAGACATGAAGGCTGGTCTGGTCGCGAATCTGTTTGCGTTCGATGCCGTGCGCACCGCCGGCTATGCCCCTGCGGCTCCGATCTACTTTCAGTCAGTCGTCGAGGAAGAGTGCACGGGCAATGGCGCGCTTGCCGCGCTTCTGCGGGGTTACAAGGCGGATGCGGTGATCATTCCCGAGCCTGAGGAAAACATGCTCGTGCGTGCGAACGTCGGCGTATTGTGGCTGAAGGTTCGGGTCGACGGCCGACCGAGCCACACCCGCGAAATGGCAAGCGGCTTCAACGCGATCGATGCGGCACAGGAACTGATCGCCGGCCTTCGCGAGCTTGAAGCGAGCTGGAATCGTGAGCACCGTTGTCATCGTCAT
>NZ_DASRSY010000126.1:0-4202 GCF_035656215.1 Paraburkholderia sp.
CCCGTGTCCGATAACGCCTCGGCAATCGCCACCGCGAGCAAGGCCACGCTCACGCTGCCGATCGCGGCCGGCCCGAGCATCCGGCCAATCGCCAGAAACTTGACCGCTACGAGTCCACGCACCGCGAACTGCTGCAACAGCACCCACGTCGCCGCACTCGCGCCGAAGCTGGACGCCATTGAGAGCGCCGGAAGCCTGATCGCCCGCAAGCTGTATCTCCGTCGAATCGGAACGCCGTTGAATCGGCCACACACAGCGATTGAATGCATCGCTGCGCAACGCCGCCGGCGCATAAGTAGTTAGGTCGCACCAGCGAGCTGGCGAGCTTTTTCATCGAACGCTATATACGACCTTACCGCGAGAGATTCGGCAACAACCGCCATCAGCTAGGCCAGTTCAGCCGAAGCCATTGCGCGCTAGTACGTTTACCCACAGAACGGGTCAAATAGACGGGTCCCCTCACCCCGCCGATGCTAACGTTGTTCAGCTAGCGCTTCAGACAGCCGGCGCGAGGTTGCTTTTCCACACCGCATTCGACCACCGAGGACCACTGAATCGATGGAACAAGACTATGTTCTGATTGTGGAACCCAACCTCACCGGCCATCGCTGGCGCTATGTCGAATGGACCATGCAGGCCTGCACGGAAGCAGGCTATCCGTGCATCCTCGCGACGGAATCCGCCAACGAAGACCATCGCCTCGCCAGACAGATCGTCGCCGCGAACCGCGCGGATCTGCAGATCGCGTTCGTCGATCCCGAGGAGCGGCCACGCGGGCTGCTGCGCCCGTCGAACCAGTACTCGCGCTTTCACCGCTATTTCAAGCGCGTGCATCGAATCGTCAGCCACGCGCAGCCGATCAGACTGGTGGTCGTTCCTTATGTCGATTACTTCTTCTACGCGCTGCCGTTTCTCGGCTCGCCGTTTCGCAAGACACCTTGGATCGGTATCACGATGCGCTCGACCTTCCATCATCACAAGGTCGGCATCAAGTCGCCTGATCGGCCGATTGTGAACGCGGTCAAGGCGCTACTTTTCAAGCGCGCGATCCACTCCGTCGGGCTGCGCACGCTGCTGACGATCGACCCGACTCTGCCGGAATGGTCCGCGCGCAATGCCTCGAAAAACAGCGCGGGCGTCGCCTACGTAGCGGACCCGTTTCCGGACGAGCGCGCGGAGAATCCGGTGCTGGCCCGCGAGCGGCTCGGACTGGACCCCACGCAGCGTTATCTGCTGGTGTACGGCTCGATCACCGAACGCAAAGGCATCTACGAACTGGTCCACGCGTTGACCCGTCTGGAGCATGCGCCCACGCTGATCGTCGCGGGTGAGCAGGACGCAGGCACGCGCCATTTCATGCGCAATCATGTGCGCAGCCTGACGCCCGCGCCGCTGGTACTCGATTCGTTCATTGCAAACGACGTCGAGCGCGATCTGTTCTCCGCCTGCGACGCAGTCTGGCTAGGCTACAAGGGACATTACGGAATGAGCGGGGTGCTCGTGCAGGCGTACCGTTTCGGCAAGCCCGTGATCGCAACGGAAGATGGACTGATCGGCTGGTTCAGCCGGCGCTGCGAACTGGGGCCGATTCTGAGCGACCTCAGCTCCGCCTCGATCGGCAAGGCGATCACCGAGACGATGACCTCCTGGCCGCACGCGCCGCAAGCCACTCCGTCCACACGCGAAGATCTGCTCTCACGGCACACGCTCGGGCAATTCAAGCAGACCTTGCTTCAGCAGATGGCCTGATCCGGCACACCAGAGAAGGTCAGGACAACTGGCCGCCCGCTACCGGCACTTTCTGCACTTCCGGTACTTCCGGCACTTCCTCGCGCACCGAACTGTTGCGCTTGGCCGGGAACAGCGCGTTGCGCATTAGCAGGAACGGATACTCGATCGCGCGCGTGGTCACATAGCCGATCGCAATCGCGAAAGCGAACTGCGCGGTGAGCGCCACCACCCAGATTACGCTCGGTGCAAGACCCATGGCGGTCGCTTTGCGAATCAGCATGTCGCCTGGCGCAAGCGCAAGCGAATGCCACAGGTAAATGCCGTACGAATAGAGACCAATCCAGGCAATCCCGCGATACACCCACGACGAACGCAGCGATCCCGAATACTCCAGCACGAACACGATCAGCGCGGCGAAGCCGAGCGCCTGAATCGTATAACCGATGCTTTCGTCGAGCGCGAAGTTTTTCGTCGCAAAAGCGAGCCACGCGCACAGCAGCACGATGCTAACGATCAGCCACCACTTGCGCTTCGCGATCTGTTGATAGACACCCGGTTTCATCCAGTAGATCGCGGACAGAATCACACCGACCAGCAAACTGTCGATGCGGTATTGGGTGTACGCGAAAGCGCCTTCCAGGTTGCCGCCCGCTACCGCGAAACAGCGCGCGGTGAGCACCACCGCGCAGATGCCGGTCAACACGCTGACGATCGTCCACGCGCTGAGACGCCAGCGCGCGAACAGCAACAGCAGCGCCGGCAGGACGAGATAAAAGTGTTCTTCGACCGCGAGACTCCAGGTCTGGGTAATTGAGGTGCCCAGATAGTTCTGCAGGTGGGTCAGGTTCTGAATCAGAAACGTATTCCACGGATGGCGTCCGGCCAGCACATGAAATGCGATCAGCACGTAATACGCGGGCCAGATGCGGAAGATCCGCCGGATGATAAAGCGCTTTGCATCGACGTTACCCTTTTCGGCGTACTGTCGAAGCAGCAGGCCGCCAACCAGAAAGCCGCTGAGCGTAAAGAACAGATTGACGCCTTCGCGCCCGAAACTCTTCAGAGGATACTCGATGATCTGGATCAGGAAGTTGTCGGTATGAACGGCGTGAAAGTGAAAGCCCATCACCATGATAATGGCGATGCCGCGCACGAAATCCAGTTCGATGGCCCGTCCGGCTGTTACGGATCTCGCTCCGCCGAATAATTTCATGTTGTTCTCCCCTGTCACCATTCACGGGCGCATGTCCCTTTTTGCATCTTCGGTGGCGACACGCGTACGTGCGCGCCAACATCAAGACATTGGCCGACAACATGTGCAAGTGTGCGCGCGTCTTGCAGGGGCTGCCCTTGCCACTGTCGCCAGAACCCAGGCAATGGGCGACGAAACCGGGTGCGCGGAATGGGCAAGCGAGAATATTCCCGCACAATGACCCGATGCGAGACTGTCCGCTATAGACCGACGGCGGATCGACAGCACGGGGAGGAATCAGCAATGCGCCATCAGTATGCGACGCTCTGGATATGGTTTTTTCTGTTACCGCTTGCGCTGGACTATAAGGCGACTAACGCCAACGTAGGCCACTTTGCGCAGTCCGGACTGGTGATCCCGGTAATCGCCGCGGGACTCGCCCTCGTGCTGATTGCGCCGCGCTTTCGCGACCACTCGCGATTGCGCTCGATCGTCACCTTCAGCGTGCTGCTGTGCGTGTTCGGCAGCATCGTCGCCCAGTTCGTTCAGGACAACGACACCGGTAATTATTTGCGCGTTTTGCTCCCGTTCGTACTGTTTGCGCTGGGCTACCTCGTGGCCTGCCGCCCGTGGAGCGAATACAGAATTTCGCAGTTCGAGAAAGCGCTGTTTTTCGCCAACGTGGTCAGTCTCGTGTTTACCTTCGTCTATGGTATGGCGACGGGGGGTGATCTCGAGGAGGTCCGCTACCGCATCATCTCCGTGACGTTGCTCGGTCTGCAAGCGGTGCTGTTGCACGAATTCATCGTTGCCAAACGCTTTTCCTTTTTCACCATTGCTGTGTTCGCCGGCAGCGTGATCGTCGAGTTGCTGAGTGTCACGCGTAGTTTGCTGGTCGGCACCGTATTGCTGTTCCTGATCGCCATGGCGTTGTCCGCGCCGTCGATCCAGCAAGTCTGGCGCGCGGCCGCGCGCACATTGATCGTGGGCGCGGTACTGGCCGGCGTGGCGGGCATCGCGGCGCTGAGCTTTCCGACCGTCGCGGAGCACTGGACGCAGCGCATTTTCGCGTCGGAGGAAACCGTCACCGGCAAAGACCCGACCACCATCACCCGCCTCGCCGAGATGCGCGATCAGTATGACCAGGTGACGGCGTCGCCGGAAACGCTGTTGTTCGGCGCAGGCTACGGGCACTACTATCGCTATTCCCCCACTTACCTGCCGGACCTCGCCGGCCAGATCAGCGAGAAAGACTTCTACGCGATCAACGAATGGGCCG
>NZ_DASRSY010000127.1:0-24614 GCF_035656215.1 Paraburkholderia sp.
CGCGTTTGAATATCGTGCCGACCGCACTGGTGCGCACGCTGTTTCCGCGCCTGTCCGCCGTGGGTCGTGCGGATGCGGACACCATCACGCAACAGTCGCTCGAATTCCTCAATGGTGTGTTCACGCCGGTCGCGCTGGTCGCGATGCTGGTGCTCGAACCGTTTCTGCATCTGTGGGTCGGCAATGAGATCGCCACGGTGGCGGCACCGGTGGGCCGAATCATGATCGTCGCGGTTTGGCTCGTCGGCCAGGCGAACGTCACGCGGATTCTGATCCAGTCGCAGGTCAACCCGGCCACGGCTGCGCGCGTCGGTTTGTTCGAATTGCCCTTGTTTGCAGGGGCTTTGTGGTTAGGCATTACGCATTTCGGTTTGACTGGCGCGGCGATGGCCGTGGCCGGCCGGGCACTGTTCGATTACGCCGTGCTACTGCGCCTGTCGGCGATTCGCGCCCGCCAGATCGCGCTCGACATGCTCGCCCACCTCACTTTCCTGCTGGCCAGCCTGTGGCTTGCCAGCTTCCTGCCAAGTCTCGCTTTGGCGATCGTCGCCGGTCTGTTGATGGTAGGCGCGAACGTCGCCTGGTCGATCACGATGACGCCCGCTTTGCGCGATCTTGCGCGTTCACTGCTGTTGCGACTGAATCCGAGGAAAAGCGCATGAACCACGAAGTCCTTGAAGAAGCCGTGCTGCAACCCGCAACGCGCAGTGCACTGGCGGAACTCACTACTGTTCCCGGCGTTCAGGCGCCGTCGCGCCGCGCGGCCTTGCGCAGCGACAAGACGGTGCGTGTCGCGATCGTGCACGACTGGCTCGTCACCTATGCGGGTGCCGAGAAGGTGCTCGAGCAGATCGTTGCGTGCTTTCCGGACGCCGACCTGTTCAGCCTCGTCGATTTTCTCGACGACCGCAGTTTTCTGCGCGGCAAACCGGTCACGACCTCGTTCATCCAGAAACTGCCGCTCGCGCGCACCAAATACCGCACGTATCTGCCCTTGATGCCGCTCGCGATCGAACAGCTCGACGTGTCGGCCTACGATGTGGTGATCTCGAGCAGTCATGCCGTTGCAAAAGGGATTCTCACTGGCCCCGACCAGGTGCATATCAGCTACGTGCATTCGCCAATCCGCTATGCGTGGGATCTGCAGCACCAGTATCTTCAGCAGTCGAAGCTGACCAGCGGTCCGAAGTCGGCAATGGCACGCCTGATTCTTCACTACATCCGCAACTGGGATATCCGTACGTCGAATTCGGTGGATGGCTTCGTTGCGAACTCCGAGTTCATCGCGCGGCGCATCAAGAAGGTCTATCAGCGCGAAGCGCAGGTGATCTTTCCGCCGGTCGACGTCGAGGCGTTTTCACTGTGCACCGACAAGGATGATTTCTATCTGACCGCGTCGCGAATGGTGCCGTACAAGAAGATCGATCTGATCGTCGAGGCGTTCGCGCAGATGCCCGAGCGCAAGCTGGTAGTGATCGGCGACGGTCCCGACATGCAGAAGATCCGCGCCAAGGCGGGGCCCAATGTCGAGATCATGGGCTACCAGCCGTTCAAGGTGCTCAAGGAAAAGATGAGCCGCGCGAAAGCTTTCGTATTCGCTGCGGAAGAAGACTTCGGCATTTCAGTGGTCGAAGCGCAGGCGTGCGGCACGCCGGTTATCGCCTACGGCAAGGGCGGGGCGCTCGAAACCGTACGCGATCTGTCGGAGGCGCGGCCCACGGGCATGTTCTTCGACGATCAGAACGCCGAGTCGATCATTGCGGCGGTCGAGCGTTTCGACGACCATGTGAAGCGTTTTTCACCGGTGGATTGCCGCGCGAACGCGGAGCAGTTCTCCGCCGCCAATTTCCGCGAACGCTTCTTCGCCCATGTGCGGGCCGCGGTGCCGGCATTGCGCTCGGCGACGCTGCCGCCGTATGTCCCCTACAAAGCAGCCGCGGGTGCCAACGCACCGCGCATTCTCGCGGTCGATCAGAGCGGCGTGCTCGGCGGCGCCGAGTTATCGCTGCTGGAGATCGTCAAGGCCCTGCGCTCGCGCATTGAAGTCGTGCTGTTCGACGACGGTCCGTTCCGCACTGCTTTGGCCAAGGCCGGTGTGACTGTCAACGTGCTGGATGCCGGCGCATTGCGCAATGTCCGTAAGCAGGGCGGTTCCTTGCCGAAGGGGCAAGCGCTCAAAGGCCTGATGTCGCTCGTGCGCGCCACCGCGAAACGCGCGCGCGACGCCGAGGTGATCTACGCCAACACGCAACGCGCGATGGTGATCGGCGCGATTGCGGGCAAGCTCGCGAGGCGGCCGGTGGTTTGGCATCTGCGCGATATCGTGAGTCCCGAGCATTTTGGCGGCAAGCAACTGGCGATTATCAAGTGGTGCGCGCGTCTCGGCCTCACGCACGTGATCGCCAATTCGGCGGCTTCCGCTCGCGCCTTCGCGGATCTGACGCGCTTCGACAAGAAGCGTATCGACGTGGTGTTCAACGGCATTTCCGCGGCACCGTTCGACGCGTTGCGCACGGTCCCGCAAGCGACACTGCGCCAGCGTCTGAACTTGCCGCAGGACGCATTTCTGGTCGGCTCGTTCAGCCGCCTCGCGCGCTGGAAGGGGCAACACGTGCTGCTCGAAGCGATGGTCCTCAATCCGCACATGCATGCGGTGCTGGTAGGCGCGCCGCTATTCGGCGAAGACGCGTACGAGATCGAACTGCATGCCTTTGTCGCCGCACACAACCTCGGCGGACGGGTGCATTTCCTCGGCTTCCAGCACGACGTTGCAGCTTGCATGTGTGCGGTCGATGCGGTCGTCCATACGTCGATCACGCCGGAGCCGTTTGGGCGCGTGATCGTCGAGGGCATGCTGGCGCAACGGCCGGTGGTGGCCGCGCGCGCGGGCGGTGTGCTGGAGATCATCGGCGACTACGAAAATGGCGTGCTGTGCACCCCCGGCGACGCACATGGTCTCGCCGATACGCTCGCCGAATTGCGTTCGAACGACGATCTGCGCAACAAGCTGGTCAGGAACGGCTATCAGACCGCGCTGAGCCGGTTCGGTACCGCGACCTATGTCGAGGGTGTCGAGCGGATTTTGAAGCGCGTGGCGGGGCGCTAAGGCGCTTACGCGAGCGGCTTTAAGCAGGTTTGTTGAACGGTTGAATTAACGCGGGGGGTAGGCAGGGACTCGGCCGGTTTCTGTCGTTAGCGCAGCGGAGCGAAAGTCCTAAGGACTTCCGCTCCGTTTTTTTCGCGCCGCGCACTGCCCATGCAACCGGGTTGGACAGCGTGGTCCCGGCGACACGTCACGGCTCGCTTACGTTGCCGAAGGAGAAACCTGTTTCTGAACTGAACATTGTGTTTCCCCGACCTTTCTACCGCATCGCTCTCAGGCTGGCTTCACTACACGCTTCGGTTTGAAACTCGCGGACCACTTCATCGCCGGCAGTTCGACCAGCCGGTAGAACACATACGCCACCGGCACGGCCACCAGCATGTAGCCGAACGACGGCCAGATCGACATCTGCAGCGACGACCGGAACAGGATCGAGGACAGCAGCACGAAGATCGGCAGATGGATCAGATAGAGCGAGAAGCTGAAATCGCCGAACCGTGACAGGAGGCGCACGCCTGGGGTATCGGCATTGCGGCGCTCCAGCGCCTTGTACAGGTAGAAAGCGAAGCCGACCGCCCAAAACTGGAAGGCCCCGTACTGGCCGAAATGGAACGCAGCGCATCCGAGCGCGATGAATGCAGCGGCGAGCACGTAGAGCCAGACCGACGAGCGCGCATTCGGAGCGGCATGGGCCTTCGTGTCGGCGATCCACGCGCCGAGCATCCACGAAAACCAGTAGGACGTGAAGAACTGAATATCGTGGCGCTCGAGCACATAGGCTGACACCACGTTGATGACCGCGACGATCGCCAGCACGGAAGTCATGCCCAGACGCCGGCGCAATGCAAATAGCAGCGGATAGATCGCATAGAACTGTACTTCGAGCGAGAGCGTCCAGAGCGCGCCGTTCGACCCATACGTCTTGCCGGCCACGCCTTGCAGCGAAACCAGGTTGACGAGGAACGCCTGCAGGCCGATTTCGCGGATCTTGTGATTGACCGGCGGCAACTGCAAGCTGACCCAGTCGAGTGCCAAGGTCAGCACGAGCGCCGCCAGCAACACCGGATAAATGCGCGCGAAGCGGCGCACCCAGAAATTGCCGGCGTCGAGCCGGTAGCCGGGATTTTTTGCCAGTCGCAATGCGCCGCCCCGATGAATGCAGTAGCCGCTGATCACGAAGAAAATCGGCACGCCGGCCGAACCCCATGCAATCGGGAACGTCAGATAAGCGGCAATCGTATTCAGACTGAAAGAATGGCCGACACTTTGGTGAAAGGTCTGCATGCCGACCCATTCGACCTGGCGGCAATGAAAATACGCGACCAGAAGCGCGGCGAAGCCCCGCATTGCGTCGATTACATGTTCCTTGCCGACGCTGTCGGCGCGCGCCTCGCTCTGCGCGCGCGGCGCGGCGGCCGGTCGTGACGGGGAGAGGGGCAGGGATGAGCCGGCGGCATCCAGTGCTGAGTCGCTCATGCGCGGTCCTTATTCAGACGGAGGAAAAAGCTTATTCCCGGGCGCCATGCGCGCCCGCGATGCATGACATGCTAGTGCACCGTGGCGGCAAAAAATCGATAAAAAATTCCATGCCGATTTGAATTAAATGGCGATTTTGTGACGAATTGTAATTACGTATAAGCACTTGCTACATCGAATTATTTGCCGGTTTTGTCGTGCTAATTTAAGACACGGATTTTCTTGACCAGAGGTGAAGTCATGAACCTGCATTTACTCGCCGGCATTGCCGTGCTACTGATCCTTGTCGCCGCCTCCGCTTACCGGGAGGCGCTGCGCAACGAGCCTATCCGCCGTTTTCGCATCAACCCGGCCAAGCTGCCCCAGCTCGACGAGAACGAATGAGCGGTGCCGGAAAGCACTCGGGAGCGGCCGCGATTCGCGTCTGGACACGTTCGGGTAGCCCGCTATCCGCTTCGCCGGATGCGTAAAATTTTCGGAATCTCCGAAAATAATTCAATTCAGATACGTAATTGTTTCCTGATGCATGTCACGATCCGGAATATCGAAATGGAATCGATTTATTTATTCGAATCGAGAAAATTTCACGCCTGAAATGGATTAATTTTTTGTTAGTCTTTTCGGCGACATCGAGTGGCCGTCAGGCCCGCGAACACACCAATTTCTAACCGATGTGGGAATGCCTACCATGCTGAAAGTCACCAAAGCCGTGTTTCCCGTAGCGGGCCTCGGGACACGATTCCTGCCGGCTACCAAAGCAAGCCCCAAGGAAATGCTGCCTATCGTCGACAAGCCGCTGATCCAGTACGCGGTTGAAGAAGCGATTGCCGCCGGCATCACCGAGATGATCTTCGTGACGGGCCGCAGCAAGCGCGCCATCGAAGATCATTTCGACAAGTCCTACGAGATCGAAGCGGAACTCGAGGCGCGCAACAAGCAGAAGCTGCTCGACCTAGTGCGCAGCATCAAGCCGGCCAATGTCGACTGCTTCTATGTCCGTCAGGCCGAAGCACTCGGTCTGGGCCACGCGGTGCTGTGCGCCGAGAAACTGGTGGGCGAGAGCCCGTTCGCCGTGATTCTGGCTGACGACTTGCTGCACAGCTCGAAGCCGGTGATGAGCCAGCTCGTTGACACGTTCAACCACTATCACAGCTCGGTGATCGGCGTCGAAACCATCGCACGCGAAGACAGCCGTTCGTACGGCGTGGTGGATGGCAAGGAGTGGGAAGACAATGTGATCAAGCTGTCGGGCATCGTCGAAAAGCCGGCACCGGACAAGGCACCGTCGAATCTCGGCGTGGTGGGCCGCTATGTGTTGATGCCGACCATCTTCAAGCATATCCGTGCGCTCAAGCCGGGCGCCGGCGGTGAGCTGCAATTGACCGACGCGGTGCAATCGCTGCTGACTGAAGAGCAGGTGCTCGCCTATCGTTACTTCGGCACACGCTTCGATTGCGGCAGCAAGCTCGGTTATCTGAAGGCGACGGTGGAATTCGCGCTGCGCCATCCGGAAGTGAAGGCCGAGTTCGAAGCCTATTTGCAAACGTATATGCAGACGAATATGCCGGCCAGCGTCCCGGCGCAGTACACGGCAGAAGCGGCTTAAAGCGGCTTCCGCGGCAGGAGACTGAGGAGACGGGGGCTTCTTCGGAATTAAAACGGGCGCCGCATGATGCGGCGCCCGTCTTTCTTTCTGGCGTGGTTCGAGGCTGGGGTCCGGCCCAAAAAATCGAGCCTTAGACCTAAGCCACGGCCCAAACAGCCTTTACTGCGCCTTCTTCACTTCCAGCCGGAACTTGTGCAGCAAGGGTTCCGTATAGCCGCTCGGCTGCTGGCGTCCTTCGAATACCAGTGCCTGCGCGGCCTTGAATGCCAGCGTGTCGAAGCCCGGCGCCATCGGCTGGTAGTACGGATCGCCTGCGTTCTGCTCGTCGACCACCTTCGCCATACGCTTGAAGGTCTCTTCGACCAGTTCACGCGTCACGACGCCGTGATGCAGCCAGTTGGCGATGTGCTGGCTGGAAATGCGCAGCGTCGCACGGTCTTCCATCAGGCCGACGTTGTGAATGTCCGGCACCTTCGAGCAGCCCACACCCTGATCAATCCAACGCACCACGTAGCCGAGAATGCCTTGCGCGTTGTTCTCGACTTCGCTGCGGATCTCGTCCGCATTCCACTTTGCCTCGGCGACGACCGGAATCGTCAGCAGGCCGTCGAGCAGTTCGTCGCGCACCTTTGAGTAGTCCGTGCGTTCGAGTTCCTGCTGAACCGCTTGCACGTCGACCTGGTGATAGTGCAGCGCGTGCAGCGTCGCGGCGGTCGGCGAGGGCACCCATGCGGTGTTCGCGCCAGCCTTCGGATGCGCGATCTTCTGTTCGAGCATGGCGTGCATCAGGTCGGGCATGGCCCACATGCCCTTGCCGATCTGCGAGCGGCCACGCAGGCCCGCGCTCAGACCGACCAGCACATTGCTGCGCTCGTACGCGGTGATCCATGCGCTCGACTTCATGTCGCCCTTGCGCATCATCGGGCCGGCTTCCATCGCCGTGTGCATTTCGTCGCCGGTGCGGTCGAGGAAACCCGTGTTGATGAACGCGACACGCTCGGACGCTTCGCCGATACAGGCGAGCAGGTTGACGGAGGTACGGCGCTCCTCGTCCATGATGCCCATCTTGATCGTGTTGCGCGGCAGTTTCAGCAGATCTTCGACGCGCGCGAACAGCTCGCTCGCGAACGCGACTTCGGCCGGGCCGTGCATTTTCGGCTTCACGATATAGATCGAGCCGGTGCGCGAATTCAGCTTGTGTTTGCGGTCATGCAGTGCGCACAGCGTGGTGATGACGCCGTCGAGAATGCCTTCCGGAATCTCCTGGCCGTCTTTGGTCAGCACCGCCGGGTTCGTCATCAAATGACCGACGTTACGGATGAACAGCAGCGAGCGGCCATGCAGCTTGACCTGCGACTTGCCGTCCGCACCGGTGTACTCGCGATCGGCGTTCAGACGGCGCGTGAAGGTCTTGCCGCCCTTCGTGACTTCTTCCGTCAGGTCGCCGTTCATGAGGCCGAGCCAGTTGCGATAGAGCTGGACCTTGTCGTCCGCATCCACTGCTGCAACGGAGTCTTCGCAGTCGATGATCGTGCTCACCGCTGCTTCGACCAGCACATCCTTCACGTGCGCCGAATCGGTCTTGCCGATCGAATCGTTCGCGTCGATCTGGATTTCGAAGTGCAGGCCGTTGTGTTTCAATAGCACGGCCGACGGCGCGCTCGCGTCGCCCTGATAGCCGATGAACTGCGCCGGCGTTTTCAGTTCGGTCTTGCCGTTCTTCAGCGTGACAACGAGCTTGCCACCTTCGACGCTATACAGGGTGGCGTCGACGTGCGAGCCGTTCGCGAGCGGCGCGGCCTGATCGAGAAACTTGCGGGCATAAGCGATCACCGCGGCGCCGCGCACCGGGTTGAAGGCCTTCTGCTTTTCGGCGCCGTTGGTCTCGGGGATCGCATCGGTGCCGTACAGCGCGTCGTACAGGCTGCCCCAGCGTGCGTTGGCAGCGTTGAGCGCATAGCGTTGATTCGACAGCGGCACCACGAGTTGCGGGCCGGCCTGTTCGGCGATTTCGGTGTCCACGTGGTCGGTCGTGGCTTTGACGCTTGCCGGCGAGGGCACGATGTAGCCGATGCCTTCGAGGAAGGCGCGGTACGCGTGCAGATCGCGCACCGGACCCGGATTGGCGCGATGCCAGGTGTCGAGTTCGGTTTGCAGGCGGTCGCGCTCGGCCAGCAGCGCACGGTTTTTGGGCGCCAGCTCGTGCACGAGGGCGTCGAAACCCGACCAGAATGCGGCGCTGTCGATACCGGTGCCGGGCAGGGCTTCGGTTTCGACGAACTGGTCGAGGTTGGCGGCGACTTGCAGTCCACCGCGCGGGTTCATCTGAGTCATCGACTGCTCCATCTCTGAATGGGACCGATGTGGGGGCATCGGTCCCTGTTGTGCTTCTTGCTCTTATTGATTGCCGCTTTGAACGAATCCGAACGGATATCGAACTTAAGCGGCGATCGCTTGAATACCCGCCTTGGCGATTTGCGCGTCCTGATCCGACTTGACGCCCGACACGCCGACCGCGCCCACCACCTGGCCGTCGACGATCACCGGCACGCCGCCTTCCAGCGTGCCTTGCAACGGCGCGCTCAGGAATGCCGTGCGGCCGTTGTTGATCATGTCTTCGTACACCTTGGTCTCGCGGCGGCCAATCGCCGACGTACGGGCCTTTTCCGTCGCGATGTACGAGCTGGCCGGCGCGCTGCCGTCCAGACGCAGCATGCCGAGTGGGTGGCCACCGTCGTCGACCACCACGATAGCGACGGCCCACTGGTTCTTCTCAGCTTCCGCGCGGGCGGCTTCGAGGATTCGGGTCGTTTCGGCAACGGTCAAAACGGGTTTGCTCAGCATAATGAATTTCCTGTTTCGTTTATGGTAGGGATGCTTCTACAAGTTCTATCCAGTGGCGCACCGGAGTGCGCCCGGCGCCGTCCAGATGCGTCTGGCAACCGATGTTGGCCGTGACGATCATCTCCGGTTTGCCGCTTTCCAGCGCATCGAGCCGGTTGCTCCGTAATCTTTCCGCAAGCTCCGGCTGGGTGATCGAATACGTGCCCGCCGATCCGCAACACAGATGGGCGTCGGGCACGGCGGTGAGATCGAAGCCGAGCCGTTGCAGGATCGACTCGACCGCGCCGCCCAGCTTCTGCGCGTGCTGCAACGTGCAGGGGCAATGAAACGCGATTTTCCGCTGCGCTTCATCTGACAACTGCGTTGGCCCCTGCGCTTGCAGGTGCGAGGACAACTTCGCCGGCGATTGATTCGCCTGCAACTGATCGAGCGGCTCGTTAGCCAATACCTCCACGAGGTCTCGCGTCAGTTCGCTGACCCGCTGCGCTTTTGACGCATAGCCAGGGTCGTCGCGCAACAGATGCCCGTACTCCTTGACGAACGCGCCGCAGCCGCTCGCGGTTTGCACGATCGCCTCGGCGCCGGCCTCGATGGCGGGCCACCACGCGTCGATATTGCGCCGTGCGCGCGCCAAGCCTGCCTCTTGCGCATTCAGATGATAATCGGTCGCCCCGCAGCAGCCGGCCTGCCTGGCATTCACGATGCTGATGCCCAGCCGGTCCAGCACGCGCGCGGCGGCCGCGTTGGTGTTCGGTGACAGCGCGGGTTGCACGCAGCCTTCCAGCATCAGCATTTTGCGCGGATGCCGCGACGCCGGCCTCGGTTTTGTCCCAGCGTTTGCCCGAGCGCTTCGTTTGGGGATTTTACGTCCAAGCGCGGCGGGAAGAAATGGCCGCATGGCCCGGCCGGTTTCAAGCAGCGCGCGGAATACGGCGGAATTCGGGATCACACGGCGCAAACCCTCGCGCAGCAGGCGTTCCGAAGCAGGGCGAACAATGCGCCGCTCCAGTTCGGCGCGGCCGATATCGAGCAGCGCGTGATAGGTGACACCTGACGGGCAGGTGGTTTCACAGTTGCGGCAACTCAGGCAGCGGTCGAGGTGCAACTGGGTTTTCCGCGTGACCGGCTCGCCTTCCAGCATCTGTTTGATCAGATAAATGCGGCCGCGCGGGCCGTCGAGTTCGTTGCCGAGCAACTGATAGGTCGGGCAGGTCGCGTTGCAGAAGCCGCAATGCACGCACGAGCGCAGGATCTGTTCGGCTTCGTCGGCGCGCGACAGGGTTTTGGCGGCGTCACTGAGATTGGTTTGCATGTGTAGTTTGCCTTCAGGGCTTCACAGACCGGCATACAGACGGCCGGGGTTGAAGAGGCCGCGCGGGTCGAGTTGCTGCTTCAACTGCTGGTGAAAGCGCAATAGCGCTTCGGGCAGCGGCGTGAACGGCTCGGCGTCCGCGCGCGGCGTGAAGCAGGTCGCGTGGCCACCAGCGGCGTGCGCGATCTGGCGGATCGTCGCGGCTGGCGCATCGCTTTTCAGCCAGCGCTGCGCGCCTGCCCAGTCGAGCAGCGTGTCGCCGGGCAAACGGGTCAGCGGCGAAGCGTTCGGCAGCGAGAGGCGCCACAATGGGCGCGGGTCGTCGAAAAACGCCAGACGGTGCTCACGCAGCGCGTCCCAGAACGGCACATCGAGTTCGGCGCCGCCGATGCGGTCCACGGCCGAGGCCACCGACCCCATGCCGCCTTCGAGCCGCACATGCAAACGTCCGTCGACGTGACAGGCGCCGCTGATCGGCAACGCCGCCTTGCGCCACGCGGACAGTTCGCGCAGCGCTTCGCCTGCGTCGAGATCGAGCGTGAGACTGCCGATCGCGCGCGGCTTCGGCAACACCTTGAGCGAGACTTCGGTGATCAGGCCGAGGCAGCCGAAGCTGCCCGCGAGCAGGCGCGAGACGTCGTAGCCCGCGACGTTCTTCATCACTTCACCACCAAAGCGCAACTGTTTGGCGCTACCCGTAATGACGCGGCATCCCAGCACGAAATCGCGTACCGAACCGGACCACGGCCGGCGTGGTCCGGCGAGACCGGCGGCGACCATGCCGCCCACGGTGGCGACGCCGTCGAAGGTCGGCGGCTCGCAAGGCAGCATCTGACCGGCCGCATCGAGCGCGGCGTTCAGTTCAGCGACCGGTGTCCCGGCACGCGCAGTGATCACGAGTTCAGTCGGGTCGTAGCTGACGATGCCGCGATGCGAGCGCGTGTCGATCGGCGCGCCTGGCACCAGGCGCCCGAGAAAAGCCTTGCTGTTGCCGCCGCGAATCTTCAGCGGCGTACCGCTTGCCCAGGCCTGCGAGACTTCGGCGACGAGCCGTTCGCTATCGTCCATCGATACCGGTTCGATCAGCATCAGAAACGCTCCAGTTCAGGAAATGGCAGTGCGCCGTGGTGGACATGCATCGAGCCGAATTCGGCGCAACGGTGCAGGGTCGGCACGTTCTTGCCGGGGTTCAGGAGGCCGCCTGGGTCGAAAGCGGCTTTCAGCGCGTGGAAGAAGCTCAGTTCGTCGCTATTGAACTGCGCGCACATCTGGTTGATCTTTTCGCGGCCCACGCCGTGTTCGCCGGTGATGCTGCCACCCACCGCCACGCAGAGTTCGAGGATCCTTGCGCCGAGCGTTTCAGCGCGTTCGGTTTCGCCGGGTGCGTTCGCATCGAACAGGATCAGCGGATGCATGTTGCCGTCGCCTGCATGAAACACGTTGGCCACGCGCAAGCCATATTCGTTCGAGAGGTCCTCGATGCCTTTGAGCACGCGCGGCAATTCGCGGCGCGGGATCGTGCCGTCCATGCAGTAGTAATCCGGCGAGATGCGGCCCACCGCGGGGAACGCGTTCTTGCGGCCAGCCCAGAAACGCTGGCGTTCGGCTTCGTCTTTCGCGAGCCGGATATCGGTTGCGCCCGCCGCGCGCAGGAGCGCTTCGACCCGTTCCACGTCTTCCTGTACATCGCTTTGCGCGCCGTCGACTTCGCACAGCAGGATCGCTTCCGCATCGATCGGATAGCCTGCGTGGATGAAGTCTTCCGCGGCGCGAATCGCGAGGTTGTCCATCATTTCGAGGCCGCCTGGGATCACGCCCGCGCCGATGATCTGCGCGACCGCTGCGCCCGCTTTCTCGACGTCGTCGAAACTGGCGAGCAACACCTTGGCGCTTTGCGGCTTGGTGAGCAGCTTCACGGTGACCTCGGTGACGATGCCGAGCATGCCTTCCGAACCGGTAAATAGCGCGAGGAAATCGAAGCCGGGTGCGTCCAGCGCATCCGAGCCGAGTGTGATGCGCTCGCCGTCGATGGTGAGAATCTCGAGCTTCAGGATATTGTTGACGGTCAGTCCGTACTTCAGACAGTGCACGCCACCCGCGTTTTCCGCGACGTTGCCGCCGATTGAACAGGCAATCTGCGACGAGGGGTCCGGCGCGTAATACATGCCATGGGGCGCGGCGGCCTGCGAGATCGCGAGATTGCGCACGCCGGGTTGCACGCGGGCAATGCCGGCCTCGGGATCGACATCGAGAATCCGGTTAAAGCGCGCCATCACCAGCAGAATGCCTTTGTCCAACGGCAGTGCTCCGCCCGACAAACCGGTGCCGGCGCCGCGCGCGACCACGGGAATCTTTTGGGCGTTGGCGAATTTCAGCAGCGCCTCGACCTGTTCGACCTTGTCGGGCAGCGCGACCAGCATCGGCGTCGCGCGATAGGCGGCGAGGCCGTCGCATTCGAACGGACGTAGATCTTCCTGTTCATGGAGGAGTTGCAGATCGGGGATCAGCGCTTGTATTTGCGCGACGACCGCGGATTTGTCGTGTGTCGCGAGCACGCCGTCGATGCGCTCGTCGTAGTGATAGCTCATGGGGGAGTCTCCTGGTGCCGCGCGAACCGGGCGGTCATACCCGTGGGCACGGGCGCGCGAGCGTGTCTCAGGCGGGATTGTTGCGGCTGCGAGCGTTGGTGTCGACAGGCGAGACAAGTGGTCGTACCAGTTTTTGATTTGCTGTTTTCAAAGCCAATACGTCCAATGAGTTGATGTGCATGAGTTGTAGCGGATACGCCTCGTTCTGGCGTGTTAGCATTCCAAGGTGGTCATACCAGTTGGAATTGACAATGCAGACAGCGGATTCGGAAAGCTCGCGGCAGGTAGCGGACGTCGTCGCCGAGCGTATCGAGCGATTGATCGTCGACGGTGTGCTGAAAACGGGGCAGGCGCTGCCGTCCGAGCGGCGCCTCACCGACAAGCTCGGTGTGTCGCGTACGGCGCTGCGCGAGGGGCTCAAGCTCTTGCGGGCGCGTGGCATCATCGAGACCTCGCACGGCAAGGGCTCGTTTGTCGCTAGCCTTACCGCGCAACCCACGCTCACGCCGATGATGCATCTGCTCGGCTCGCAGCCGCGCACGCTCTACGATCTGTTCGAAGTGCGCGCCTTGCTCGAAGCAGAATCCGCACGGCTCGCGGCGCTGCGCGGCACGGCCGCCGACTTCGTGCTGATCACGCGACGCTACGAAGAAATGCTCGCGGCGCACGGTAAGGAGACGAGTGCATCCACCCACGCGCGGCTCGATCATGCGTTTCACCTCGCGATTTGCGAGGCCTCGCATAACCCGGTGCTGGTGCATACCTTGAGCACACTAACCGATCTGCTGCTGAGTTCGGTGTTCGCGTCGGTGAACAATCTTTATCACCGCGAGCCGCAAAAGCGGGTAATCGATCGTCAGCATGCACGGCTCTACAACGCCGTGACTGGCAAGCTGCCCGAGCAGGCGAAGAAGGCGGCGGCCGACCACATCGAGAGCGTGTGTGCGAACCTACGGGAAATCGAACAGGAAGAGCAGCGGCTCGTGCGCGCAACGCTGCGGCTGGAAGGCTGGGAATAGTGGCACAGCGGTTTCCGCTTGAAGCCGCGAAGCCACTGGCGCAGCGTTTTCAACGCGAGGGGTGCAGATAAGATGCAGATGGGTGCCACGACGCCGCCGCTATGCGCTTTACAATCGAGCATTCACAGAAAAATCGCGTGTTCCCCACGCTTCACACCATGCCCACGATCAGCGAGCTGTTTGTCTATCCGATCAAATCCTGCGCCGGCATTGCGCTCACTGAAGCGCGCCTGCTCGCCACCGGCCTCGAATACGATCGATGCTGGATGGTCATCGACCCAAGCGGCGCGATGCTCACGCAGCGCGCGTACCCACGCATGGCGCTGATCAAGGTTGAACTTGGCGAACACGAACTCGTGATCTGCGCGCCGGGCATGAGCGAATTGCGCACGCCGCTCGACGCCGCCGGACTCAGCGCACCGCAAAAGGTACAAACCACGGTGTGGCGTGACACGGCCTACGGGCTCGATACCGGTGAAGAAAGCGCCACATGGTTTTCAGCGTTTCTCGGCGTGCCGGCGCGGCTTTTGCGCTTCAATCCCGAGCGCGAGCGGATAGTCGATCCGGACTACACGGGCAGCATCGGCGGCGCCACCACCTATTTCGCCGATGGTTTTCCGCTGCTGGTGATCGGCCAGGCCTCGCTCGACGATCTGAACGTGCGCCTCAACAGCAAGGGCGCACCGTCGATTCCGATCAACCGGTTTCGCCCCAACGTCGTTCTGACGGGACTCGATGCGTACGAAGAGGATTATGTCGAGAGCCTGAGCGTCGAAGGCGTAGAAGATGAGGCCGTGCAATTGCAACTGGTCAAGCTGTGCTCGCGCTGTCCGATGCCGACCATCGATCAGGCGAAGGGCGCGCCCGATCCCGACTGGCCGAACGAACCCACCGACACGATGAGCGTTTACCGGGCGAATCCGCAGCGAGAGGGGGCGTTGACGTTCGGCAACAATGCAGTCGTCGCGCGGGGAGCGGGGGCGTGGCTGCGGGTCGGGCAGGCGGTCGAAGCCGAACTGGGTTTTGGCGATTAAGCCTAATGCTTGCCGCGCCCGGTCAGCGCCGCGAGGATCACCTGCATCGACACGGGCTTGACGAAATGATGATTGAATCCGGAGCGTAACGATTCGTTCTTGTCCTCGTCGCGCGCGAGGCCGGTCACGGCGACCAGCGTGGGTGCCGGCGTGTCGGCCACGCAGCGGATGCGCCGGGCGACCGCGCGACCGTCGAGATGCGGCATTTCAACGTCGAGTAGTGCGGCTGCGGGGTGCCATGCGCAATACTGCGCGAGCGCGTCGAGGCCGTTGCGCGCGGTCCGGATGTCGAAACCATGCGCGCTGAAAAAGAGGACGTAGGCGGCTAGCAGATTCGGATCGTCGTCCGCGATCAGGAGGCGTGCGTCATCGTCAGTGGACATCCGGTTTCTCCAGGTTGCGTTCCTTGTAGTGAGCAATTTGAAGTCCCGATAGAATCGAAGCTCAATATTTTGTTTTCTTCGGCCATTCCGGCCAGGTTTCAGGCACTGCTTTCTTATGAATAAATTACCGATTGGGGACGACGAGGAAGCGCGAATCGCACGGGACATCGAGGCGGTCAGCCGCATCGACGCCGTGCCGTCGATCCTGCGCCTGATCTGCAAGAACACCGGGATGGGCTTTGCTGCGGTGGCCCGGGTCACGGAGCAAAGCTGGACAGCCTGCGCGGTGCAGGACGATGTGAACTTCGGTTTGGTCGCCGGCGGCCAGCTCGATCTGCGTACCACCCTGTGTTTCGAGTCGCGCGCCGCGCGTGCGTCGATCGTGATCGACAATTTCGATAACGACCCGGTCTATAAAGACCATCACACAGCGCAGATCTACAAGTTGGGTAGTTACATTTCCGTACCGATCGTTTTGCCCGACGGCAGCTATTTCGGTAATCTCTGCGCAATCGATCCGAACCCGAATGAGCTCTCAAACGCGCGCACGCTGAGCATGTTCGAGGTATTCGCCGATCTGATCGCGATCCAGCTTGCCACGGAAGGGCGCCAGCAGGTGGCTGAGGCGGCGCTGCTCCACGAACGGGAAGTGTCCAGCTTGCGCGAACAGTTCATCGCGGTGCTCGGCCATGACCTGCGCAATCCGTTATCCGCAGTTAGTGCAACCGCCGAACTGCTGACGCTGCGCAAGAACGAGCCCGACCTCGTGAAAATCGGCCAGCGTCTGAAGACCACGACCTTGCGCATGGCGCACCTGATCGACGACGTGATGGACTTCGCGCGCGGCCGGCTCGGTTCCGGTATCGGCGTGTCGATCGAGGAGGACGTCGACGATCTGGCGACCGCGTTGCGCATGGTGGTCGCCGAAGCGCGCGAGGCCAATCCGGAGCGGATGCTGGCCGACGATATCGTGATCTCCACGCGGGTTCGTTGCGATCGCGCCCGCGTGCAGCAACTGCTTTCGAACCTGCTCGGCAATGCGATGACGCATGGCGCAACGGAGTTTCCGATCGCGGTGCGGGCGCGGGTGGACAACGGCGAGCTCGTGCTGACGGTATTGAACGGCGGCAACGTGATTGCGGTGGATGCCTTGAACAAGGTCTTCGAGCCTTACTGGCGGCCGCCTACCAGCAAACCGGGCGGTGGCCTGGGGCTCGGCCTGTATATCTGCAAGCAGATCGTCTGTGCGCATGGCGGCACGCTCGATGTCAGATCGTCCGCCGAGGACGGCACGGCGTTCGTTGCGAGATTACCGATCGGCGGTTGAGCTCACGCGGCTCGCACGATTGCTTCCCTCACCACGTTTCGCCCTCAGACCGGGAAAAGCACCGGCAATGCACGCACCATGTGCTCGCGACTCGCACGCGTACAGTGCTGCGTCGCACCATCCATGTGCCTCGCTGCATCAAAACGTGCTGCGCACCATGCCGGCAGCACACCCCTCCCATTCGCCGCCAGGCCCCGCGCCACGGCGCTTCAGCAGGAATTTCGCGCAATTGGCACAGCCTTTGCATTAAGCCTTGCCAGCGGATCAACGTAGATCCGTCGTGAGTGCGATAACAACGTACTCGCTGCAGCACAGGTCAGGACAACGGCGTCCCCCGAATTCAGTCATCGACTGGGTTCGCGGGACGCCGTTTTTATTTCCGGAATCGCTTTCGTCCAGATGCCCCACGTCAGCGATCGAAGCACAGCACATTGAGGAAGCCGCGGTCATGAAAATCATCGTTATCGGTCACGGGATGGTCGGCCACAAACTGGTCGAATGCCTGGCACAGGACGCGGCGCATGGCCTCGATATCACTGTGCTGTGCGAAGAGTCCCGGCCGGCATACGACCGTGTGCACCTGTCCGAATTCTTCGCGGGCAAGACGGCTGACGATCTGTCGCTCGTCGAGCCGGGTTTCTTCGAACGTCAGAACGTCTTGCTCAAACTGAATGCGAAAGCCGTGGCGATTAATCGCGATGCGCGCATCGTGACGGTATCGACCGGCGAGACATTGCCATACGACAAGCTGGTGTTCGCCACGGGCTCCTATCCGTTCGTGCCGCCCGTGCAGGGCCGCGAGCGGGCCGACTGCTTCGTCTACCGCACTATCGACGACCTCGAAGCGCTGCAGGAATGCGGCGCGCGTTCGAAGACCGGTACGGTGGTCGGCGGCGGCCTGCTTGGTCTCGAATGCGCGAAGGCATTGCGCGACATGGGTCTGGAAACGCACGTGGTCGAATTCGCGCCGCGTCTGATGGCGGTGCAGGTGGATGACGGCGGCGGCCGCGTGCTGCGCACCAGGATCGAAGAACTCGGCCTGACGGTCCACACGCAGAAGAACACCTTGGCGATTGTCGACGGCGAGAACGGCACGCACCGCATGCAATTCGCCGACGGCAGTTTCCTCGACACCGACATGATCGTGTTCTCAGCGGGCATTCGCCCGCGTGACGACCTCGCACGCGAAAGCGGCCTCGCGCTCGGCGAACGCGGCGGCATCGTGATCGACAACGCGTGCCGCACCAGCGACCCGCACATCTATGCGATCGGTGAGTGTGCGCTGTGGAACGGTCAACTGTTCGGCCTCGTCGCGCCCGGTTACGACATGGCGCGCACGGTGGCGAAACAATTGCTCGGCGACTCGGCGGAGTTCGCCGGCGCCGATATGAGCACCAAACTGAAGCTGATGGGCGTGGACGTTGCCAGCATCGGCGACGCGCACGGCAAGACGCCGGGCAGCCGCACCTATCAGTTCAGCGACGAACGTAAGCAGGTCTACAAGAAGCTCGTGGTGTCCGATTGCGGCAAGTATCTGCTCGGCAGCGTGATGGTGGGCGACGCGAGCGAGTACGGCACGCTGCTGCAAATGATGCTGAACCGGATCGAATTGCCGCAGTCGCCTGAATTCCTGATCCTGCCGTCGTCCGACGGTCAAGCAAAGCCGGCGCTCGGCGTCGAGGCATTGCCCGCCGCCGCGCAGATCTGCTCATGCAACAACGTCTCGAAGGGCGACCTGTGCGCGGCCGTCTGCGCGGGCGCGACCGACATCGGCGCGTTGAAGTGCGCAACCCAGGCCGGCACCTCGTGCGGCGGCTGTGTGCCGCTTGTCACGCAGGTGATGAAAGCCGAGATGAAGAAGCAGGGCCTCGCGGTCAACAACCACGTGTGCGAACACTTCCCGTATTCACGCCAGGAGCTGTATCACCTCGTGCGTGTGGAAGGCATGCGCAGCTTCGGCGAATTGCTGGCGAAGCACGGACACGGCCTCGGCTGCGATATCTGCAAGCCGGCTGTGGCGAGCATCCTCGCGTCGTGCTGGAACGAATTCGTGCTGAAGAAGGAGCACGCCTCGCTGCAGGACACCAACGATTACTACCTCGCCAACATCCAGCGCGACGGCACCTATTCGGTGGTGCCGCGCATGGCAGGCGGTGAGGTGACGCCTGACGGTTTGATAGCGGTCGGCCAGGTGGCGAAAAAATACGGCCTCTACACGAAGATCACCGGCGGCCAACGGGTCGATCTGTTCGGCGCACGGGTCGAGCAATTGCCGTTCATCTGGGAAGAACTGATCGCAGCCGGGTTCGAGTCTGGCCATGCGTACGGAAAATCGCTGCGCACGGTGAAGTCGTGCGTCGGTTCGACGTGGTGCCGCTACGGCGTCGGCGATTCGGTGGGGCTCGCGGTTGAACTCGAGAACCGCTACAAGGGCCTGCGCACGCCACACAAGATCAAGTTCGGCGTATCCGGCTGTACGCGCGAATGCGCGGAAGCACAAGGCAAGGACGTCGGCATCATCGCGACCGAGAAGGGCTGGAATCTCTACGTCTGCGGCAACGGCGGCATGAAACCGCGCCATGCCGAATTGCTCGCCTCGGACCTCGATAAGGAAACGCTGGTGCGCTACATCGACCGCTTCCTGATGTTCTACGTGCGCACGGCAGACCGTTTGCAACGCACCAGCGTGTGGCGCGACAACCTCGAAGGCGGCCTCGACTATCTGATCGACGTGGTCGTCAACGATCGTCTGGGCGTGGCCACGGAACTAGAAGTGGAAATGCAGCACGTGGTTGAAACCTACGAATGCGAATGGAAGAAGGCCGTCACCGATCCTGAGACGCGCAAGCGCTTCCGTCACTTCGTCAACAGCGGTGAGTCGGATAGCCATGTCGCCTTCGTCGAAGAGCGCGGCCAGATCCGGCCCGCGACAACGGCCGAGCGGCAATCAAAGCTCGCTTCGATTCCTGTGGTTGTCGAAACCGTTTGATTCTTTTTTTGCGTCATTCACCGAGGACTTCCGCCATGAACCTTGACCGCCTTCCGCTTGCCTGGACACCGGTTTGCCCGCTCGACGACATCGTTCCCAATACGGGCGTGTGCGCGCTCGTCAACGGTGAACAGGTCGCGGTATTTCATGTGGACAACGGTGACGCGGACAGCATCGTGTATGCGATCGAGAACTACGATCCGGGCTCACAGGCGGCGGTACTCTCGCGTGGCTTGATCGGCAGTCTCGGTGAGCGTCTCGTGGTCGCTTCGCCGATCTACAAGCATCACTTCGATCTGCGCACCGGCGAGTGCCTCGAAACACCGGCGTATTCCGTCAGCGCGTTCGCTGCGCGGGTGGAAAGCGGGCAGGTGTGGGTCGCGATGTGAATCACTGACTGTTTCCGATTGTTTATCAACTTTGCCGAGCTATACCGCCTCCCATGTCCTCCAGTAGCGTAAAAACGGTGTGTCCCTACTGCGGCGTCGGCTGCGGAATGGTGCTGCACGTCGAGGAGGGGCAGGTCATCAAGATTTCCGGCGACAAGGAGCATCCGGCTAACTTCGGACGGCTCTGCACGAAGGGCCAGTCGGCGCACGTCGCGTTGCGCAAATCGGGGCGCCTGGAAGGCGCGTTCGTGCGTCATGCACGCGACCAGGATCCGGTGCCGCTGCCGATGGCGCAGGCAATCAGCGACACAGCGACGCGTTTGCGCGGCCTGCTCGACGCGCATGGACCGGATGCGCTCTCGTTTTATGTGTCCGGACAGATGTCGATCGAGGCGCAATACCTCGTCAACAAGCTCGCGAAGGGTTTTGTCGGCACCAACAACATCGAATCGAATTCGCGTCTTTGCATGGCGAGCGCGGGCAGCGGCTACAAG
This sequence comes from Paraburkholderia sp., assembly GCF_035656215.1. Classification (GTDB taxonomy): domain Bacteria; phylum Pseudomonadota; class Gammaproteobacteria; order Burkholderiales; family Burkholderiaceae; genus Paraburkholderia. The sequence continues at coordinate 20,565 of NZ_DASRSY010000127.1, forward strand.
CTCTCGCTCGGCGCAGACGGTCCGCCGGGTTCGTACGAAGACATCGATCACGCCGACCTGTTCTTCGTGATCGGCGCGAATATGGCCGACTGTCACCCGATTCTGTTCCTGCGCATGATGGATCGCGTGAAGGCCGGCGCGAAACTGATCGTGGTCGATCCGCGCCGCAATACGACGGCTGACAAGGCCGATCTCTTTCTGCAGATCAAGCCGGGTACCGATCTCGCGTTGCTCAATGGTCTGCTGCATCTTTTGCACGAAAACGGCCATACGGACGCGTCTTTTATCGCTGACGCTACCCAAGGCTGGGATGCGATGCCCGGTTTTCTCGCGGACTACACGCCAGAGAAAGTCGCGGAAATCACGGGCCTCGCCGCGGAGAACATCCGCCGGGCCGCCCAGATGATCGGCGCCGCGCCGGAGTGGATCAGCTGCTGGACCATGGGCCTGAATCAGAGCACGCACGGCACGTGGCACACCAACGCGATCTGCAATCTGCATCTGGCGACGGGCAAGATCTGCCGCCGGGGCAGCGGTCCGTTCTCGTTGACGGGTCAGCCCAACGCGATGGGCGGCCGTGAAATGGGCTACATGGGGCCGGGCTTGCCGGGACAGCGTTCGGTACTGGTCGAAGAAGACCGTGCATTTATCGAAGATCTGTGGGGCATCCCGAAGGGCACACTGAAGACCGAAGTCGGCAACGGTACGATCGATATGTTCACCCGCATGGCCGCGGGCGAGATCAAGGCGTGCTGGATCATCTGTACCAATCCGGCGGCGAGTGTCGCGAATCGTCAGAACGCTATCGCTGGATTGCGCGCGGCAGAGCTCGTGATTTCGCAGGACGCGTTCCTCGACACCGAGACCAACCGTTACGCCGACGTGTTGTTGCCCGGCGCGCTGTGGGCAGAAGCCGAAGGCGTGATGATCAACTCGGAGCGCAACCTCACGCTGATGCAAAAGGGCATCGAGCCGCCGGGTGCCGCGTTGCCGGACTGGCAGATCATCGCGCGTGTTGCCTGTGAAATGGGTTTCGCCGAGGCGTTCACCTATGCGAGCGCCGAAGAAGTTTTCGCGGAAATTACCCGCGTGTCGAATCCAAAAACGGGCTATGACTTGCGCGGCGCGAGCCATCGCCGCCTGAAGGACATCCCGTTGCAATGGCCGCTTGCCGCTGAAGACACGACTGACCGCAATCCGATTCGCTACATCAACGACGGCGTCAGCCAGACGCTGAAAGAACGCCCCGACGGTAGCCGTCCGCGACTGGTATTCCCAACCGCAAGCGGCAAAGCGGTGTTCTTCGCCCGTGCCTTTGCGGCTCCGGCCGAATTGCCGGATCGGGAATTTCCGATCGTGTTGAATACGGGCCGCTTGCAGCATCAGTGGCACACGATGACCAAGACCGGCAAGGTCGCGATGCTCAACAAGCTGAACCCTGGTCCGTTCGTCGAGATTCATCCCGAAGATGCGGCCACGCTCGGCATCAAGGCCAAAGATCCGGTCGAAATCCGGTCGCGCCGCGGACGCGCCGTGTTGCCTGCGGTTGTCACGGAGCGCGTGCAGGCAGGCAACTGCTTTGCGCCGATGCACTGGAACGATGTGTTCGGCGACGACCTGTGCATCAACGCAGTCACCAGCGACGCAATCGATCCGATCTCGCAGCAACCCGAACTCAAGTTCTGTGCGGTCGCGCTGAGCCCGGTTGCGGTTGAAGCCATCGAGCCGATTTCGATTACCGATGACGAGACGCTTACCGACGAGCCTGCCGTTGCAGCCGGCGCTATGCCGGCGAGCGCTATATCGGCGAACGCCGAGGAACAGGACATGCCCCGTATCGAAGCACTTTCCCGCCTGTTGCAACTTCCGCAGACACCCGCACCGTCGTTCACGGAGACCGAGCGGACGTATCTGAGCGGTTTCGTCAGCGGCCTGCGTTCGGCCGAAGCACAGGGCATCGTCAGCGTACCGGTCTTGCCGGGCAGCGCACCGTTTGAGCGGACGAATCGTCTGTATGTGGATGGCTTGCTGGCGGGACTTTATAGCCACGGCGGAACGAGTGCGGCTGCGTCTGGGGGTGCACTTGCCGCGCCGCAGTCAGACGCACACGCTTCTGGCGTACGCATCGTGCGCGTACGCCCTAAAGTCACGCTGCTGTGGGCCTCGCAAACCGGCAACACTGAATCGCTTACCGAGCGTTATGCCACGCGCCTGATGGAGTCGCGCTTCGAAATCCGCACGTCATGCATGGCGGACTATCAGGTCTCGACACTCGCGAAATCGCAATACGTGCTGCTCATGACAAGCACGTTCGGCGACGGCGATCCACCGGACAACGCACAAAGTTTCTGGTCCCAGTTGAGCAGCGACGCAGCGCCTCGTCTCGAAGGCGTGCGCTACGCGGTGCTCGCGCTGGGCGATCGCAACTACGATCAGTTTTGCGGCCATGGTCGCCGGCTCGACGAGCGTCTTGCCGAACAAGGCGCGGTGCGTCTGATGGATCGCGTCGATTGCGACAGCGAGTATCAGGAGAGTGCCGACGCGTGGCTTGAACACATCATCGTGCGGATCAACGAAGAAGATGCAGCGCTGCATGCCGTGCCGCCGGGCGGCATGATCAACGCCGTGGTGCCTGGCGCCGTGCCGACCAAAACGCGGCCGGCCGCATCACGGCTCGTCAGGAACCTGCAACTGAACAAGCAGGGTGCGGTGAAGGATACGCGCTACTTCTCGTTGAGCGCGGGCGACTCGGGCATCGAATATGAAGCGGGTGATGCGCTGGGCGTATGGCCGAGCAATTGCCCCGAACTGGTCGACGAGTTGATCAGCCTGAGCGGCTTGAGCGCCGACGCGGCGGTCAATGTGTCAGGCGCCGGCGAAATGCGCCTCGCCGATGCACTCGGCAAGCACTATGAGATCGCGCGCCCCAGCCCGGATTCACTCGCATTTATCGCTGCGCGCAGCACCAACAACTCACTGCGCGATCTGTTGATGCCGGAGCGCAAGTCGGATCTTAAACAATGGCTGTGGGGCCAACAACTCGCCGACGTGCTCCACGAATTTCCAGTGACCCTGACGGCCACCGAATTGACCGGCATGCTCAAGCGCCTGCAACCACGTTTGTATTCGATTGCATCGAGCCCCAAGGCGCATCCCGGCGAAGTTCATCTGACAGTTTCAGCGGTTCGCTACAGCAATGGCCGTCGCCATCGCAAGGGCGTCTCGTCGACGTTTCTCGCCGATCGCGCCGGTGACGTCAGCGTGCCGGTATTCGTGCAGAAATCCGCACACTTTCGGCCTCCTCACGTTTCCGATACGCCGATCATCATGGTCGGTCCTGGCACCGGTGTTGCACCGTTTCGCGGCTTCCTGCACGAGCGGCGTGCACGTGGCGACAAGGGGCGTAACTGGCTGTTCTTCGGCGAACAACATGCGGCCACGGATTTCTACTATCGCGACGAACTTGAAGCAATGCGGGACAGCGGTGTATTGACCCGGCTCGATGTGGCGTTCTCACGCGATCAAACGGAAAAGATCTATGTGCAGGACCGCATGCGCGAGCAGGGTGCACAACTGTGGGCATGGCTCGAAGAAGGTGCGCATTTCTACGTCTGCGGCGACGCAAGCCGGATGGCGCGAGACGTCGACGCAACGCTCAAGCATGTGGTCGCCCAGCACGGTGGCATGAGCGAAGAAAAAGCCAGCGATTATGTGACCCGTTTGGCGCAGGAAAAGCGCTACGTACGCGACGTTTATTGATTTTTGAAGCAGAAAACACCTGTGCGATGTAGATGTTCTAAGGAATACATAGTAATACTTAAGCAGATGGACCCGGATGGCATGAAGCTTGCACGTTAAAGCCGGTATTCAACATCGTGACCGTTCCGGTGCGCCGTGCCAGGCGCAGTGCACCTGGTAATCGAACAATCAGCATATGTGAGGATGTCTAATGAAAAACGTGATGAGCTCCCTGAAGAGCGGCGATTGGCGAGCGCTAGTGGCGTGCTTTCTCTATTTCGACACGGGCTTCACCGTTTGGGTGCTGTACGG
>NZ_DASRSY010000128.1:0-4746 GCF_035656215.1 Paraburkholderia sp.
TATTTCGGGGGTGCGGGCGTCGGCGTACATTGCGGTCCTGAAGGACGTGCTGATGGTCGCGGCGATTGTGATCACAGGGCTCGCGGTCTCATGGGAATCCGGCGTCACGGAAGTGTTTCACGCCGCGAGCCTGCACGTCAGCAACAGCATGAACGCCAGTCAACTGACGTTTTCGATGAGCACCATGCTGTTCCAGTCGTTAGGGTTCTACGTGATGCCGTTCGCGGTGCAGGTTTTCTTCACGGCCGCAAGTCCGAACACGATCCGGCGCACCCAGGTTGCGATGCCGCTGTACATGCTGATGTATCCGTTTCTGGTCATCGCTTCGTACTATGCGATCAGTCAGAACCTGCACCTCGCGTCGCCGAATGAAGCGTTCTTTGCGGCGGCGATCCGGCTGCTGCCGGGCTGGTTGCTGGGTCTGGTCGCGGCCGGCGCCGCGCTATCCGGTCTGTTGGTGCTGACGGGCATCTGCCTCGCCATCGGCCCGCTCGTGACGCGCAATCTGTTGCCGAAGATGCCCGAGAGCAAGCAGAAGGCCACCGCGAAAACGGTGATCGTCGTCTACCTGCTGGCCTCGATCGTGATGACCCTGCTGACGCCGAATCTGATGCTCACATTGATCAATACCGCGTACTACGGCGTGACCCAGTTTTTCCCGGGCGTGATGATCATTCTGTTTTCGCTTCGCGTCAAACCGGCTGCTGTTGCAACGGGTATTCTGACCGGCCAGATACTCGCGATCATCCTATACATGCTTCATGCCGATCTCGGTGGATTCAACCTGGGCCTGCTGTGTCTCGTGATCAATATCGCGGTGACCGCCATACTGAACTATGGTTGGAAGCGTAAGCCAGTGCATGCGTTGTCCTGACCGTCCGGTCTGCGTCCTACATCAAAGAACTCCTATTTATGAATTCGATTGAACGAGGTCCCATCACAGTCTTCGTCGCCAGAAAGATTCTGACGATGAATCCGGCCCAGCCGCACGCCACGCATGTTGCCGTGCGAGACGGCAAAATCCTCTCGGTCGGAAATCTGGAGGAGGTCAGCCAGTGGGGCGAGGCTGAGATCGTCGACACGTTCCGGGACAAGGTGTTGATGCCGGGGCTCGTCGAAGGCCATTGCCACCTGATGGAAGGCGCCATGTGGGACGCCGTGTATCTCGGCTATTACGACCGGCGCGGCCCCGACGGCAAGTTGTGGCGAGGCTTGAAAACGCTGGACGAAGTGATCGAGCGGCTCGGTGAAGCGCAATGCACGATGACTGACGCGGCGACGCCGCTACTCGCGTGGGGCTTCGATCCGATTTTTTTCGGCGCGAGCCGTCTGTCGGTCAGAGAACTCGATACCGTTTCGACGAGCCGGCCCATTGTCGTGCTGCACGCGAGTGTGCATCTGATGAACGTCAACAGCGCGATGCTGGCGCTCGCCGGTATCGACGGCGACACGGATATCGACGGTATCGATAAAGATCAGGACGGCCAGCCGACCGGCGAACTGCAGGAATTCGCGGCGATGTTCCCGGTGTATCAGGTGATCGGCAGCCAACTTTCCATCGCGGCGAGTGAAAAGAAAGAGGCCATCTGGAATTTCGGCAAGGTCGCCCAACTCGCCGGCGTGACCACCGCGACGGATCTGGTCAACGATCTGTCGGCGCTGGGCAATCGCAACCTGCGTGAAGTCACCGCCGACCCGCAATATCCGGTGAGGATCGTGCCCGCGTTTGCTCCCCAGCGAAGCCCGGACAATGGCGTTGAAAAAGTACTATCGGCCATTCGCGACAGCACGGAGAAATTGACGTTCGGCCCGGTCAAATTCATCGTCGATGGGTCGATTCAGGGCTTCACGGCGCGGCTGAAGTGGCCGGGTTATGTCGGTGGGCAGCCGAACGGATTGTGGCTGATTCCGCCCAGCCAGTTGGAAGAAGTGTTCACGCCGTTTCACCGCGCCGGGCTGCAACTCCATATTCATACCAATGGAGATGAAGCCACCGAGGTCGTGTTGAACGCGCTCGAAAAGATGCTCGATGCCTGTCCGCGCAGCGATCACCGTCACACGCTTCAGCACTGCCAGATGGCCGACGCGAGCCAGTTGGCCCGCGCTGCGAAACTCGGCATGTGCATCAACTTTTTCTCCAACCATATCTACTACTGGGGCGACGCCCACTACACGCAGACCATGGGCCCTGACCGGGCGAACCGCATGAACGCGGCGGGAACGGCGCGGCGTCTGGGCATTCCCTTTGCTTTTCATTCGGATGCGCCGATCACGCAATTGAGCCCGCTATTTACTGCCTGGTGCGCGGTGCAGCGCAAGACCGCTTCCGGTCGTGTGCTGGGCGCGAGCGAGTGCATCCCGGTGGCCGACGCGTTGCGCGCGATTACGCTGGGTGCGGCTTACACGCTCAGGATGGACCATCTGATCGGCAGTATCGAAGTGGGTAAATTCGCGGACTTCGCCGTGCTGGCGGACGACCCGAGCGAGGTCGCCGCTGAAAAGTTGAAAGACGTCGAAGTGTGGGGCACGGTGCTGGGCGGCCGCGTTTTCAAGTCGCCGGCAAAAAATGACTGACGCTGCGGCCGCGAGCGTGCGGCCACCCATTCCGCTGGTCGTGCTCGGCGGCTATCTGGGTGCCGGCAAGACCACCTTGCTTAACCACGTGCTTTCGAATGCGGGGCAGCGCCGGGTGGCTGTGCTGGTCAACGATTTCGGCGATATCAATATCGATGCCGCGCTGATCCGCGAACGCACGGACGACGTCATCAATCTGGAGAACGGCTGCGTTTGCTGCTCGATCGGTGGGCGCCTTGTCGATGCGCTCGTGAAAATCAGCGAGCGTCCCGAGCGTCCCGAGTTGTTGATCATTGAAGCCAGCGGTGTTTCCGATCCGGTGAAGATCGCGCAGATCGGCATGCTCGACCGGGCATTCAGGTTGGTCGGGATTATCGTTGCCGTGGACGCCGAGCGGATCGGCGCAACCTTGCTCGACCCGTACGTCGGCGATATTGTGCGTCGGCAGATCGCGGGCGCGACGGCCCTTGTGCTCACCAAGACCGATCTCGTGACGGAGCAGGAAAAAGCGCCGGCGAAGGAGGCGGTGTTGTCGCTCGCGACTACTTCCATTCTGCTCGAATCGACAAACGGATCTGTCCCGTTGGAGCTGATCTTCGACGCGAGTGTCGTGCCTCGCCATCGCACCGGTGGGCTCGCTCTCGCTGTGAGCGAGCGCCCCAACAGCCATCAGGACATCTGCAGCTTTTCCTTTCGCTCGGACTTTCGCCTCGACAGGAAGAAACTCAGGGACGTGTTTCGCAGCCTGACTGTTCCGCTATTGAGGGCGAAGGGCATCGTCTGGCTGGACCAGGATGCGTCTCCGCAGGAACTGCATGTGGTTGGCGGTCGCATTCTGATCACGCCTTTTGCGGGTCATGCAGCGGATGAATCGACGATTGTTCTGATCGGCCGTTTTACCGACGAGGATGAGCGTACCGTGAGACGTTGCCTTGAAAGTGCGCAGATGTTGAACTAGCGCCGACGTGCCGCGCTCAACGCGCAAATGGCACGCAGGCACGCAGGCACGCAGGCACGCAGGCACGCAGGCGCGCAGGCACGCAGGCGCGCAGGCACGTAAGCACGCCAAGCACCAATCGCATCAAGCGCCCTGATCGCGCTGAGCGTCCCAGTCGCCCCCATCCCACCAACGGCCCGAACCCAAATCCCCGGGTTCCAGGCCAGTCAACCCACGTCTTTCCCACACACGCTGCACCAGGCGAAACCAGCGCACTGGCCCTACCGTCGAGCGGACACGAAACTTACACTTTTCCATAAGAGATCGCCGCTTAGGCAAGCTCATAAGTCTCACCCAATTAACCAAGCAGGAGACATGCATGGCCACAACAGAAACGTCCGCATCCAGGGTCACCGCGGATACGCTCGCCGCATTTTCCGCCGCGTTCAATCGTCACGATGCGAATGCGCTGATGGGCTTCATGACCGAAGACTGTGTATTCGACGCCGCAGGCGGAAGCGAAGTCTACGGTGCGCGCTTCGTCGGTCGCGACGCAGTGCGAGCAGCATTCGAAGCGGTCTTCAAGACCTTCCCGGATGCGCATTGGGGCAAGGGCCGTCACTACGTCATCGGCGAGCGCGGCGTGTCCGAATGGGTGTTCACGGGGACGCATGCGGAAGGCTGGCGCATCGAAGCGGAAGGATGCGATCTCTTCGAGTTCCGCGATGGTCTGATCGCAGTCAAGCGTGCGTTCCGCAAGGAACGTCCGAAGCAGAACGTTTGACGCCGACGAGGAGCTTCACATGGAGCAAAGTGTCATCACACGGGTCGGCGAAGGTCTGTCTGCAGGGCGGGACAGCGCGACTCAATATGACCCGAGATACGACCCGCTGGTCTCGCCGGGACCCGGGCACGGCAAGCAATACGCACCCACCTACTGGGCCGCGACCGCCGGCACGCCGCCGCCTGACGATGGTCCGATCACGAAAGACATCGACGTGGACGTGGCGATCATCGGCGGAGGGTATACGGGGCTCGCGACGGCGCTTTGTCTGGCGCGCGAACATGGCATCAAGGCCGTGGTGCTCGAGGCCAACAAAACCAGCTGGGGTTGCAGCAGCCGCAATGGCGGACAAGGGCAGAATGCGTCGGGACGTCTGTCGCGCTCCCAATGGATCGAGCGCTGGGGTAAAGACGTCGCGTTAAAAATGCACGACGAGATCCAGGAAGGGTTC
>NZ_DASRSY010000129.1:0-50154 GCF_035656215.1 Paraburkholderia sp.
TCGCCCGTGCACTCGCCAGCAAATGCGACGTGGTGATTCAGAACTTCAAGGTTGGCGGCGCCGCAAAACTCGGCCTCTCATACGAAGACCTGAGCGCCGGGCGCGACGATCTGATCTACTGCTCGATTTCAGGCTACGATCCAACCGGTCGCGAAGCGACCCGCCCCGGCTACGACCTGGTGGTACAAGGTGAGGCCGGGCTAATGGGCATGAACGGCGAAGCGAACCAGCCGCCGCTCAAGTTCGGGGTCGCGGTGGTCGATCTGTTCACCGGCATGTATTCCGCACAGGCAATTCTGGCCGCCCTGTTTCAGCGGCAGAGCACCGGCCGCGGCCGCAAAATCGAGATGGCGCTGTATGACTGCGGTCTGATGATCACTTCCTACTACGGACTCGAAGCGTTGCTGCTCGGCGAAGATCCGCCCCGCTACGGCAACGCGCACCCTTCGATTGTGCCGTACGGCGTATTCGATGCGGCCGACGGTCCGCTCGTCATCACCGTTGGCAACAACTCGCAGTTCCAGCGCTTCTGCCGCGAAGTCATCGACCGGCCTGATCTCGCGGCCGATACGCGTTTCCTGACCAACCTCGACCGGTCGAAACATCGGGACGCGTTGTTACCGGAGATCCAGCGCGAATTGCGCGCACGCAATCGCGATGATCTGCTGAAGAAACTCGCTTGCGCGAACATTCCTTGCGGTGAGGTCGCGGGTCTGCACCAGGCATTGACGTCCACGCGCGCGAGGGAATCCGGCCTCGTGGACGAATATGAGCATCCGGCAGCGGGACGTATCGACCTGCTATCGCCCCCTTACCGGTTCGACGGTGAACGACCGCCCGTGCGTCGCATACCGCCGACGTTGGGCGAAGGAACTGCCGAGGTGCTGGGCGTGATGCTCGGACTCCCGGACGAACGATTGCAGGCGTTGAAGCGTTCAGGCGTGATCTGATGTTATCTGATTGCTGGCGTTCGGACTTTGAGTCTCCATGCAGGAGACGGTTATGAAAATCCTGGTGCCAGTGAATTCAGCGCCGCGCCCGAACTGACTGCAGAAATTGTGAACTGAGCCAGGTTGAATTGCATATGGCGTGCTTTGCCACGTCATATGCGTCCCCTCGCCCGATCGAGTCTCCCTGCGGCGAACCGCAGCGAAAACTGCGTCAGCGCACCTCCCGATGCCTTGGTGAAATTGCCGCCCGCTTGCGTGAAAGAAGGGCTATTTTCACGTCACCTAACGCAATACTAATTGCGCCAGCTCCTATCCGACTGCAACTGACAACCCGCACGCCGGGGGACAACGCGCTTTGGTTCAAAGTTCGCCGCGCGTGGCTGTTACTCCGATAGGCGCACGATGCGCCTATCGGCCGACGGGCTTCGATCAACGGTCCGCAGGCGCAGACGCGCGCATAGCGGGCGGGACCGGATGGTCATCGCCCGGAACTGCCGCCGGTTCATCAAAGCGGTCATCGAGCGAGCGATTTGTCGTCTCCTTGCCGAAGAAACCCACGACTGCGGCCTGCACTAGCAGAAGCCCGATTAATGTCAGGGTCACAGCCGTCACACCGCCGCCATACGCGTACAGCACGCTGACCAGTTGAGGCGCAACGATCGATCCTGCCCGCCCCGCCACACTCGCTACGCCACAACCCCGCAGACGCAACTCAGTCGGAAAAAGTTCGGGCACATACGCGGAGAAGCCGAGCGCGCCGCAAAAGTACAGCGCAGTGGTTAGCAACACGCCTACCAGCGTCGTGGATGACACGGTTGCCATTTGCGGATAGATCCATCCCAACAACGCTGCGACGAGCGACATGATCACCACGCCGCGCCTGCGACCCAACCGGTCCGATACGATGCCAGCCAGCGCAATGCCGATCAGGCTGCCCGTTGCCATCAACGCGGAATACCCCAGGGACGTGTGAAGCGTCAGTCCTCTCTTCATCAGAAACGTTGGCAACCAGATGATGAATCCATACACGCCCGCGAGGCCCACCACGTTCAAAGTGATGCCAACGATCGTGGAAATCAGCAAAGGCAATCGGAAGAGATCCCCGAACCGGTAATGTCGAACGCGCTCTGGCGCTGCGGCGACCGGTTCAGGATCCGGCAACGGTCTTCCTTCAGCGCGGATCACTTCGGCTTCAATGCGAGTCACGATTTCGTCCGCTTCTGCATGTCGCCCGACCGACTCCAGCCAGCGCGGCGACTCGGGCATTTTCTTGCGCATCAGCCAGACGACCAGCGCGCCCGCTCCTGCGATTGCGAACATCCAACGCCAGCCCAGATGCGGAATGATCAGATAGCCGAGTGCAGTCGAAATCAGCAGCGACGACGTCGACAGGAAAAAAAGCACTGCGTTCCACCTGCCGCGCGTTGCGGGCGGTACGAACTCCGAAATGGTTGCGTAGCCGACCACGATCTCCGCACCGAGTCCAAGACCCATGATGAAACGCAGCACGATCAACCATGTCATCGACGGCGCAAGCGCCGCCGCGATCGACACGACGCCGAACAGCATCAGATTGAACTGGAACGTGAACCTGCGTCCGTAACGATCACCGAGCCAACCAGCGAAGAACGCGCCGATCAACGCGCCCAGTGCGCCAGCTGACAGGAAGTGTGCATTCGAAGCCATGGTCGCCCATCCGGACGCCACCAACCCAACCATGACACCGCTGGCCATATACAGATCGAACGCATCAAAAAACAAACCCAACCCGATCATCAGCGCGAGGCGTCGATGAAATCGCGACGCGGGTAACCGATCCAGCCTTTGAGCGGCGGTATATTGCATGTCTCCCTCCATAATCTTTGTCGTTGCCTGCTTTTTTCACCGGCGGACTGCTGTGCGATCAGCCCGCCTTCACGAGCCTGTTAGTCGTGTCACTTCGCCGTGCAAAGCGCCATGATTTCGTCGAGCGATCCGGCATTCTCCAGCGATGCGATTTTTTCGATCACCTGACGCGCGGCGTCTTCGCCAATGGCGCGCGTCGCGTTGGACATAAACTTCGCCTCGATCGCCTCACGCGACAACGGCACCTCGGGCGTTCCAAGGCTCATGGCTTTCCGGCTGCGAAGCACGCGGCCATCTTTGAGCGTCACGATCACCTCGCCGGGAAAGTGTTTCGGATAGTCGCTTTGCGGGTCATCGATACAGTGCGTGCGCGCTGCGATTGCAAGGACATCCGGCGCGTCTAGCGGCTCGTCATAGAACGTCGCAAGGTCGACACGCCCCTTCGCCAGTGCGACCGAGACCACGTATTGCACACTGAATAGCGCAGCATACGGCTCGGCGGGTCGAATGCAGCGTTCGCGCGGTTCAGCGACGATCTTGTGCAACGCGCCTGTCAGCGGGCACTCGACTCGCTCGATGTCCTCCAGTGCGAACTGTCCGCGCAATTCGAGCGCAGCATCGACGAACGAGTGAATGAAATGGCAACACGGGTAAGGTTTGAGCGCGATGCCCAGCGTCTGCCAGTGCTTGCCCAGTTCGAACGACGGTAGCGCATCGCCCTCGGGAACGCTTTCGATGTGCGCGGCGTAGAAACCACGTTGCCCCTCCAACACCGTCGCCGGTCCCCTGAAGCCAGCGCCGCCCAGTGCGACGGCGGCGATTCCGCTGTGCGCGGCCCAACCCGGATGCAGGCGTTTGAGCCAGGATTTCTCGCTCACAAGGATGCCGGACGCCATGCTGCCGCACAGCCCCAATGCGGACGTCAGCGCCGCTTCGCCAAGCCCGGACAGACGGCCGGCAGCGGCCGCGGCCGCGAATGTACCGCACAGCGCGGTCGGATGAAATGAGCGCGCATGCAGTTTTCCGGCGCCGACGGTCGCGAGGCGGCAACCGGTCTCCAGCGCGCTGATAAATGCGAGCAGGACTTCCCGTCCGCTTGAGCGATTGGCCTGGCCCGACGCAAACGCGGCAGCCATTGCCTGTGCGCTTGCATGGTAGATTGCGCCGATGTGCGTGTCGTCGAAATCAAGCCCGTGTGCAAGCACGCCGTTGACGAGGGCCGCGGAGCTGGCCGGCAGAGCCGCACCGCTGCCAATGGCCGTCGCCTGCGAGCCGCTGCCCAACGCACAGGCCGCATCGAGTACGACACGGCCAAATTCGAACTGCGTCGAAGCGAGTGCGATGCCAATCACGTCGAGCAAATGCTCCTTGGCGAGTGTGACGACTTCGGGCGGAACCGCGTCGAGCGTCAGGCCCAGCGCGAATCGGGCGATCTGCTCGGACTCGCTTAGCTGGATGTCAGTCCTTCCGGGCTTTTCTGCTGCGCTCGATTCGCCAGTCATGGACTGTCGCTGTGTTGCGTCTACATTCATTGCTTCGTCTCCGGATTCGTCAGTGAATTACCAGTCTTCCAGCCCCTGCGTCTTTCTGTGACATCAATTTCGGCTAGCCCAGGCTGCGTTGTTCAGGATTCTCGCGCGGGAATCATCCTTACGCCGCGGAGGCCCGCAAAGCCTGTCGTGATGAACAGCGGCGACGTGCGCGGGCAAGAGCGTGAACCATTGTTGGGGATTTCCTGCGATTGAACAAATCGCGATGTGCGATACACTTATAACGTTCACCAACTAATCGACGCAAAGTCCAGCATGTCAGTTCGCATCAATCCCCATGATCAGGAAGCAGAGCCTTCGTTGCTGGGAATCGATCTGGTCGAGCTGGAGACCTTCATCGCCGTCGCGGAAGCAGGAAGCTTCAGCATTGCTGCACAGCGATTGCACGTCGCGCAGCCATCAGTGACCGGGCGCGTGCAACGTCTTGAAACCGCACTGGGCACGAAGCTGCTTGAGCGCACCACACGCAGAGTCGAAACCACGCGTGATGGCGCCCTTCTTCTGGCCGAGGCAAATCACGCGCTGCGCGGGTTGCGCAGCGTCGTCGGCAAATTCAGGGAGGGCGCGCGCCTCGCACGGCAACGCGTGGTTGTGGCCGCTACGCCGACGCTCGCCGCGATGACGCTTCCGCAAATCATCAAGAATTATTCGGGCCGCTTTCCGGATGTGCAGGTCGATTTGCGCGATCTGCAATACGCGGATGCGTTAAACGCGCTGGAGACAGGCGCGGCCGATCTCGCCGTGCTCGCGCTGGAAGAACCCGACCGGCGTTTCCGCTTCGAAGCGCTCTGGGCCCGTGACATGGTATTCGTCGCGCCGGCGGGGCATGAACTGTCCGGACATCCTCACATGTCGCTGGAAGACCTTGCGAGTTATCCGCTCATGGTGGTAGAGCAGTATCAGCATATCGTCGCGCGCCTGGCAGAAGCATTGAAGCAACGTGGCTTGCGTCTTCCACAAATCCGGACCGTCAGCAACCTGAACACGCTGGTCGGCATGCTGGAAGCCGAAATGGGCGTTACCTTGCTGCCCCGGTCCACCGCGCAGCGCATCGACCTGGCGAGGCACACCATCATCGAGCTGGATGGCGTAGATCTGCGCCGCAGCTTCGGAATTGTCCTTCCGCTCACCGCCGAGCTTGGCACCGCCGCCAGCAGCTTCTGCGAATTTCTCCGTCAGGCAGCGATCGTCTAGCGATCGTCTAGCGGTTGCCAAGCGCGGTGGCGCGCCGGATCATTCGCCTTTCCGCAAAGCGGCCGCCGGTACGAATACGTGACCGTCCATTAGTTTTCGTGCGGTTCTGCTGAAGCCGAGCCGTCGATAGACCGGTTCGTTCGTGCCCGGCACAAGTTCGCTCTCCACCGCAACGGTCATTACGCCCAGCGGATGCCCGATTCGCAGCAAGCCGGTCGATGCGTCGCATACCGACTGGTGCACGATCGAGCCCCCCACTTGTGACATCGCGGCGGTACACATCGCCCCGGTTCCGGCCATGCTTTCGTGACATCTGTTATAGAAGATCAATCGTGCACGGAGATCCATCGATGCACTGGCCACGTGTGCCCCGTTCGCGTCCGTGTACGAAGCTGCGCCGCCCACTAGCACAACCAGTGGCAAGGCTGGCGATTCTGTTTCGGCGCGCTCCCACCGGGCGCAAAGACCGAGCATGTGCGCCGCCTTGCCGCGCGCTTCGCGGATTGTCGCGAGCAGATGCGCTGATTGATCGATTTCATCAGGACGTTCACTTCCCGTTGCGCCGACGTCCTGCGCACGAATAAAGACGCATGGGTTCGCGACATCTCCGATCGTCACCGCGAGCTCGCGACCATCATCAAGACGGATCGTATCCACGACATGACCAGTCGGCAACGCACGTCCCGTTTTTGCGCCAACCGTATGGCTGTAGTCGAGGTGAATCTCGGCACCGGTGCCGGGCACACCGGGTATAGCGAAATCGCCGGAAACGCGTGCGCGGCCATCGCGTACCGGCACATGGGCGATCAACAGCTTGCCCGTATTGGTGTTGAAAATGCGCACCCTGGTCGTCGGCCCATCGGCCCTCACGAGTCCGCTATCGATAGCGAATGGACCCACACCCGCCGAAATGTTGCCGCAGTTGCTCGTATAGACGACCACACCCCGCCCGGGTGGAACGATCGCGTAGGTATAGTCGACGTCCGCGTCGTCTCTCGCTGATGGCTTGACGATGGCGATCTTTGCAGTAACGAGGCGGGAACCGCCGAGACCATCAATCTGGAGAAGATCCTCGCTTCCCATCACCGCCATCAGGAAAGCATCGCGTTCCGGACCCGGCTTCGGAAGGTCGGCGTCATGAAAGTAAGCGCCTTTGCTCGTGCCCGCCCGCATGAGGGTGCAGGGGACCGAAATCTGATCATAGTGGTCGCTCGATAGCATCATTGGGCCTGAATTCGCGCTGAAAGCTGCCACGCTGCCTCGGCCAGCGCCTGCGGCACCGGACCGTCCCAGTCTGTGCCAAGCCGGTTCGCTTGCGATGTTAGCGACAACGCCATCAGCATATTCCCGCGCGCATCGAAAATCGGCACGCTGAACGCGTTGACCGCCACCTGATGCAGCGGTGAAGGCTCTACCCCGATGACCCGTGCGTATCCCCGTGTTCTCGCTTCCTCTACATCGCGTTCAAAGTCGAGACGGTGTGCCGCTTCGTCCTGGTCCGCGCGTCGCGACAGGCGAAGGTCCTCGCTCACGAACACGCGTGTCTGTTCATCCGGAAGAAATGCAGCAAACGCGCGGCCCGTCGCTGAACGCGTGATGCTCATCACGAGGCCGACGCGTAGCTGGTCGCTGACCGGGTTCGATGAAGGCTCCCAATGGATGGCGGTCGGCCCATGATTGCCCCATACGGCGAGGCACAGCGTGTGTCCGCCCAGCTTTTCCGCCAGAGCTGGCAGCGCCGCTGTGACCAGACGAACCGCCTCGAGTTCCGAAGGCGTCGACGTGCCAAGATTCAACGCGACTGGCCCGAGATCATGCGCGTAGGTCGCCACGTAGCGTCCGCTACCGAACGCGAGGGCGCGACGGTTCGAGTGGCCCATGCGCTCGACACGCCCCACATAGACCACGTGATCGCCGCCGGGGAAACTCGCCACCTTTGCGCATTCGAAATGGGCCGCAACACCGCTCAGCACTGGCGCCCCGCCGAGTCCAGGCCGGTATTCGATACCGCTGAACTTGTCTTCGCGAGACTTCGCAAAATGATTGGAGATCGCAATCTGGTCGTCGGCAAGGATGTTGATCACAAAACGATCACTGTCGCGAAACGCCGGGTAACTGCGGGAAGTCAGTGCCTGGCTCCACAACACGAGCGGTGGATCCAGCGACACCGAGCTGAATGAGTTGGCCGTGACTCCGTGGGTCCCGCCCGCGCCGTCGCACGTGGTGACGACGGTCACACCGGTCACGAATGTGCCAAGCGCATTGCGGAACTGCCGTTGATCAAAGGCATCCGCCGGATCGGCCGAAACAACGGGCACAGTGAATTCGACGGGAGACAACTCGGTTTCGGTACTCACAGCGATGCTCCTTCATGGGTCATGAAGGCAAGTCTAGGCATCGCCTCGCGGATCAACAATTCGCAAGTCGTGATGCCTTAATCAGCCGTTGAAATAAATAGCAGCATGACAACGACGACCCGGCGCCCGCGCTTCAGCCCGCCATTGCTTCGCTCAGGAACCGGCAAAAGCTGCTTGACGAAGCGCTCAACCGCGCGTCGCGGGGCCACACGATGCCGAACGTGCGACGCAGTTCCAGCCCGTCCAGCTCGATCAGCCTGTGGCCGTTCTGGGTGCTTCGGTGCGCCATGACCCTCGGCAGCAACGTCAGCCCGAGGCCCGCGTCGACCATTCCCAGCAATGTGTTCAGATTGCCCACCGCCTTGCACGACGGCGGCTCGAGGCCGCGGGCCTTGAGGGCTTCCGTAATACCCGACATGATCGGCAGATACTGGTCAATTACGAGCAACCGCTGGCCGGCGAGTTCGGCAGGGTCAATGTGCAAACGATCAGCAAACGCATGGTCGGCGGGTGCGATCAACACCATGCCGTCACTGCGCACGGGTTCGAAATGATAGCGGCCGTCGTCGCTCGCGAGGGCCAGTAACGCGAGATCGGCGCGGCCGCTATCGAGTGCTGCGAGCGCATCGGCATATTGCAGGTCGCGTAACTCGACCTCAACGTCCGGAAAGCGCGCCGAATACCGGTGAATGATCGCTGGCAACACCACCGCAGCCAGCATGGGTGTGGCCGCGACGACCACGCGCTGCCGCGCGAGGCGCGCATCCGCACGGAATTCTTCAATGACCCCGCGCAGGCTGCGCAACGCGCGAACTGATTCGGTGAGTAACCGCGCGCCTTGCGGTGTGGTTTCGACCTTGCGTGTGGTGCGGCGTAATAACGCTGTGCCGAGCGCGGTTTCGAGGCGCTGCACACGCCCGGTCACTGCCGGCTGCGTCACGCACAGACGCTCTGCCGCCACACTGAAACTGCCCGCCTCAGCCACCGCGATGAAAGTCTCCAGTTCGAGCAAATCGACCCCGAGCGAAGACGGGAGCATTTCACGATCTGGCGGTTTGGCTGCGCTCGACATAGTGGATGAATAACAGTTGGAGAAGGCGACACACACCTATTAGCGATATTTATAAGTCTATCTCACACCATGATTTGTTCAAGCGGGGGGATTCCCGAAGAATGAATCCACCAACAGCGGCCAGGCGTTGCTGCCCTGTAGTCGGTCAGCTTCACCGAGCCGCACGCGCCGTCGCCGGCATCGAAATCCGTCCCAAGAGTGAAATAAACATGAGTTCGAATCCTCCCCGTCAGATGAGCCTCATCGCCTTCTTGCAGGCGCAGAACTGCACGAACTATGTCGGCTCCTGGCGTCATCCTGCGAGCACCAGCGACTTCATGTCGCCCGAATACTATCAACGTATCGCACGCACGCTGGAAGACGGCCTGTTCGACATGGCGTTCTTCGACGACCGGCTTGCGATGCCGGACATCTACGGCAACGATCACCGCGAAACCGTCGCGCACGGCGTGCGCGCGGTCAAGATGGACCCGACCCCGATCCTGATGGCGATGGCCTCTGCAACGAGCCGCCTCGGCCTCGGTGCAACCTATTCGACAACCTACTACGAGCCGTTTCACGTCGCGCGCCTGTTCGCGACGCTCGATCTGATGACAAAGGGGCGCGTCGCATGGAACGTTGTCACCTCCCTGAACGACTCGGAGGCAGAAAACTTCGGACGCGAGGAGCATCTCGAGCATGATCTGCGCTACGACCGCGCCGACGAGTTCATGGAAGTGGTGATGGGTCACTGGGACACGTGGGAAGACGACGCGCTCATCATCGACAAGGAAAACGACCATTTCGCCGATCCTGACAAGGTGCACCGCCTCGACCACAAAGGCCGCTACTTCAATTCACGCGGACCGCTACCGGTACCGCGCTCTTCGCAGGGTAGCCCCGTGCTGCTTCAGGCAGGACAGAGCGGTCGCGGCATGGCGTTCGCGTCGCGCTGGGCCGATCTCGTGTTCGCTGCATATCCGAACTTCGATACGGGCCGCAAGTTGTATGCGCAACTAAAAGCCGCGCTGGCTGAGGCAGGACGTGATCCGGGATCGGTCAAAATCGCACCAGCGGTAAAGGTCGTCGTGGGGGAAACCGAAGCGCAGGCCAAGGACCGGTTTGAGCTCATCGCGTCGCTCGCGAAGCCGATCGACAGCCTGGCGCTCCTGTGCGAGGTGCTTAACGTCGATTTCTCGACGCGCCCCTACGAGGAACCTTTCACGGATGAAGAACTCGCTTCGGTCTCATGGCACAGCCTGCGCGATCGCGTGATCCAGAAGAGCGGCAAGCGCAATCCGTCGGTGCGTGACTTCGTCGAACATTCGGGTCGCGGCACCATTAACGAGGGTCCTGCCTTCGTCGGCACCGCCAGGCAGGTCGCCGACGAAATGGAGGCCTGGTTTGGTGGTGCCTGCGACGGCTTCGTCATCCAGGCGTTGTCGACACCTGGAACATACGAGGATGTCGTGCGCATGGTTGTGCCCGAACTGCAGCGACGCGGGCTGTATCGCAAGTCGTATCCGGGTACCACGCTGCGTGACACGCTAGGGCTCGCGAAACCGGCACCCGGCGCCTGGCGCCGAAGCGCGTGAAGGAGCTGCACATGCGCGAAATCAGGATTCTTACACCCGTGGGTATGCTCGGTTACGGTATCCCCGAAGCGGACTTCCAGCGCGGCATTGACGCGGGCGCGCATGCGATCGTTGTTGATTCCGGCTCGACCGATCCCGGCCCTTACCAGCTTGGACTCGGCTCGACACTGGTCTCGTCCGAAGCCTATTCTCGCGATCTGCGCGTCATGCTGAAAGCGGTGTCCGAACGCAGAATCCCGCTGCTCATCGGCTCGGCCGGCGGCCCCGGTCTTGATATGCACGTGGACAGCATCGCTACGACGATTCGCGAGATCGGCACAGAATTTGGCCGGCCGCTGAAGATCGCAAAGATCTATGCGGACGTAAAACACGCCACGGTGCACCGCCGTTTCGACGACGGCCGCATCGTGCCGTGTGCCTCGGCGCCGGCCCTGACATCGGACGACATCGACAGCTCGACGCATATCGTCGCGCAGATGGGCGCCGAACCTATCCTGGACGTGCTGCGCCGGTATCCGGACGTCGACGTGATCGTCGCGGGCCGCGCCTACGATCCCGCGCCCTTCGCTGCGTTTTGCATGCTCCACGACATCGAACCCGGTGTGTACTGGCACATGGGCAAGATCATGGAATGCGGCGGTCTCTGTGCGGAGCCCAAAGGCAAGGTGATTCTCGCGACTATCCGGCGCGACAGCTTCGATCTCGAACCGATGAGCCCGCTCGAACGCTGCACGACCGCGTCGGTAGCGGCTCACACGTTGTATGAAAAAACGCGTCCGGATCTGTTGCCCGGCCCCGGAGGCGTGCTGGATCTGGGCGGCTCCAGCTATGAACAGCTGGACGAGCGGCGCGTGCGCGTAAGCGGTAGCGTGTTCCGCCCGTCGCCGACCTATCAGGTGAAGCTGGAAGGCGCGGCAGTGGTCGGGTATCGAACGATTTTTGTGGGCGGCATTCGCGATCCGATCCTGATCGGCCAGATCGACGACTTTCTCGCGTCGGTGCGCGAACGGATGATGGGCGTGTTCGAGGCGCTACGCACTGGCGAGGCCGCGCTTCATTTTCATGTGTATGGCAGGAACGGCGTGATGGGCGAGCTGGAACCGCTCAAGGACCGCTTACCGCATGAGGTTGGACTTCTCGCGGAGGTCACTGCTCCAACCCAGGCACAGGCGAGCGCGATCTGCGGTTTGACGCGCGTCGCAGTCCTGCACCTGCCCTACCCCGGCCAGATGTCGACAGGCGGCAACTTCGCGATTCCGCTGAATCCGCCGGAAAACCCGCTTGGGCCAGTCTGCAGGTTCTCGATCTATCACCTGATGGAAGTCGACTCGCCGTGCGAACTGTTTCCCGCACACCTTATGGAGACCTGACGATGGATACGTTAAGAGAACTCGCGCAGGTCATCCGCAGCAAGAACTCAGGGCCATTCGAAATCACCTTCGACGTGATCTTCGCGAACACGGCGCACTACGAGCGCGTGAAAGCGAGCGGCGTGCTGACGCCGGAACTAGTGTGTCGTCTCTACAACGTCGAGCCATCGGAGATCATCGCCTTCATGTTTTTCGATCCCGCGCGGGCGTTCAAATTTTCACTGCGACGCGGATGGGCGCAGGGCAGCGTCAATGAACGCGACACGTTCGGCGCGCAGCAACACGTGCCACTGATGGACATCGCCATTCCCTGATACGCCGCAGCGAACCGATAACAGAACAGAAAGGAGACAAACCATGAATCTGGACAGAAACGCCATACCCGGAACACGCGCATTGTCGGGTGCATCCCACTCCACTGTGAGCACGGGACCGGCGGAGGCGGAGCGCATCGCCCGTTTTGTCACGGGACTGACGCTCGAGGACATTCCCGCCGACGTGCTGCAACTCGCAAAGGAGCATCTACTCGACGTGCTGGGCATCGCGCTCGCGTCGACCCGCTTCGACTTCGGCAGCGTTGTGCTCGACGCCGCGCATGCGCTTGGCAATGGCACCGAGGCTACCGCGATCGGCAGCGGCGCGAAGTTGCCCGCGCCGTCCGCAGCACTTGTCAACGGCGTCCTCGCGCACGGACTCGACTTCGACGACACGCACATCGGCGCCATCTATCATGCGAGTGCGCAGGCGATGGCCGCCTCGTTCGCGGCCGGCGAGGCGAATCGCGCGAGCGGGCGCGAGGTCCTGATTGCCTTCGTCAGTGCACTGGAGATTGGCTGCCGACTGGCCACAGTTGGCGCGGGGCAATTCCATGACCGGTCGTTTCATCCCACGGCGCTGTGCGGCACCTTCGCTTCGGCAGTGGCAGCCGGACGTCTCGGGAAACTCGACGAGGGTGCGCTGACGTCCGCGCTGGGCCTGTGTGGCAGCATGGCAGCCGGCATTCTGGTCGCCGAAAAATCCTGGCTCAAACGCCTGCACCCGGGATGGGCCGCACATAGCGGGCTTGCCGCCGCCGCGCTCGGCAAAGCGGGTTTCAAAGGGCCGGCCGCAGTATTCGAGTCCGCACGTGGATTCTATGCCGCGCACATTGAATCCACGCCGGAAGGCGACGATGCACCAAGTTTCGAACTGGGTCAGCATTGGCAGGCACTCGGCATCGCGCTCAAGCCTTATCCGTGCTGCCACTTTATTCATTCCTTCGTCGACGCGGCGCTCGAGTTGCGCGGCCAGTTCGAGCTGGAAGACATCAAACGGATCGACTGCCCCCTCAGCGGCCCCCTGCACAAGATCGTCGCCGAGCCTCGCGAACGTTGTATCTATCCGGCGGACCCCTATGCCGCGCTGTTCAGCGTGCAGTACGTGGTCGCGGTAGCGCTGGCGCGCGGCCGGGTCGACCTGGCGACGTTTCACGATGAGCCGCTCGATGCGGCCGACGTGCGCGCACTCGCCGAAAAAACATACTGCACCGATGACCCGCATAGCGACTTCCCGCAACACTTCCCTGGCGAAGTGATCGTGACGCTGAAAGACGGTCGCGTATTCAGTTGCCGCAAGGCGACCAGCCTCGGCACGCCGGACGTGCCGCTCTCGCGCGCGGCGCTTGAGTCCAAGTTCCTCGCCAATGCGACCCGCGTGATAAGCCGCGACGCCGCGATGGAACTCATTGCACATATCGACGCCATCGAACACGCCGATACGCTCGACGGAATCTTCGCGCTGTGCACGGCGGGGTAAGTGGTCTGAACCCGCAGAAGTCACGGCATATACATCTATAAAAAAACGGAGACGAAATGAAAGTGAAGTATCTGGCTGGAGCAATGGTGATATTCGGATCGACCGGCGCGGTGGCGCAATCGAGCGTCACACTGTACGGTCTCACTGACATCAGCGTGCAGTATCTGACGCATGTCAATCGCGCCGGCGATTCCGTCATACGCGCGGGGACAGGAGGGCTGTCGGAAAGCCGCTTTGGCATGTATGGCAGCGAAGACCTCGGGGGCGGCAATGCGGCCATTTTCCATCTCGAGAACCGTTTCAACCTGAACAACGGGCAGTCGGACCCCGCGTTGCCGTTCTGGAATACGGCCTTCGTCGGGCTCAGGTCAGCTTCGCTTGGAAGCCTCACGATGGGCCGCCAGACTAACGTGCTCATCGACACCGTGACGCGCACCTACGCGTCCAATCCGTGGGTGCCGTACGACTTCGCGTTCCAGCCGGAAATCACGATGCTTGGCGGCATCTGGTCGAGCAACATGGCGAAATACGCGATCAAACTGGGCGATGTTATTGGGGAGGCTTCGTATGCCTTTGGCGGCGTAGCGGGCAACACATCATATGGCTCGCAACTCGCGGTCGGCGTTGCGTACGTACCCGCCGCACCGGTGCGACTGGGAGCGGGCTACATGGATTCGCGCGACACGGCCAACGGCGCCCATTCGAAGTCCTGGACAGCAGGCGCGTCCTACACGTGGCAAAGCACCCAATTCCACGTGGGTTACTTCGAAGACCGGCTTGATGCGGGTTTTCAGCAATATCTGAATGGACCCTTCACCGCCGCCGCGCTCACCGCGTTGAAATTTACGGATTTCAGCTCGAGACGCATGTTCAGCGCGGGCGTCGTCCACTCGTTTTCGTGGCCGCTACGCCTGTCGTTCAACTACTGGAGAACACTCCAGACAGGCAAGACCGCCCGCCTCGACGGCAACGCGTCACAGTTCGAACTGGTGGCCGACTACAACCTGTCGAAGCGCACTGACGTGTACCTCGAAGGCAACTACGCACTCTATCGCGGCGACCTGATCGGTGCCCAGATTCAGGGTGTGAACGGTGTCGGCACCTCGGCGAAAGGCACGCAACTTGGGCTTATGGCCGGCCTGCGGCATCAATTCTGATTGTGGCTGGCGCGGCTGTTGAGTGCGCCGCCCACGTGTTACGACTTGTGATGAACGGCCTGGCAATGGGAGATAGCGTGAATACAGAACAGGCTTTATCGGCCCCACCCGAGCAGCTAGCCGTGCGCTGTGTACTGATGCGCGGCGGCACCAGCAAGGGGCTTTATTTCCATGAGGCGGATCTTCCAGCGTCAGGACCACGACGCGATCGTCTTCTCAGACGGGCGATGGGAACCCCCGACGGAATGCAGATCGACGGCCTTGGCGGCTCACGGCTGGTGACCTCCAAGGTAGCAATCATCGGGCGCTCCACAAGGCCAGATACGGATGTCGATTACACGTTCGCGCAACTGGAGATCGAACGCGACGGTATCGGCTACGACGGCAATTGCGGCAACATCTCTGCGGGCGTCGGTCCGTTCGCCGTCGACGAAGGGCTCGTCGTTGCCACCGAGCCAGTCACGACAGTGAGGATATTCAACACGAACACCGGCAAGATGCTGCGCGCACAGGTTCCGGTGGCGCATGGCAAGGCCCGTGTGACCGGCGATTGCCGGATCGCCGGTGTGCCCGGCACCGGCGCGGAGATCCTGATGGACTATACGGACACGATTGGCGCGCGCACGGGGAAACTGTTGCCGACCGGGAATCCTGCGGACCGCGTCGAACTGGAGGACGGTAGCGTCGTGCAGGCCACACTCTGCGATGCGGGCAATCCGTGTGTGTTTGTTCACGCGCGCGACGTCGGACTCGAAGGCAATGAACTGCCCACCGAAATCATGACAAATCAGGCCGCGCTCACGCGTATTCTTGAAATCCAGTCGAAGGCAAGTGTTCTGCTTGGCTTCCACGACGACTGGCGCAAAGCGGTCAAGGTGGGATTGCCGCTGTTCGTATTGGTGGCGCAGACAGCCCGCTACGCGCGCACTTCCGACGACCAGCAGGCAGCTGACAGCTTCGACCTGCACGCGCGTCTGCTTTTTCTCGGTAAATGCCATGACAGCATGGCCGGCACAGGAGCGATCTGTACCGCCGCTGCGTCTCGCATACGAGGCTCTGTTGTGGCGCAAGTGCTGTCCGAAAACAGCCGCGCGCTGCGGCAGTTGCGGATCGGCCACCCGCTCGGCGTCATGGAGATAACCGTCGAAACGGAAGTGCCGGGCGGCGACGTGCCAGTGCGGTTCATCGCACTGGGTTTCGGCCGCACGGCGCGGCGCCTGATGGACGGGTGTCTGTATGTGCCGAGCGCCGACTTCGATAGCCTCGCCGACGAGCCGTGCGGCATGCGCAGCAACTGAACCAGGATTAATCGCAGAACAACCAGAAGGGAATCCCGATGAAAACAATCTACCTGCTACGCGTCCTGAGCGTGATCGCGTGCCTCACAGCGGTGCCATGTTCGTTCGCGCAATCCAGTGACGTTGCGTCAACGCCGAATGCAGCGCCCCCGGCAAAAGTTGACAGGAAAGCCATGCGCAAGGCCGACCGCAAGCTTAGCGCGGACGTGCGCCACGCGCTGGGCAAAACCAGGGGCATTGATGTCACCAATATCTTCGTTCGCGCGCGCAGCGGTGCGATCACGCTGACGGGGTCGGTACCGGACAGCGCGCAGATCAGCAAAGCCGAGGAAGTCGCCCGCGGCGTAGCCGGCGTCACATCAGTGACAAGCAAAATCTCGATGCAGGCCCAGAACTACTAGACGATACCGCAAGCGCGCGGCCGCATAGGTGGTCGCGCACCGTCCGTACGCAGGTGTCGAAGGAAGCCGTTAAAGGGGGGTGGCGGCGGCCAGAACGGCGCGCCGGCCATCTCCCAAAAACGACGAAGCCGCGGCCGGAAAGTCCCCCGGATATCCAGCTCGTCCGGCGCCGCCCGCTTCAAAGGTTTATGCCAGGGGGCAGGGCACACCTCATTGCGCGCCTGATGCAGCCGTGTCTGACGCGCCCTTGGCGTGCGGGTCCTTTTGCGGCATACGGGTGGGCGATTTCATCGTGTTCGAGCCCTTCGATGTCGAGGTCGTTCCTGCCGTCCCGCCGCTGTTAGGCGTGCTCATACCGGTGCCTCCCTGTCCGGCAGTGCCGCCTCCCGCTCCACCCGTCCCACCGCCCCCGGCGCCCCCTGATCCTTGCGCGAACGCAGACCCGGCGAACGCGAACAGAAATGCCGAACAAACTACCGCTTTCCGTGTTGCTTTCATTTTGCCTCCCTAAGTAACTTTAGCGCCAGGCGGGTTTAACGTGCAGACCTGGCTGCGCACGAACACCCGTTTTTCTAGATATCGTTCTGCCGTGGTTCGTCGGCAACGTGCGTAGCTGACCAGTATGGATCGCGGTTGTAATACTGGTGGACCGTACTACCCCACGCGGCATCCGCCATCGACGGCCAGTGGTCCTTGTCAAACCCGGGGTCTTCCTTGATGCGCTGGGCGGTGATACTGACGCGAAAGCATTGCGCGTTAGTATCGAGGGTCAGTGCGCTCCAGGGTATAGCGTGCAGGTTCGTGCCCATCCCAAGGAAGCCACCTTCAGACAACACCGCGTACGCGACTCTGCCGCCACGTACGTCAAGCATGATGTCCGAAATCTTGCCGACGTCTTCCCCGTCCGACGAGATCACTTTCGTGCCCTTGAGCGTCGACGCGGCCATTACATCCGGGCCGGGCCCCTCCCCCTCTCCGCCACCAACGATCTGCGCGCCGCTGCCGGACACGCTGCCCCTCGGATCCAATGTGCTCATGATGTACTCCCGAATATCAGGTTGAGAACCTTTATCCGCAACGAATATGCCCGCGCGCGTGGCCCGTCGCGACACGTCATGCGCGTCGTCGATCGCCACAAGACCCGCGCCATGTCCGGCACGCGCCCCAACCAGTGGCGTCGCGCTACTTCTCGCTGCTGCCACTTGCTATGAAATCCCGACGAAGGGCCGTTGTAACTACCATACCCAATGCAGCCCCCTGATTGAGACATCGTGCACTCAAGCCCGATGTGAATGACGCTCGGCGATTGTCGCCGCCGACGGCCGGGATTTCGCCCAGCCGTCGGCGGCGCGGCGATTCCTAATGCCAAAACAGCGCGATCAGGATAATGATAGGAATTGGCACCCCGAGCAGGTAAAGAAGAATCGACCGCATATAAGCCCCCTTCGAACAAGGAATTGAAGTTTCAGTCAGACCTCGCGTACGCGGCCACCGTAGGTCGCCGTCAGGCTGGCCGAAAACGCGCCCAACAGAAGCGAGATGAACAGCCACAACGACGCGCCGATAGTGACCTTGCGCGCCTTGTCGGCGGCATTTTTAGCGGCGGCATCGAGCGCCGTGATTTTCTGCAACAAGCGGGTATAGGTCGTCGTCACGCGGGCCTGCGCGGCGTTCGGCGCAAGGCCCGTGCGCTGAGCAACGAGCTGGCTTAAATATGAAGTATCTTCCGGCGACAATTGATCGCCCGTTGCCGCACTGTTGAGGAAGATGCGTGCCGTTTCCACGCGCGCTGGTTCGCTGCTCCCCGTCGTCGTCGCGAGCGCGGCGAGTGGCAAACCGGCTGGCATCCGGAACAGCGAATCGACAAAGTAGCCGAGCGGCCAACTATTCATCCCGGCCACCGCATTGCCGCGTTGCATCGTCCCCATCGTGACGGAGCTGCCCTCCGCGCCAGTTGTCGCGGCGGCCTGCGCGCCAACCCGCACAATGCCCGACACGGCCGATGACAGTATGGCTGCCGTGAAAAGCGTTGCCACGGCCCAGCTCAGGAATCCGTGCGCGGTGTCCCGAAAGTGGATTTCATCGGCATCGACTGCCAACCAGCGGCGGCGTAGCCGTCCCGCCAGGTAGCCGCCTAATCCCGACGTAAGAATCGAAGTCACGCAAACCCAGGCTACTGCCGCAAACCCAAATGCTTTTGCATTCGAGGCGCCCGTCGACCACGGCGAAATCGACGTTAGACCGAGGCCCGTGCCCAATGTCAGCAGGATCAGCGCGAACGCGGCCGCACCGACTCCCCCGGCAAGCACGGCGCCCCATGAGACCGCACCCCCGTGTTGATGGACGAACAGCGCCGGATCGTTCGCGGCCAGCGTACGGTCCGCCGGATCGTTTGTGTGGTTCATTGACGGCCTCCATGTCTTCGTCGATTCCAAAACGTCGCTATGCCTATGCATCCGGCACCATCGTGACGCCATGCGGTAAATCATCTGCACGGACAGCATTTTTTGTGCCGCCCGGCATCGGCGACATCCCGGGGAAGCACTTCGGTTTGACGACTGTCATTCCCGGCGGCTTTTCCAACGACGGCTACCAATTTTCAGCCGGACTGAGAAAGACGCAATGGCAACCACGTCGAAGGGCTGCCACCTTTCTGGCATGCGCCGTCGGCATCCAGCAATACCGCGTAATGGAAGCTTTGGTCTACTGTTGGGACGTGATCCGGTCATCGCCGTTTGCATTGACAATGTTGCCGTTCGCGCCAGCGCGCGCGTGATCTCGTATAAGCGTCAGGCCTGTGTTCACTAATGCAATATGAGAAAACGCCTGCGGGAAGTTTCCAACAAGCCGACGCGAACGGACATCATATTCTTCGGATAGCAAACCGACGTCGTTCCTCAGGCCGAGTAAGCGCTCAAAGAGCGCTCGGGCCTGGTCGCGCTTACCTTGCAGGAACAGGTTGTCGGCGAGCCAGAAGCTGCAGGCGAGAAAGGCGCCCTCGCCTTCGCCAAGTCCGTCGTCGGCGTGCTCGGGACGATAGCGGAAGACGAGGCCGTCGGTCATCAGATGCTGTTCAATCGCGGCCACCGTGCCCTGCATGCGGGGGTCGTGCGGCGATATGAAGCCCACGAGCGGCAGCAGCAACAGACTCGCATCGAGTTCGCTGCCGCCATACACCTGCGTGAATGAGTTGAGGCCAGTCCTGAAGGCGTGGCAACAGACGTCGGCGTGGATCCGGTCGCGCAACTGTTCCCACTCGCGCACCGGCGCATCCTGATGGAATTGCGCCGCTGACCTGATGGCGCGGTCCACCGCGACCCAGGCCATCACCTTGGAAACGGTATAGTGCTGCGGCTTGCCGCGGCTCTCCCAGATGCCCTGATCGGGTTGCTGCCAGACCTGCGCGAGGTGCTCCACGAGTTCGTCCTCGAGCGTCCACGCGGCGCCGTCTGGGCCGAGACCCGCGCGACGCGAGAGGTATAGCGCGTTCATCACTTCACCGAAGACATCGAGTTGCAACTGCCCGACCGCGCCATTGCCGAACCGTACGGGCTTCGCCCCCTGGTAGCCATCGAGCCACGGACACGCCCACTCGGTCACATGCCTTGCTCCGTCGATGGTGTAAAGAATCTGCAACTGCGACGGCGCACCGGCGACCGAACGCACCAGCCAGTCGCGCCAGCGCCGCGCCTCATCGGGATAGCCGCCTCGCAGTAGCGCAAGCAAGGTCAGGCTCGCGTCGCGCAACCAGCAAAAGCGGTAATCCCAGTTGCGCGAGCCGCCCAGATGTTCCGGCAACGAGGCGGTCGGCGCCGCGACGATCGCGCCGCCCGGTTCATAGATCAGCGCCTTGAGGGTGATGAGTGAGCGGTTGAGCGCGTCTTCGTATGGCCCCTGGGTGTCCGCCTGGGCTGACCATGCCTCCCAGAACGCTGTCGTGATCGACAACTGACGCTGTGCGTCGTTGCATGCGGGTTGTATGTCACGGGTATCGCTGTAGTTCAGAACGAATGACACGCACTCGCCCGCGGCTACCCCAAAGCGACCCAGGACGCTACCGGCTTCGTCGCGCAACGCTGCGGATGTGTGCAGCGTCAGCTTGTTCGGTCCGCACATGATCGAGAGGCCGTTTCCGTCGTCGCGCCGGCGGATCGCGGGAATCGCGCGCCCATAATCGAAGCGCGCCGCCAACTGCATGTCGAACTCAATGCTTCCGGCCTCCCCGAAGACCATGCGAATCAGTTGCGGGCATTCCGCGCGCATCGGCATGAAGTCGACCAAAGTGGCCGTGCCGGTGGCCGTCCTGAAACGGGTTTCGAGAATCAGCGTGGAACCGCGATAGCGGCGCGTAACGTCTGTAGACTCCTGCGCCGGCGTGATCTGCCATCGGCCATTGTCTGCGTGACCGAGCAGCGCGGCAAAGCAGGTATCGGAATCAAAGCGCGGCCAGCACATCCAGTCGATAGAGCCATTGCGCGCTACCAGTGCCGCGGCGTGACCGTCGCCGAGCAGTGCATAGTCCTCGATGTTCGATGCCATAGGGATGACCCGCATGATGGTGTGTGAACGGCGGAGCGCGGTCGCGCGCGATGCGGTGCGTCCGCGGTGTCCGGCGGCATAGGGAAGACACGCCAGCCTATTTGCGGCGAATGGCCAGCAGCGTCGCGATAAGCCCGGTCGCCGCGCCGGCCAGCAACCAGTTGCGATTCTGGTCGAGCCACAACGCGGTACTCGATGCACTCGCGCGATCGCTGAACGGTCCGTGGGTCGCGTGCAAACCGGGCACCGGATTCCAGAGATTCGAAGGACGATCGCCGGCCACGGTGCGGTCCTGCATTTGCGCGCTATAACCGGCATGCGCAAGGTAACGGTCAAGCAGGCCCGCGATGAATTTGTTTGCCCAGATCGCTTTGATCGTGGACGAACCGACATAGAGTTCGCGGCGCCGGTGAGCAGCGGCCCATACGACGGCACGCGCGGCGACTTCCGGCTGGTAGATCGGCGGCACGGGTTGCGGTGGGTGCGGCAGCAGGCACTCAGCCCACTCGAACTGCGGCGTGTTCAGCGCGGGCATCTGCACCATCGTCAGATGGACGCGGCTGCGGTCATGCATCAGTTCACTGCGCACCGAGTCCGTGAAGCCACGAATCGCGTGCTTGGCGCCGCAATAGGGCGACTGCAACGGAATCGACCGGTAGGCGAGTGCCGAGCCGACCTGCACGATCATGCCTCGGTTTCGAGCGCGCATCCGACGCAGTGCGGACATCGTGCCCCAGACGTAACCCAGGTACGTGACCTCTGTCGCGCGCCGATACTCATCCGGCGAAATGTCATGCAACGGCGCGAACACCGTCGTCATCGCGTTGTTCACCCAGACGTCTATCTCGCCCAACTCGGTTTCCGCGCGCGTCGCGGCAGCCTCGACCGCGGCCGGGTCCGAGACGTCCAGTGCGATCGCCATCGCCTGCCCGCCGAGTTCTTCCACCTCGCGGCGCACGTCGTCAAGCGCTGCTTTGTCGCGACCGATGAGGGCGATTTTTGCTCCCTGTCGCGCGAATTCGTGGGCGCTCGCGCGGCCCACGCCAGCGCTCGCCCCGGTTATAACGACGGTCATGCCATTTCTGATCGCTTTCATTTCTGCCTCGCCTGTGCGGATAGCCTTTCAGCTGTCACGAATAAATCCTGGATTCACTTCTTCTCGAGCTTGTCGCGCACCACCGAAACGTCGCGCGTCGTAACCGGCCCTGCCTCATTACCCCAACTCGTGCGCACGAAGCTCAGCACACTGGCGATTTCGGTGTCGGTGAACTGATTCTCGAACGCTGGCATCTTGCGATGTGTCGGTCCGTTCAGCGTCTGCGGACTACTGCCGCCCTCCAGCACAAGCCGGATCAGCGACGACGTGTCGGGCGCCAGTACGACGGGATTGCCCGCCAGCGCCGGAAATTTTTGCGATTCGCCATGCCCGTCGGCCTGATGACACTTCGCGCAGAACGACATATAGAGCCCGGCACCTGGACGTTCGACATCACCGGTCTTCAACGAAACAGCCGTCTCCTGCGCCTTTTGGGAGTTCGGGGTGAAAGCACCCGACGCTTCGCGCGCAGGGAGGCTCTTGAGATAGTGCGCGATTGCATCCAGGTCATCGTCGTTGAAATATTGCGCGCTGTCTTCGACCACCTGCACCATGCTGCCAAATGTCACCACGTGCACATCGACGCCGTGACCGGACTTGAGAAACGAAGCGATATCGCGCTGCGATAGCCGCCCAAGTCCCGAACCCGGATCGCCGGTGAGGTTCGGCGCGAACCAGTGATCGTTGGTGCCGCCCGTCAGGTACAGCCTTGACGACTCGTCGTAGCCTCGCTCTTCAAAGCCGGGCCCACGTGGCGTGTGGCACGCTCCGCAGTGTCCGAGCGACTGCACGATATAGGCGCCCCGGTTCCACTGCACGTCGTGCTTGTCGTCCGGCGTGAAGCGCCCGTGCCGTACGAATGCGAAATCCCAGAAGAACAGGCCCCAGCGCTGGCTGAAAGGAAACGGCAGTTTCGTTTCAGGCGGCCGGTTGCCGACCGGCTGCACGCCATGCATGAAGTACGCGTACAGCGCATGCATATCCGCGTCGCTGATCTTCGTGAACGACGCATAAGGCATGGCTGGGTAGAGCCGCTTGCCGCCGGGTGCCACGCCGTCACGCAGCGCGTGCTCAAAGTCCGCATAGCTGTAGTGGCCTATCCCGGTTTGCGGGTCCGGTGTGATGTTGGTCGAATAGATCGTGCCGAAGGGCGAGCCCATCGCGAGGCCCCCGGCAAACGGCGCGCCTTGCTTCGGCACGGTATGGCAACCGGCGCAGTCGCCGAGCTTCGCGAGATATTCGCCGCGCGAAATCAGCGCCGGGTCCGTCAACGCAACGGCGTGACTGGCATCAGCAGAACCTGTCTGCGCAAAGGTGTGAGCAGAGATGCCCAGCACGATCGCCGTCATCGTAACGGCGACGATGGCGCAAACCACGCGCAGCGAGATCCGGTTCATGGCGGTCATCGCCACGCGCTGCACGGTGAGACAAGCAGGACGGACAATCCGGTCGCGACCAGCCCGACGAGAAAGAGCAGGCTGAGCATGAGACCTGCCATCGCGAGAAAACGCGTTCGTCCGGCGCCTGTGCCGGATACGGGCGCAGCAGGATCCGGGCGCGCGTCGCGCGTCGTGCGCCAGCGTTGCCACGCAACCCACACACCCGCGGCGCCGATCAGCAGCGCGACGATACTCATCGCGTCCAGCGCCGACATCAGCCATGACCATTGAGGGGTTGCCAGCGCAGTCCGATGCGGGAAACACGCCTGTGCCGCGAGTGTCTCGCCGATTTCCGTCTGCAGGATCCATGCGGCGGCCGCGCCCAACAGGCCGAACAGCATCATCAGCGCCCCGCGGCGCCGTCGATAGGGACCCAGGCGTCCAGGCTTGTTGCCGGAGGCCGGACGCGCTGCCGCCGGGGCTGCCTCGTCGGGCGCTTTCTGATAAATCACTGCGGCTAACATCGTCGCTCTCCTAGAAAAGAAAAGGCGTGACGTACAGTGTCGTGAAGATGAAGAGCCACACGACATCGACAAAATGCCAGTACAGGCCACCGATTCTCAGCGCGGCGCAACGCTTTTCGTCGAAGTAGCCCAGCGCTGTCCAGATCAACAGGCATGTCAGCATGACGAGTCCGACGAGCACATGAATCACGTGAAAGCCGGTGATCGTGAAGTACAGCGACCCGTACAGATGCGTCGCGATGCCGTACGGATGGTCATGCCACTCTTTCATCTGAATGCCGACGAAAACGACCCCCAGCACAATTGCAAACGCCATCGACGCAACCGCCCAGCGAATCCTGCGTCGGCGCACCAGGCGCTCGCACAGCCACACGAACACGCTGCTCGAGAGCAGAACGCATGTATTGAGTGCCCCGATTCCGATCTTCGGTAGTCCTTCGGGTGGCCAGTGCAGCTCGGTCTGCGAGCCAAGATATAGATACGAAAAGATCAGATAGCCGAATAGCGACGCTTCGGTGGCGACCGTCGCCATCATGCCCCACCAACCGCTCGATAACTTTCCCGCACTGCCGACCGGAAGGATCAGATCGCTATCGGTCAGCTCACTCATGGCCAGCTCCCACATCCTGCACGGGCTCCGGCTCCCGCTGTATTAGCAACCGCTCGGGCCAGAGCCATAGCAGCATCGCCGCGCCGCATGCCGCCACCATGAATCCCGCGAAGATCCAGGCATGCAGCAGCATGGCCACGAACAGCAGCGCACTGAACAAACCGAGCAGAAACGGGGCGTAGGAGTCTGTCGGCATCTTGAGGATGATGTCGGGTTTCGCATCAAGCGATGTCGTGCCTAGCGCCTCGCGGCCATGGTCAAGCAGGAAACCTTCATCGAGCCTTGAGTGCGCGCCCTCCCCGATCCGGTCTTCCCACAGCGGATTGCGGCTTGCCACGACTGGCACGACGGCGAAATTGTACGGCGGGGGCGGCGACGGCACCGACCATTCGAGCGACGCGCCGTCCCAGGGATTATCGCCAGCCGGCTTGCCGCGCCGCAGGCTCACTGCCACGTCGATCAGAAAGATGAGAATGCCAATGGCGAACACGAACGAGCCGATCGTCGTGATCATGTTGGTCGTGTTCCATCCCATGTTCGCCGGGTAGGTATAGATTCGGCGTGGCATGCCCAGCAGCCCCGAAATGTGCATCGGGAAAAAGCCGACGTTAAAGCCGACAAAGGTGACCCAGAACGAGAGCTTGCCCAGCCGCTCACTGGTCATCCGGCCGGTGAACTTGGGAAACCAGTAATAGATGCCACCTAGCACGGGAAATACGTTGATGCCGAGCAGCACGTAGTGCAGGTGCGCAACGACAAAATAGGTGTCGGTGAGTTGCCAGTCGAATGGCACGGCGGCTGTCATGACACCGGAAACGCCGCCAATCACGAACATCAGCACAAAGCCCGCGAAAAACAGGAACGGTACGCGATAGACCGGACGTCCAAGCCAGATCGTTGCAATCCACGCGAAGGTGGCAACCGCGCTCGGGATCGAGATGAGCGTGCTTGCGGCGCCAAAGAAAGCCAGCGCGAGCGGCGCAATCCCCGTTGCGAACATGTGATGAATCCAGACCACAAAGCCGATCATCATCGTTGCAACCGTGGAGATCGCGACGGGCGTATAGCCCACGAGCGGCCGGCGGCAAAAGGTCGGCAGTGCGTCGGACACGATGCCCATCGCCGGCAACACGACGACGTACACCCACGGATGAGCGAATATCCAGAACATGTGCTGCCATAACATCGGGCGCCCGCCATTGGCGACGTCGAAGAAGTGCGTGCCGACCTGCCGGTCGAGCCACAACATGAGGAACGCAAGGCTGACCGATGGCACCGCCACCAGATTGGCCGCCGACGCAGTCAGCGTGCCCCACACCAGAATCGGCAACCGGTCGATCGACATGCCAGGCGCGCGCATGCGCAGCAGCGTGACGACGAAGTTGACGGATCCCACCGTTGTCGAGACACCGAGCAGCACCATGCCAAGCGCGTATACGTCAACGTTCGGCCCGGTGTTGTATTCGAGACTCGAGAGCGGCACATAATTGAACCAGCCGGCGTCGGGCGCCTGACCGAGTGGAAAGCTCGCATAGAGAAAGAGGCCCGCGAAAAGGAAGACCCAGAATGAAAGTGCGTTGAGGCGTGGAAATGCCATGTCGCGCGCGCCGAGCACGAGTGGCCACAGATAGTTTGAAAACCCCGACAGGACCGGCAGCGCGTACAGGAAAATCATCGTGATGCCGTGCATCGTGAAGAGCTGGTTGTATTGCTCTGGCGATAGCAGTTGTGAGTTCGGCCGCGCAAGCTGTACGCGCATGATGAGCGCCTCGATGCCGCCAGCGATCAGAAAGATGAACGCGGTCACGATATAGCGCATGCCGATCCGCTTATGGTCCACTGTCGAGAGCCAGCCGCGCCAGCCAGGTTCGCTTTCCCATAGTTCGCGCAGACGCTGCTCGCGCTCCGAACCTTGCGGCATGCGGCCGATTTCCGGCCGGCGTGCGAGTCGCAGGTCGGGCGGATTGGGTGCGAGGTCGGCCATGTTCTTCCTTGTCGGGTCGCGTTGCGCTAGTGGAGCGTCGCGAGATAGGCGGAGAGCGCAGCGGCATTCTGCGCGTTCAGCGTAAAGCTGGGCATCAGCGAATCCGGTTTGATCTGTTGTGCGTGCAGGACCCAGTCGAGCAGGTGCTCGGGGGTATTCGTCAACGTGCCTGCTGCAAGCTGCCGGCGCGAGCCCACATGCGTGAGGTCCGGCGCTTGCACACCGGCAGCGTCGCTGCCCCGCACCGTATGGCAGCCGGCGCAGCGATCCATGAAAATCTTCTGTCCGGTTCGCACCTGGCCGTCGGCAGGGGACGCTGCCTGACGGACCTGCGCGTCGCGCCATGCATCGAAATCCGCCTGTGGCTGCGCGACGACGTCGAACGCCATGTGCGCATGCTGGGCGCCGCAAAACTGCGTGCATTGACCACGATAGACGCCTGGCGCATCCGCCTGGATCCATTGCGTGTTGACCTGCCCCGGAATCGCCTGGGTCTTACCGGCAAGGCGCGGTACCCAGAACGCGTGAATCACGTCCGCACTTTTGAGTCCGATCCTGACCGGCACACCCACCGGGATGTGAATTTCGTTGGCTGTCACGACATGATGCGCCGGATCGGAGTCGTCGCCGTAATCGATCTTCCACCACCAGTCGTACGCGGTGACGGTGATGCTCAGGCCCGGCACGGGCGAAGGTTGTGCGACCGCCTGCAACGTGACGAGCGTGTAGAAGAGCGACACCAGCAATGCCAGCGTCGACACGCCGACGCCGATGTAGATCCACCCCATTCCGCCCTCCTCCCTGCCCAGCGCGCGCGGCGTGGCCGCGGGACGATGCCGCACAAGCGCGCCCGCCAGCAGGACAGCAATGATGGCGACAACCGCGACGCACATTGCAGTCAGGCCCCAGCCAAGATGCATCGTGGGCGTCGCCGCAGGTCCGGCGGAATGCAGGAAATATTCGAGCGGTGCATCAGCGTGCGCCAGAGGCGGTGCGAGGAGCGCCGCCAAAAGTGCAAGCTTGCACCTGCTCGAGATCAACGCAAGGCGCACGACAGTTCTCCCCGCGCGGCGAGCGCTTCAATACGATCTGCGGTACGGTAGGCGATCGCCTGAATCGTCAGCGATGGATTGACACCGCCTACGGTGGGAAACACCGAGCCATCGCAGATCCACAGATTGGAAATGTCCCAACTGCGGCAATCGCTATTGACCACACTGGTGCGCGGGTCATCGCCCATCCGCGCGGTGCCGTTCAGATGGCAGGTATCGTTGTCCTGATTCCAGATTTCGCGTGCGCCCGCGGCTTGCAGGTGCTGGCCCATGAAGTCGAGCGCATGTCTGACCAGACGCGTGTCGTTGTCGCACAGCGAATACGTGACGCGGGCGATCGGCAAGCCGTACTGGTCTTTTTCGTCAGCGAGCGTGACGCGGTTTCGCTCCTGGGGCAGGGTCTCGCCTACAATCTTCAGCCCTACCTGATGGTTGTATTTCTCCATCTCATGAAGCAGCGCGTCACCCCATAGGCCGCGACCGTTCTGCGTCGAGGCCCATGCGTTCGGAAGCGCCCCCTGGCTCATGTAGCAATAGCCACCGAAGAAATCCTTGCCCTTGTCGGTGTAGTTCCAGTGCTCGGTCAGGGCGAGCGAGGGCGGCCCTTTGTACCAGCGGATTTCTTCGTCCATCACGCCCCATGCCGCCTGGTTGGTCTGCACCATCAGGTTCTTGCCGACAAGTCCCGAACTGTTCGCGAGCCCGTCCGGAAAAGCGGCATTGGCAGACATCAGAAGCAATCGCGGCGTCTCGATCGCATAGCCCGCGACCACCACGTTGCGCGCGCGCTGAAATTGCCACACACCTTCGCGCAGGTAGTGCACGCCGGTCGCGTGCCCAGCGTCGTCCGTTTCGATGCGGCCGACCATGGCCAGATCGCGGATCTCGGCGCCCGCCTGTACCGCCCACGGAATCCAGGTCACCAGCGCGCTCTGCTTCGCATTCGTTGAACAGCCCGTCACGCAAAATCCGCGATAGACGCACTGATGCGATTCGCCTCGCGGCGCCGACACTGTGGCGAGCGGCGTCGGTGCCCAGTCGATGCCCATCGCCTCGGCGCCGCGCGCTAGCACCAGTGCCGCGGCGTTCAGTTCGTGGGCACGGTAGGGGTAACGTGGACGCTTCGGGCCCCATGGATAGTTCACTGGGCCGGAGATTTTCAACGCGTCTTCGACCTGCGCGTAGTAGCGCCACATCTCGCGCCAATCCAGCGGCCAATCCGCGCCGTAGCCGAGCGTCGTTCGCGCCTTGAACCATTCGGGACGAAAGCGCAGCGACACCATTGCAAAGTGAACGGTGCTGCCGCCGACCGCCTTGCCGCTATTATTGTTGCCAAGGCGCAGCGGCGTCTCACCGTCTACGATGCGCTCGTCAGTCCAATAGACCTTCTCCTGATGCGTTTCGTCCGAAGCAAACTCTTCGAGTGGCCGCCACCAGGCGCCAGCGTCGAAGGCGACGACCGAGAAACCCTTTTGCGCGAGCCGGCACGCTAGCGTGCCGCCGCCCGCACCCGTGCCGACGATGACGAAATCGACGGCCTCGTCCTGCGGATACTCGCGCATCGGCAGCCACCCGCCGACGCGGTGCACATCGGGCGCTCGACCACCCTTGCCGCGAGGCGTATGCAGCGCGTCATCGAACACGTTCGTTCTCCTTGCGAGCTTCGTCTTCACCGCCCGGCGTGGCTTCGACCGCTTCCCAGGGGTCGCGTCTGCCCGCGACCAGCCGCACATAGCCGCGCGGACTCGCGGGACCGCCGAAGCCGATCTCGCTCCACGAGGCAGGATGCGAGTAGTACGCGCCGCAGATGTCGTGCAGAACCCTATCCGCGAAGAACAGTTGCGGCGGCATCTCGCCCCAGGCAGCATCGGTCAGCTCGCCCTTCTGCATTTTCGTAATCAGTGCATCCTGCTCGTCGCAGTCGAGCTGATAAAACAACACGTTGTAACGGGCCCGCGCTTCGGCATCGAGTGCCGCGAGGCCCCGCTGCCACGCGGTGCGAGTTGGCGGCAGCCGCGCATCCCGATAGCCGTCGCCCTGATCGCGCTGCAGGCGCGCATCGACGAGCGCCGCAACCGGCACGGGCGGCCGGTCAGCCGGCTGGGGGACGATGCGCCCGCACAGCGCGTCCAGCGCGCGCCACGCAGCGTCATCGAGAAACGTCGGCTCGCGCCGGATCGCCAGCCGCTCGTCGACGACGCGGCGGGTCGTTTCGTCCCACGACGGCGTGTGGCGTTTCCGCAGCACGTCGTAGCCGGGATAACGCGAAGCGCGCGGGATATTCTTTTGATCAGCCATCCGCTTCCCCTTCCCTCAAACCAAGTGCCGCGAGACCCGCCAGCGCGAGCGCCGAGAAGCTCGGGGGCGCCGGAAGCGGTGGCCCGCTGAAGATGTTTTGTGACCAGTTGCGCCAGCCGCCCATGTTGCGCGCAACGCCGAACGTATGAAACCCGACGCCCGCAAAACCAAGCAGCGCGGTACACCGAAGCCACAGCCGCGTGAACCAGCGCTCCGGCTGCGGCGCAGCGAGCGCGGCATGGGCGAGTAGCGCCGCGGCCATTGGCGGAATCGCAACGGGCGCGTACATGGCGGGGTTATGAAACGCGCCCCTGAAATGCAGCAGCGCAGCTTCGCCGACCGTGCCGATCAGTCCGACACTTGCAAGCAGGGCCAGCGCGCGGCCAGCAGGCATGCCGCACAGGCGCGGATCGCGCGCAGGCTCGTCGCGCAGCCGCTCGGCAGCCGCGCCGAGTGCGCCTGAGAGCAGCATTGCGATCGGGGCGCCGATCGGCGCCGCGTAAAAGAGGTTGCCCCAGCCAAGGCCGCCGGGTCGTTTCAATATGTTGTACAGATGAAAACCGTTGCCGATGACACCGGTGGCGGCGGCCGTCAGATAGATTGCGTCACGCACGCGGTGGGCCGCCGCGTTGCTGTCCATGCCGCCGTGCACGCCCGCGCCGAGCGATAGCAGCGACACGACAAGCGGCGTATACATTGCACGGTTCTCGAACGAGCCGCGATAGTGTTCCATCCCGCTGTCCGCAAGCACCGATAGCGCAAGCAGCGCAGAACTGCGGTTGAGCTTCCTGGCAGCGTCCAGATGCGCCGGGGACTCGGCATGGATCAAGCGCGGGCGCCGTGCCTGCCGTCGCGCGCCGCCGGCACGCGTCAGCGCAGCGGTTGCCGCCAGCGCGGCGGCCGCGCTCACGATTCCAAAGCCGATCATTTCCGCCTTTTGCATCGCCACTCCTTTCAGTGGGCGCGATAGCGCTGCGCATCCGCGTGTTTGAACTCGAGCCCGCAGCCCGGTCGTGAGAGGTCGGGGGTGATCACGCCACCGTGCGGCGTCGGTGCGCCGTCAAACAACATGCGCTCGATGCGGACGTGGTCATGAAACCACTCCTGGTGCCGCAGGCGCGGCACCGCGCACGCAACGTGCAAATGCAACGCCGGCGCGCAGTGCGCGGACAGCGCGATGTGATGGGCGTCCGCCAGATTCGCTGCCTGCATGAAGCCCGTGACGCCACCGCACCGGCTTGCGTCGGCCTGCAACACGTCCACCGCACCGGCTTCGAGCATGCGGCGGAAATAGTCGGCGGTGTATCCGTATTCGCCCGCTGCGATCTCCATGTCGTGCGGCACCAGATCACGCAATCGACTCAACCCTTCGAGATCATCGGACGACACTGGCTCCTCGAACCAGCTAACCTGTTGTTCGCCGAATACTGCGGCAAGGTCGGCGGCCTGCTTAACGTCAAGGGCGCCGTTCGCGTCGACGAAAAGGCCGTGCTCGCCAATCGCTGCGCGCGCAACTTCAACCCGATGCGGATCACGCGCGGGATCGGAGCCAATCTTCATTTTCACCCAGCGACATCCGTCGTCGGCGACCCAGCGCGAGAACTGCTCGCGCAGGTCGTCGTCCGTATAGGTCGTAAAGCCGCCGCTGCCGTAGATCGGCACAGCGTCGCGCAGCCGGCCGAGCAACCGTGCAAGCGGCAGGTCGAGCAGCTTCGCCTTCAGATCCCACAGCGCACAATCGACCGCGGAGATTGCCGTCGCGGCGAGCCCTTCCCGTCCGAGATTGCGCACGCTGCGCTGCATCGCAAGCCACGCGCCGGGTATATCGAACGCGTCGCGCTGGTCGATGGCTTTCGCCAGCATATGCTCGATCAGCGGCACCACGGACGCACTCGCATAGGTGTAGCCGAGCCCTGTCTTGCCGCCCGCGTCGACCTCGACGACAACCAGCGTCGTCGAGTTCCACGCAATGGTGCCGTCCGCCTCAGGCTGGTCGGTTGGGATGGTGTACGCCAGCGCCCGTATCCGACCAAGCCGCGCGTCACTTGAGTGAGCGGGCATCGCCTCAGCCCTTCTTCTCGTCGGACTTTTCGTCGGACTTGTCGTGATCCTTGTGGCCGTGCGGAAGCACGGCGCTGAACACCTGCTTCATCGCCCCCATCAGCATGCCGCCTTCCTGAGGGTCGCCCTTGATGAGCGTTTCCGCGAAGGCCCTGGCTTCCTTCAGCGAGATGTGCGGCGGCAGCGGCGGCACGTTGGGGTCCGATTTCACTTCCAGCACCACGGGGCGGTCCGCTGCGAGCGCTTCTTCCCAGGCCGCGCCGAGGCGCTCGGGATCGTCGACGTAAATTCCCTTCAGTCCGATCAGTTCCGCGAACTTGTGATACGGCACATTGGGAATCTGCTGCGATGCATTGAACTTCGGATCGCCTTCCATGACGCGCTGTTCCCACGTCACCTGATTCAGATCCTCATTGTTCAGCACCATACAGATCCAGTGCGGACTCGACCATTGCTTCCAGTACTTCGATACCGTGATCAGTTCGGCCATGTTGTTCATCTGCATGGCACCGTCGCCGACGAGCGCGATCACCGGCCGGTCCGGATAGGCGAACTTCGCGGCGATCGCGTACGGCACTGCCGCGCCCATCGACGCGAGCCCGCCCGACAACGAACACATCATGCCGCGGCGAATCTTGAGATCACGCGCATACCAGTTTGCGCACGAACCCGAGTCGCTCGTGATGATTGCGCGTTCGGGCAGACGCGGGGAGAGCTCCCACATCACGCGCTGCGGGTTCACGTTGGTTTCGGCTTTTTCCATCGCTCGCGCTTCGAGCGTCTTCCACCACTCGCCGACCCAGCCTTCGATCTTCTTGCGCCATGCACGGTCGGTTTTCTCCTTCAGCAGCGGCAGGAGCGCCTTCAACGTATCGACGCTGTCGCCGACCAGATTGACCTCCATCGGATAGCGCAGGCTCAGCATGTCCGCCTTCAGGTCGATCTGCACGCCGCGCGCGTGCCCTTCTTTCGGCAGGAATTCCGAGTAGGGGAAACCGGAACCGATCATCAGCAACGTGTCGCACTGCGTCATCATGTCCCAGCTTGGCTTGGTGCCGAGCATGCCGATCGATCCGGTCACCCAGGGCAGTTCGTCGGGCAGCACCGCCTTGCCGAGGAGCGCCTTCGCGACGCCTGCGCCGAGTTTGTCAGCCAGCGCGATCACTTCGTCGGTGGCGTGCAAGGCGCCCGCGCCGACCAGAATCGCAATCTTCTCGCCCGCATTCAGCACGTCAGCCGCACGACGCAGGTCTTCATCCTTCGGCACGACCTTGGGTGCCGAGTAGCCAATGCCCGAATGAACCGTGCCGTGCTGGCGTGGCGGGTCCTGATAAGCCACGTCCTGGAGGTCGTTAGGTAGCACGATCGCAGTCACGCGTCGTTCGGATAACGCGACGCGAATCGCGCGGTCGACAAGATGCCGAACCTGCGGCGGCACGCTCGCCTGTTGGACGAATGCGCCTGCGACGTCCTTGAACAGCGAAGTCAGATCGAGTTCCTGCTGATAGTGACCGCCGAGTGATGCCCGCGCCTGCTGGCCGGCGATAGCAAGCACCGGCATGTGATCCATACGCGCGTCGTACAGGCCGGTGACGAGGTGCGAGGCGCCGGGACCCGAGGTCGCAAGACATACGCCAAGCTCCCCGGTGAATTTCGCATGCGCCGAGGCCATGAAGGCGGCCATTTCTTCGTGCCGGACCTGGATGAACTCAATCTTTCCCTCGGCTCGATTCAACGCGCCCAGGATGCCGTTGATGCCATCGCCGGGATAGCCGTAGATACGACGCACACCCCATTGATGCAGTCGTTCGACAAGAAAATCGCTGACCGTCTGACTCATCTTTGTTCTCCTGCTCGGCCTTGGGCCGACTACTGGTAAGCGGTTGTCTGCTCACATCTGCATCGCGTGTGCCGATCTGAACTTTCAATATGAAAAGAATGTCACGACGTGATGTATCGCAAAAACCTTGCCCGCGTGCTGCCGCCCCGCGTGTCGAACGCCACCACCCAATAGCATTGGCCAGCGCAAGCCAATTGGAATGAGTGTGACAAGCCGGCGAACTTTGCAATTGCCGTGTAAAAGTGTCGATAAATGTAACTTCCACGTGACAGGCGTTCCAGCGACCAGGCTCGCGCGAATAGCCGATTGAGCTCAGTCGTTTCGCTTGGCACGGCTCTGGCGCGGCGGCGCTGCTCGGGACAACATCCGCTGCAACACGGGGTCTTTCAGAACAAAGCGATGGAACAATGCTGAGCGGACATAGAGACCGTTCAATGCGAAAAGCAGCCATGCGAAGAAACCATCCACATCGCC
The DNA here is from genome assembly GCF_035656215.1 of Paraburkholderia sp. Lineage (GTDB taxonomy): Bacteria > Pseudomonadota > Gammaproteobacteria > Burkholderiales > Burkholderiaceae > Paraburkholderia. The sequence goes on from NZ_DASRSY010000129.1 coordinate 34,420, forward strand.
CATTTCATGGCCCGGGCGTCGAGCCCGGAGCGCGCGTCGCCAACACTAAATAATGCCAACGACCGTATCTTAAGGAAACCTGATGCTCCGTACGGAGCCATCCGGCTGCCCAACTCCGCTGTCGACCACCTGCCAGGGTCGCGAGGCTATCGTGGCAAAGATAGGGTTGCGAGCACGACCGATGGAACCCGGAGACGTTGGTGCATCGGCAAGCATTTTCACAGGCAGGCTTCTTGCTGCTCTTCTCCAGCCTTATTGACTGACACAGATCGCTGAGAACAAAAATGCGCCTGCTAAATCGTCTGACTGCTTCACTGGTTTTGCCACTCGCCGCCTGCGCGATCGGACCATCAAGTTCAAGCGATACCGGTTTTGGCGCCTCGCCCGCCATGCCGGCTCCAGAATCGATGTTGATTCCAATGGTCAACATCGCGCCCGTTCAGGCGCGGCCCACCGGTTTCATGCCCATCGCTCCAAACGGTTTTTCCGTCACCGAGTTCGCCGGCGGCCTGGCGCACCCACGCTGGCTTTACACGTTGCCTAACGGTGACGTACTGGTGGCGGAAAGCGATGCACCCAAAGAACACGACGAAGGAAGTGGCATATTCGGCTGGATCAGACGGCAGGTCATGAAGCGCGCCGGCGCGGGCGTGACGAGTCCCGATCGCATCACGCTCTTACGCGACGCGAACGGCAGTGGCGTCGCCGGGATGCAAACCGTGTTTATCCGCGGCCTGCACTCGCCGTTCGGGATGGCCCTCATTGGCAATAAACTCTACGTCGCCGATACAGACGCCCTGCTGCGTTTCGACTACGCTCCGGGCGCCACGCAGATCACCGGCGCCGGGCTTAAGGTTGCCGATTTGCCAGCCGGGCCGATCAATCATCACTGGACAAAGAATATCCTCGCGGATCATTCAGGCAAGCATCTATACATTACGGTAGGGTCAAATAGCAACGCGGGAGAAAACGGCCTCGACGCCGAACAGGGCCGCGCACGGATCCTTGAGTTCGACGTAGACACGCGGCGCTTGCGGCCTTATGCGACAGGACTGCGCAATCCCAACGGACTCTCTTGGCAGCCAGACAGCGGCGCGTTGTGGACGGCGGTCAACGAGCGGGACGATCTCGGTAACAACCTTGTCCCGGACTACATGACCGCCGTAAAGGATGGAGCGTTCTATGGCTTTCCCTACAGCTATTACGGCCAGCACGTCGACACGCGAGTCACACCTCAACGCCCCGACCTGGTCGCAACGGCCATCGCACCGGACTATGCCCTTGGCAATCATACGGCTTCGCTAGGTCTTGTCTTTTACGACCAGACTCTGTTCCCCATGCACTATCGGGGCGGCGCATTTGTTGGCCAGCATGGATCATGGAACCGCAAGCCGCGCACCGGCTATAAGGTGGTGTTCGTGCCATTTGTCGGCGGGAAGCCTGCTGGCGCCCCCGAAGATTTTCTGAGCGGCTTTCTGACGGCCGATGGCCATGCCGTGGGGCGACCGGTTGGCGTCGCGCTGGATGCGCACGGGGCCTTGCTGGTTGCGGACGACGTGGGTAACGCTGTCTGGCGCGTCGCGCCGCGTAGCGACATCAACTCGGCGCATATCCTGTCGACGGGCAAATGATCCCGGGCTCAGGTTCGTTCTGCTTGGAGACCGGTAGATCGGAGCAGTCACGGCGACGGCTAGAATCGCTCAATCGGGGACCCGTAATGCCAATACGGCGACATCAACGCAACTGCGCGGCGCCGCTCGGCGTACCTATCGATAGGGTGCAGTGCGGGGATTGTCGGTAATTTACGCGCCTGCCTTCAGCGTGCACAGCCGGCCGAACCGAGTCCGCGACGAACTTCCGTAGGCGACCCTCAGCCACCGCTTGACACTTTTCTACGAGCTTCTCATATCCCCGCCTAACCGGCCGCTCGCGCCGCTAACATCCGGGTCAACCTCAGTAGGAATGTCACGCTTCGTTGTTCTGTGCCTGTAAAGGTCGCTCACCAGCCGCTGCTTCAGCGTCAGTTCGTGGTTCGCCCGCTCCAGACTGCCGGTGTATTCATCGATTTTCCTGTCGCGCTCCGTGACCACTTCCCGGACGGACGGGAAGGTGACGACGCCCACCGCTTCATCGATCAGCCGCCGGGCGCGCCCTTCGTGGCGCCTCGTGAACGCGTCATTCGATTCCGCGAACGTCCCGGCCGCGTCTGCCAGCACCTGCCGGAACAGGTCCAGCTCGTGAACCAGTTCATCGATGCGATAGCCCTGTTGCCAGCGGACCTTGCCATGCGTACGGGCATCGCGTTCGATGGCCGTCCCTGCCTTGCAAGACGGACCACGAGTGTGCTGGTCTGGACCGCTGTGCGCGTGACTATCCTTCAATCACGCCAATGGAACATGTCTTGCTATCCAAGATTGAGGGGAAACGCATAAACCGGGGCCAGGTTCACATGTATTCAATTCTGCTTGTCGACGACGAGCCTGACCTTCTCGCGGTGTGGCATCTGATATTGACCAGCGAGGGATATGACGTGCGGTGCGCAGGTAACGGAGTCGAGGCGCTTGCCTGTGTAAAGCAGCGTGTGCCCGACCTCATCATCACGGACTGGATGATGCCCCTGATGGGCGGGGCTGAACTGTGTCGCCGTGTGCGGACGCAGCCGCACCTGGCTCAGGTGCCCATCCTCGTCCATACGTCGGCTCCGCTTCCGGTGAATGAGGGTAACGCCTGGAATGCCTGTCTGCAGAAGCCCGTGCCCATGCAGCTTTTTCTCACCACCGTAGGAAGGTTGTGTACGGGACGTGGATAGTCCACACGCGCGCCGGGTCGATTTCGCGACGACCTGACGGGGCCGCCTGATGCAGTACCTGAAGGCGCCGGCTCGATCCTCGCACTTCGCGTTGATAACACGGGAGAATCATGATGCTCAGGAGAAAGTTCATTCTGACTGCGAGCGCCGCGCTCGCGATGGGCGGCTTCGGTCTGGGGGGTTGCACGACTACGCTTCCGAAATCCGGATCGGAGACTTCGGAAAATGCCGGCAAACGCCGGTCCATCAATGCCGACGTTGATGCGACGCTTGCGCGCCTGTACACCACCGCCAGCGGTTCGCGCGAACTCGTCGGGAAAGCGCGCGGCGTGCTGGTGTTCCCGTCGGTCATCCAGGCCGGTTTCTGGATCGGCGGCCAGTACGGCGAAGGTGCGCTGCGGGTTGGCGGCCAGACGGCCGGCTACTACAGCACGGCCGGCGGTTCGTTTGGCCTGCAGATCGGCGCGCAGTCCAAAGCGATCATTTTCCTGTTCATGACCCAGGATGCGCTCGAGCGGTTCCGCAACAGCGATGGCTGGGCGGTCGGCGCCGACGCGACGGTCGCCGTGGTGAAGGTCGGGGCGAACGGCAATATCGATACGTCAACCGCGACCGCGCCGGTGCAGGCCTTCGTGCTGACCAATGCCGGCCTCATGGCCGGCGTGTCGCTCGAAGGCACCAAGGTCACGCGGCTGAAAATCTGAGCGCCATGCGATGTATGTCCAGCCCGGGCCGCCACGGCATCCAGACACGAAAGACGGCCCGCCCTGACGGCCCGGGCAGCATCGGGATCCGCCGCATTCGTGGTCAACCCCGCCACGCTGGGTCAGGCGGTCAGGGTGACGCGTATCTGAATTCGGGCAACGCCTTCAGGGAGTCCCGCGTGGCGCCCGGCAAACGCATCTGCTTGTCGACCACGTGCAGACTGCCAAAGGGCACGGCGACCAGGTGGGTACCGAGACCGAGAAAACCACCGACGGACAGAATGGCGTACATCACGCTATCTTTGGGACTCACGACCAGATCGTCGATCGTTCCGATCGTGTCCCTGCTTTCGTTGTAGACGGTCGCGCCAATGACCTTTGAAGCCCGGTATCCGGACGCCAGTTGAACGACATCGACCCGGGTCGTGGTGATCGACTGCACCGTCCCCTGGGCGCGGAGGTTGCCGGTCGAAAAAGCGGTGGCTAGCATAACCGCGCAGGTGGCGATCGCGAATTTCATATCAACCTCGCTATGTGTCAGACAGTCAACATACAGGTGCGACGGGGGGCCGCGTCACGATCGAGCCGTTCGAGGCCAAGCCATCCGGCTCACTGCCCGCCCTCCCGTCATTCTCATATTAGTGCCTTATTGCGGTGACCCGGCCCATCGTCATGTGCAGAGCGCGCCGGTTGTACCACGCAATGTAATTTCGCACTTCCCTATGCACTCGTTTTAGCGGTCCGGCGAGGACGGAGACGGCGCCATGGCGTGGCGGCAACGGCGCAGCCAGGCACGCCGTTTGCGCAAATGATTGAGCCTGCCCGGAAGGGGCGGTAACCCATCCATGGATCAGTTTTGCACGGAGGTTGGCCATGAACAAGGATCAGATCAAGGGGACGGCGGAGAAGGTGAAGGGCAAGGTGAACGAAGCCGTCGGCCGCGCAACTGGCGACCGGAAACAGGAAGTCAAGGGCGATGTCCAGCAGGCAGCCGGCGAAGCACGGAAGAAGACTGGCGATGTCAAGGAAGCGGTCAAGGATACGACCCGGAAGCCCGTCTGAAACGGGCGCCCGGGCGGATCACGACCACGCTCGATGCGCGGGCCTGGCGTTCCGGTTTCGCTGGCCCGTTTCCGTCTCTCCTATCATACGGAAGCGGGAAAAGCGGCTGCCGGGTGGTGTGGCGTCGCATGACGCAGGCTTTAAACGACGGCGCTCTCAGTGGCGCCGTCGGCAGAGTCGCGGCGTGCCCTCTTGCGTCGCTTGCGTCCTTATACGCGCACGGGTCTGCGCGAGTTACCTGAACGGAGTTGCCCGATGCGTATCGCGCAGATCGCGCCGTTGCACGAAGCGGTGCCACCGAAGCTTTATGGCGGTACTGAACGCGTGGTGTCGTACCTCACCGAAGCACTGGTCGAACTGGGGCACGACGTTACCCTGTTCGCAAGCGGTGACTCCCGGACAGGTGCGCGTCTCGAACCGGCGTGGCCGCACGCTCTGCGTCTCGATCCGGGCATCTGCGATACCCTGGCCCCGCACCTATTGCTGCTCGAGAAGGTGCGGCGCGTCGCCCATACATTTGACGTCCTGCATTTCCATCTGAGCTATTTGCCGTTCCCGACGTTTTCGCAGCTCGTTGTGCCGTTCGTGACCACGTTGCACGGACGTCTGGATCTGCCGGAACTGCAGCCCGTCTTCGACATGTTCCCGCAGGCGCCCGTCGTGTCGATTTCAGATTCGCAGCGGATTCCGTTGCCGAACGTGAACTGGCTCGATACCGTCTATCACGGCCTGCCGGAGAGTCTGCTGACACCGCAGGCGCCGGCACGCCCGGCATACCTGGCTTTCCTCGGCCGGATCTGTGCTGAAAAACGCGTTGACCTCGCCATCGAGATCGCCGCACGCGCCGGCCTGCCCCTGAAGATTGCGGCGAAAGTGGACAGCGCGGACGAAACGTACTTCAGGAACGTGATCCAGCCGCTACTGTCGCAGCCGCATGTTGAATTCGTCGGCGAGATCAATGACGCGCAGAAATCCGGATTCCTCTCAGGTGCCTGCGCGCTGCTGTTCCCGGTTGACTGGTCTGAGCCGTTTGGTCTGGTGATGATCGAGGCGATGGCATGTGGCACACCCGTCATTGCGTTCAATCGGGGCTCAGTACCGGAAGTGATTGCCGACGGTGTAACAGGCTATATCGTCGATAATGTGGCAGGGGCGGTCGATGCCGTGACACGACTCGACGCGCTGTCCCGTACGGAAATCCGCGCAGCGTTCGTGCGCCGCTTCACCTCGAGGGCGATGGCGCAGCACTACATGAACATCTATACGGCACTCGCCCACACGGCAAGAGCGCCGGCATTACGTCAGGTCGTCGCCGGCTGAACGGGGGAAACCGCCTGTCCCATCCCGAACCTTGTTATCGGTACGGGAGGTCCCGCGACGGCCGTCTGTTGCGCCGTGCCGGGCATGAAGTAGCATCACGCGATGACGAAGAAGAACGGGATGATGACGAACGGCGGCGCCATGGGTTCTCACAGCGGCGCGAGCGGATCGATGAGTTCAAGCGATCAGAAACCGAAGCAATAAGTCGGCGAGCGTAGCCTGTATACATCCAGGTCAGTGTACTGACGCACACCATCACACCTCCGCAAGATATGCCCTGAGTTTTTGTAGCCCACGCCGGACATGTGATTTGGCCGTGCCAACCGGCACGCTCAGGACATCGGCTATTTCGATATAACTCTGATCCCGCAGATAGGCGAGCGCCACCGCGTGGCGCTCGCATGCGCGCAGGCGTGCCATGCAGATCGTCAGCTGTCGTGCCTGCTGACTCACGAGCAGCAGATCTGGCGGCCCCGCATCTGACGTTCGCAGAATGTCCTCGAATGCGTCGGACCATTGCGTTTCTGCCTCGGCACCGTAGGCTTTCTGCTGGCGCAGGTGGTCGAATGCCCGGTTGCGGACGATCGCCGCCATCCAGATCATTGGCGTCGAACGGCCGGTCCGGAAGGTGCCCGCATATCGCCAGATATTGACGAATGCTTCCTGCAGCACTTCTTCCGCCCATTCGCGTCTCTGCAAAATGCGCAGTGCGATACCGAACAGTTGTGGTGATGCGAGATCATAAAGCGCACGCAATGCCGCGGCATCCTGGCTAGCGACGCGCCGGAGGAGTTCGGTGAGCGCCTCAGGCGTTGAATGGCGAGGAAGGGCTGTCGTCATGGGACTGTCCGCTTGGCTGTGCGACCAACGCACCAGTCGAAAACAGATATCCGGCGCACGTATGGTCGTGCTTTCAGTAGAGCAGGAAACGTGCCGCAGCGATGTCGTGGTTATGATCGCCGGTCACCAATACCGCAAAGGCCGATTCGCAAATTGCGATACGCGCCAGCGTCTGAATGCAGCGTGGGTCCACCCAGTTTTTATTGCTCCGAGGGTTGTGTGCAACCACCGTACATCGATAAGGAAACCTTAATTGCACGCACATCCATCCGCGGTCCGGAACACCAGTACACTACTGGTTCCGGACGAATGTCCGCTACGCGAGACCCGCGCATGTCGACCATTGCCATTATTGTCCTGACGGTCGCGATGACCCTCGTCGTCGTGCTGGTGATCGCGAACCTGACGAGCGGCGAGAAGAAGATCGAGCACAAGATCGAACGTCTGTACGCAAGTGACGATCCGCAGTTCACCCGCTCGATGGGGCTGCTGCTCGGGCCGCCCGTCGTCTGGGGCAACCGCTTCGAGGTGCTCCTGAACGGCGATGAGATCTTCCCGTCGATGCTGGAGGGCATCCGCTCGGCGCGGCACACGATCACCTTCGAAACCTTCATTTACTGGTCCGGCGCGATCGGCGAGGAAATCGCGCGTGCGCTCTCCGACAAGGCGCGTGCGGGTATCGCGGTGCATGTGCTGCTCGACTGGGTCGGCTCGTCGAAGATGGACAGGCGCGCTCTGCGGATGCTGCGCGAGGCGGGTGTGGAAGTCATCCAGTATCACAAGCCGCACTGGACCGGTCTCGGTCGCATGAACAACCGCACGCACCGCAAGCTGCTCGTGATCGACGGACGCATCGGCTTTACGGGCGGCGTCGGTATCGCTGACGAATGGACCGGGCACGCGCAGGACGAGAAGCACTGGCGCGACACACACTTTCGCGTCGAAGGCCTGGCGGTAGGACAGATGCAGGCGGTCTTCATGGACAACTGGGTCAAGGCGACGGGAAATGTGCTTCACGGCCCGCAATACTTTCCGGAGATCGACGCCGCAGGCGACGGCCTCGCGCACATGTTCAGCAGCTCGCCTTCCGGCGGCAGCGACGACATGCAGCTGATGTACCTCATGGCGATTACCGCCGCAACGCATTCCATCCACTTGTCGAGTGCGTACTTTGTGCCGGACAAGCTGACGATCAACGCGATCATCGAGGCGGCGAAGCGCGGGGTGAAGGTGCGCATCATCACGCCCGGCAAGCGCATCGACACCCACACGGTGCGCGAGGCGTCGCGTGCGTGCTGGGGCGACCTGCTCGCTGCGGGGGTTGAGATGTACGAGTATCAGCCGACGATGTTCCACTGCAAACTGATTGTCGTCGACGAGTATCTGGTGTCGGTCGGCTCGACTAACTTCGACAGCCGCTCGTTCAAGCTCAATGACGAGGCCAATCTCAACATCTACGACCGCAATTTCGCGCGCCAGCAGACGGCAATTTTCGACGGCGACGTTGTCTACGCGAAACGCATCATGCTTGACGACTGGCGCCGCCGTCCGCTCCTCGAAAAGCTGCTGGAACGCGCTGCCGCGCTGCTCGATTCGCAGCTTTGACGTTTGGTTCGGGCTGGAGTCCGGAGCCGACATCACCGATGTTTGGCGGCTGGATGCACGCGCGGCGGCCGATTTGGGCAGGGTCTTCTACGATCAAGCGCCGCACGCGACCCACGTTGGAGGTCAGAGTCTCACTGTGCCCGAATTCAACTGAGCGGGATCGAAGTCATACACGTGATCGCCAAAAGGCGGACGCACCGCGTCAACAGGACCCGTCAGTCCGTTGCTAACGGTTCTACTCATTGGCAATACAAGCCCTTAATCTCCCGCCTGTCGCCCCCCCTGCCGCTGCTTCGGCACCCCGAGTGAAACGCGACGCCCGCGCAAACGCGCAAGCATCATCCGTGGATTCATGCGCGTCTGCTGCAGAAACACCGCGACCACGATAATCACGCCCTTCATCACGAGTTGCGTGTTGCTGTCGATGTTATTGAGCAGCAGGATATTGCCGAGAAATCCGAAGATCAGCACACCCGCCACCGTCCCGGCAATCCGTCCGACTCCCCCCATGAGACTCGTGCCGCCGATCACCACCGCCGCGATCGCGTCGAGTTCCCAGCCGACGCCCGCATCGGCCTTGCCCTGGCGGTATTGCGCCGCGTAAAGCACGCCGACGAGCGCGGACAGCATCCCTGAAATGGCGTATGCGGCAATCTTGTGGCGGTCGACCTGCAGGCCCGAAATTCGCGCGCATTTCTCGTTGCCACCAATTGCATACAGGTATTTGCCGAACACAGTGCGGTTCAGGACGAAATCCATGATCAGAGCGATCACAACGAAGAAAAGTGCGGGCACGGGCACCACGCCAAACAGCAGCGCCCGCAGAAACTCGATGTCGGTCGTCGCATTGGTGCCGCTGTAGATCGAATAAACAGCGGTGTCCTGCCCGGCGACGAGCCGTGCAACGCCCATTACCCCGACCATTGCTGCCAGAGTGACGATGAAGGGCTGCATGCGCCCACGAGTGATAATCCAGCCGTTGAGCGCGCCGATCGCAAGTCCCGCGAGCGGCACCATCCAGAGTACCGTTAGTAGCGATACCTTGAGCGGCAACCGATGCCAGGCGAAGAAACACGCGAACAGAGCGCAGCCGAGCGCAACAGCCGCCCGCAAACCGCGTCGCGCGCCCTGCCCGCCCGCACCGAAAGTCGCCGGGGACGCAGGCCGAGTGCGGCGAGACCGGCGCAGCACGATCCCGCCGAATGCGAACACCACGATAAAAATGCTCACGGCGTCGAGCCCGAGCGCAGTCCACGAGGCCGGATTACTTCCCGGCGTAGTCAGAAGGATCGCCGTCAGCACGCTGCCGAAACCCATCACCGAACCGACCGACAGATCGATTCCCGCCGTGATGATGACAAGCGTCATTCCCATCGACATAACGCCTACATTTGCCACCTGGCGAAACACGTCAGAGAAGTTTGCCGCCGAGAGGAAGATATTGCTGCCATCAGCTGCATGCGGCGAGGTGAGCGTACCGATCGCCATCAGCAGGACCAGTCCCAGATAGTATTTGGCGTTCGTCAGCCATGCCCGCAGGCGCTGCTGGCGCGTATCGGGCATCGTGTCGATGGCCGATTCATCCGCTTTCAACATGATTTAGTTCTCCGGATCAAGGCGAGGCAAGCTTGACGAGTTGCTCAGCGGAAAATTCCGCCCTCTTGAGCACACCCGTCGCACGCCCCTCGCATAGCACGAGAATGCGGTCGCACATCAGCATCAACTCATCGATCTCCGAGCTTGCGACGACGACGGTCAATCCGTCGCGCGCCGCCTGCACGATCTGGCTATAGATCTCGCCTTTCGCGGCGACGTCGACGCCGCGAGTGGGTTCGTCGAGCAGCAGGATGGCGGGACGCGTCATCAGCCATTTGCCGATGATCAATTTCTGCTGGTTGCCGCCCGAGAGGGTCGCGGCGGTCTGCTCGATGCTGCGGTACTTGACGTTCGACGCCTTCGCCTGGGCCGCCGTGCGATACGCCACGGCACGGCGCCGGTAGAATGGGAAACCGTCGATGTCCGCGAGGCTCGGCAGTATGAAATTCGCCTCCACGGACTGATCGAGCAGCAAGCCGTCCTTCTTGCGATCCTCCGTGACGAACGCAATGCCTGCTTCCACTGCTGCGGCAGGCGTCGTGAACGCACGCCGCCGCGCCGTGCCGATCTCGATCGCTCCCTCGACGCGATACGACGAAACGCCGAACAGCATCTCCAGGATCTCCGTCTTGCCCGCACCGAGCAGCCCGGATAAACCGAATACTTCGCCACGGCGCACCTCGAACGACACCCGATCGACAACCGGCCGGTGCTCTGCGTGCAGCGTGAGATCGCGCACCGCGATCATCGTCCCGGCGCTTGCGCGCAGCGCGTCTTCACCGCGATGCGGCGCGACAAAGTTCTTGCCGATCATCATCGACACCAGTTGCTCGGCCGACTCCACACGCCCGATCGGCAGCGTGGCGATGTGCCGGCCGTCGCGCAGCACCGTCACGCGGTCGGCCAGATCGAACACCTCCTGCAACCGGTGACTGATCAGCACGACTCCCATTCCCCGCGCGCGCAGCGCATTCACGAGAACGGCGAGCGCACGTGTTTCAGTGTCTGATAGCGCGGATGTCGGCTCGTCCATGATCAATACGCGCGCCTCGGCAAGCAGAGCCTTCGCGATCTCGATGAGCTGCTTCTCGCCGATGCGCAATGGCCCGACGAGTGTGTCCGGCGCCGGCCTGAAGCCGAGCTGTGCGAGCACCCCACGCGCTTTCGCGCGCATCGCCGGATGATCCGGAAAGCCGAAACGGGTGGTGATTTCCTTGCCGAGAAACAGATTGTCGACGACCGACAGATTGTCGACGAGGTTCAACTCCTGATGAATGATCGCGATGCCCGCGGCCATGCCGTCCGCGCTGGAGCGCAACACCACCGGCGCGCCGTCTACCGAGATCGCGCCGGCATCCGGCTGCAACAGGCCGCCCAGAATCTTCATCAGCGTGGACTTTCCAGCCCCATTCTCGCCAACTAGCGCATGTACCTCGCCTGCCCGGATATCGAAATCGACATCGCTCAGCGCCATGCTGCCGCTGAACGCGATCGACAGGTGAGACGCAGCAACCAGTGGGACTCTGTCTTCCTGCGGCGAGATCTTCACCGGCGCCGTAACTGCGGACGTACTGCCTGCTGCAGACGAGATCATGGATAGCTTCCTGTACGACTTGCGCCCTCGGAGTTCCCTCTCCTGAAGGCGCGTCCACGGCGGCTCACGCTGCAACAAACTGCTTCGCGTTCTCCAGGAAAATACCTTGCGTCGGCAAGATCACCTTCTTCTCGATCTTCTGTCCAGCCAGCAGTTTGAGCGCCTGCCGGATGCCTTCCGCGCCGGGTGTCGGATACACGAAGGTCGCAGTCAGGATGCCGTGTTCGACCCATACCGCCCCTTCGTTCGGCAGCCCGTCTGCGCCGACGAACTTCATCTTCTTCTCGAGGCCCGCGTCCTTGGCGGCCAGATACGCGCCATAGGCCATCGGGTCGTTGTGCCCGAAAACGAGCGAGACGTCCGGATTGACCCGCAGCACCGTCTTCATGTAGTCGTAGGCCTTGTCCTGCTTCCAGTCGCAATCCACCCGCTGCCCGACGAGCTTGAGCCCTTTTTCCTTGCCGACCGACTGCATCATGCCGTCGTGGCGGTCGTGCGACGCCTGGGCACCGAAGCCGCCCCACACTTCAACGATGTTGCCCTTCGCCGCGCCCGCTCCGCCCAGCGTCTTGACGATGAATTCGCCCGCACCTTTGCCGATCAACACGTTGTCGCCGCCAATGAACTGCGTATAGGCATCTCCGTTCACCGAGCGGTCGAGGACGAAAACGGGAATACCCGCCTTGAAGGCTTTCTCGACGACCCCCGTCAGTCCGGAGGACTCTTTCGGCGAGATGAAGATCACATCCATCTTCTGTGCGATGAAGTTCTCCATGTCGGCGTTCTGCTTGTCGGTGCGATCGGCGGCGTCCGCGATCACCAGATCGACATTGGGGTGTTTGGCCGCCTCAGCTCGCATGTCCTTGTTGAACTGGACTCGCCACGGTTCAACCGTCGTGACCTGTGAAAAGCCGAAACGATACTTTTTACCCTGCGCGTACGCGTTCCCTGCCCTGAGAACGAGCCCTGCAAATGGCGCCGAGACAAGCGCGCCAGTAATCAAGCGACGGTTGCGGTTCATCAGTGTCTCCTTTGTCTGTCTGGTGTCACTACGTGATGCGCGGTTATCTCCTCCTGCCCTGCAATTTCAGCCACGTCGTATTCCGCCCAAATACTGAAACGTTCCAGTTCACAGCGGATTCAACACGGAAGTTTCGGCGGGAACGCGCGTCGTGCTTTCGCGCACCAGCAATTCCGCCTTGAAATTCAGATGCACCAGTTCGTTCTGCTCGCCGTTGAGCAATTTCAGCATCAGTTGCCAGATCGCATGGCCGATCGCCTCCACCGGCTGTCGAATCGAACTCAGGTGCGGGCGAAGCACCGACATCCAGGGCGCATCGTCGAATGACAACAGCGAGATGTCTTCAGGCAGGCGCAGATCGGCATCGCGAATGGCGCGCAGCGCACCGAGTGTCGTTACGTTGCCCGCCGCGAAAAGGGCCGTCGGCCGCACCGACCCGCTCAGCACTTCGAGCGTTGCCGCGTGGATCTGCGTAGCCGTCATTCCGCATTCGACAACCTTGATGTAACGATCGAGGTGCGCACGCCGCATCGCATCGGCATAGCCGTCGGCGCGGTCGCGCGAATTGACGAGTTCGAGCGTGTTGACGAGGAACGTGATGCGTTTGTGCCCGAGCTCGATCAGATGCGCGGTACCATCCGCCGACGCCCCGCGGCTATTGGTCGTCACCGTATTCGCCGGGAAGGTGTCGTCGACCCTGTCGGCCATCACGAGCGGTACGTTGCATTCGCGTGCCTCTTCGATCGCATGCAGGTAGCCGCTGCACGGAATAATGATCATGCCCGCCACCTGGCGCGACATCACGAACCGGATGCGCTCCAGTTCACGCTCCGGGTCTTCGTTGGCGTGCGCCATGAGCAGCCGATAGCCGTTTTCCAGCGCGTGATCTTCGAGCGCACGGGCGATATCGATGAAAAATGAATTCGTAAGATCCGGCAGTACGAAACCGATGGATGTCGGACGCCCGCTGCGCAAATCTGCTGCGATACCATTGCGCCGGTAGCCGATGCTGCGCGCGGCCTCCCATACCCGTTGTGCGCGCGTGGCGCTCACCCCCGGTGCGCCGGACAAAACCTTCGAGGCCGTGCCAACAGACACTTCCGCGGCGTCGGCGACGTCGCGCAGCGTTGGAAGCGACCTTTCAGGAATGCTCATGGATTACCCATTGAGAAGCGACTGAAACGTTTCAGAGAATATGCGATGCACCCACCGAGTTCAAGCCGTATGTACCCAGGGTTTACGGTTGCACCGCGTTGGGGCCATCATTGCCGCTGCGGAAGGCCAGAGAAAACACTGACCGCCCAGGAATGACAATGCGACCGCGCTCGAAAGCCCCGAAATTGGCGGGACGAACGTGTTCGGTCACAACGACTGGAGAGAGACGATGTTCGAACGCTGCCAATGGTTGAATGAGCCGGCTAACTGGAATTTGAACGCTGATCGCCTGCGCGTCGTGACGGACCCGGAAACCGACTTCTGGCGCGACACGTACTACGGTTTCATTCACGATTCCGGACATTCGTACGGAATCCACACGAATGGCGATTTCACCGCGCAGGTCCACGTGTGTGGAGACTTCGAAACGCTTTATGACCAGGCGGGATTGATGATTCGTATCGACGAGCGGAACTGGGCAAAGGCAGGCGTAGAGCTCACCGATGGCGTTTTGACAACGAGTAGTGTGATCACGCTCGAACAGTCAGACTGGGCGTTAGGATCGCCGATGACGACGGCTGATGGATTCTGGCTTCGCGCCACTGTCGAGCGAGGCGTGCTGAAACTTCAGTCTTCAACCGACGGCGCAACGTGGCCTCTGCTTCGCCTGGCGCCGTTCCCTGCATCGGGTAGTTACTTCGTCGGTATTGTTTGCTGTAGCCCGAAGCGCGGCGGATTGGCGGTTGATTTTTCGGCATTCAGCGTCGAACCGCCACAAGCCAAAGACCTTCACGACCTGACCTAGCTAGTACCGTAAGAATGATGGGGACAAAGGAAAAATCGCTATTTCATATCATATTTATCGGCGAAGCCGATAGTCACCTTCGCGAGGGACGACCGGCTCCCAACTCGCGGATGGGCCTAGCGAAAAAGAAGTCTTGGAGAGAGTCATGCGAACCAGAATCCGTGGATCTCGATTGGCCGCCGCGTCTCTGGCATTTGCTGGCTGCCTGTGGGGCACAGGTTTCTTCTTTGGGAAAATTGCTTTTGAGGAGATGTCCGTCACAGAAAACGTCACCTTCCGATTTCTTTTCGGCTCGGTGGTCTTATTCCCCTTCCTTCTTAAGCGGCGCAGACCGTTTCGCCTCAAGGAGCTTTCACTGCTTCTGCTGGCAGGGGTGATCGGAGTTCCCGTGCAGTTTCTCGTGCAGTTCGAGGGACTCCGATTGACTACTGTCTCGCATGCTTCCCTCGTTGTTGCCACTTTGCCGATGCTGTTAGCTGCTGGCTCTGCAGTATTCCTCCACGAACGCCTGACTGTCTTCGAGTGGGGCATGCTTCTCGTTTCGGCAATAGGCGCTGCTTTGATCGCACTGTCGAGTTATTCGCCGACAGGTCCACAGCCGACGACCCGCGGAGACCTGCTCGTTCTGCTTTCGATGGTGGCAGCCGCCGCCATGATTCTGCTTTCCAAGCGCCTGATCGATGGGCACGACCCACTACAGGTGACGGTGGCGATCATTGTCACAGGAACCGTCATGCTGCTGTTCTGGACCGCATTCCGGCAACCCTTGCGGTTTCGGTTCTCTCCGGAGGTCTGGGGGGCGGTCGCAGCGCAAGGAGTCCTGGCAACTGCCGGAGCCTATCTCTTCTGGAATTGGGGACTTGCCCGGATGGCGGCAGCACGCTCCGGGGCCTTCCTCAATCTGGAACCGATAGTCGGCACATTGCTCGGATTGTCGGTGTTGCACGAAGTACTGGCCATATCTGCTGTGATTGGAGGGGCCATGATCGTCGGATCCGCAATCTTTTTCACGCGCCGGCCCGGCGTCTAGCTGCAGGCCCGGAAATGACAGAAAGCATCGCCGCGCACGGACAACTGAATGATACCGTCGCACGCGAGCGATGATCCCAAGGTTGAGCCCGGCCGGCTAAACGCCTGGCTGCCCGGGAACCGCTCCTGCATTAACGGCATGCTGGTGCTGGCCATCGTGACGATCGTTACCGCATTGCCCTTCCGAAGAAAATG
>NZ_DASRSY010000130.1:0-2199 GCF_035656215.1 Paraburkholderia sp.
GCTTCAGTAGCAGGCGTGTCGATTACCGAAATCGGCGTGCCGGACGGCGCCGGCAGCACGAAAGCAATCCAGTTGAGCTTGCAGGGCGACAACATCGAAGAACTGCGCCGGCTTTCGGACGCGGCGCAAGTACAGATGGCAAAGATCCCGGGCCTCGTCGACCTCGATTCGACGCTCAAGGCGGATAAGCCGATCGTCGCGATCAACGTCAAGCGTGAACTGGCCTCCGACCTCGGCGTGGGCGTGGCCGATATCGGCACCGCATTACGGCCGCTACTCTCCGGCGACGCCATCAGCACATGGCGCGCGCCCGACGACCAGGACTACGACGTCAGCGTGCGCCTGCCGCGCTCGCAGCGCCAGGACGTCGACGATCTCGCCAGGCTGATGATCGCGACCAACCGCACCGACGCGAACGGTGCGCCGGTGCTGGTGCCGCTGCGACAGATCGCGGATATCGTCAAGACGACCGGTCCCGATGTGTTGAACCGGCGTGACCTGCAACGCGAGGTGATGCTGTCGGCAAACGTGAATGGCCGCTCGCCGGGCGAAGTTGCCGCGGACATCGCGAAGACGCTCGACGCGATGCATTTGCCGGCGGGTTACCACTACCGCTTCGAAGGCTCGACCAAGAGCATGAACGAATCGTTCGTGTACGCGGTGGAGGCGTTGGCGCTCGCGGTGATCTTCATCTACATGATTCTCGCATCGCAGTTCGCCAGCTTCGCGCAACCGCTCGCCATCATGGCGTCGTTGCCGCTCACGTTGATCGGCGTGCTGATCGCGTTGCTGCTGTTCGGCAGCACGTTGAACATGTTTTCGATCATCGGCTTCGTGATGCTGATGGGCCTCGTGACGAAGAATGCGATTCTGCTGATCGACTTCGCGAATCAGGCACGGCGTGGCACCCTGCTCGACGCGTCCGGCAAGGGGCGCGTGATGGAGCGGCGTGAAGCGCTGCTCGAAGCGGCGCGCGTGCGTCTGCGGCCGATTCTGATGACCACGCTGGCCATGATCTTCGGTATGCTGCCGCTGGCGGCGGCGCTCGGCGAAGGCGGAGAGCAACGCGGGCCGCTTGGGCAGACGGTGATCGGCGGCGTGATTACGTCGTCGATTCTGACGCTCGTGGTGGTGCCGGTGGTCTACACGGTGCTGGAGGATTGGGCGGATTGGCTGCGGCGCAAGTTCGGACGCAAAGCGTACACCGTGAAGGATCACGGCATAACGGATAAGACCGCGCAATGATGCAACTTCGCGCGCCCCTCGCGAAGTTGCTACAGTAGAAGTCTTTCCCCGACCAGCCGTCCCACATCATGCGCACCACCCGAGCCATCCACGCCGTCGAGCGGCTGAAAACCCGCAGCGGCAACCCGCAGTTCGCCGCGATCAGCCTGTCCGGCGGCCTGTTTTATCTGGTCGACAAATCGAGCGGTACCGATAAGAAAGTCTCCGATCCGTTAACGCTCGACGACTTCGTCAAATTCGTCGACGGTTTCGGACCGCCGAAACCGCGCAAGGCGAGCAAGCTCGATATTGCTTTTGAAGAGCAGCTCAAGAAGAGCAAGGGCAGCTAGGCAGCGCCGCACCCCATTTGACGACCGAAGATATCCGCTCCATGACCAGGACAAGCGCCAGGTCCGTCAGCATCGCGCCGGACCACAATCAACCCACCCTGTCGAAGGGCCAGAAAGCGTTCAACACGCTGATCAAACAGATCGAAAAGCGGCGCGCCAGTTTAAGCGCATGGGAGGAGTTCGCGCCGGCTTTCCAGCAAAAGTACGTGAATGAACTGCTGCCACTGATGCAGAAAATGCAACATTTGCGTGCGCGGATGGCGCATCTTCTCGATGAGCAGAGCAACCAGAAACGTATCACCCAGACCGAACGACGTGCCCTTTCAGCGGTGATTGTCGATCTCGCGGAGAGGTGTCTCGGGGAAGAAGATAGCGACGAGTTGAAAGCGCTATACAACCGGCACAGCGGGTCCGATTACGACGACGAAAGAGCGTCCGAGTTAGACGAAATGAAATCGATGCTGGAGACGGTATTAGGCGTCGAGCTAGTGTCGTGAGTTAGAAGTTCGTTGAATCACTTCCCGGTTCTTTCCGGAATGACAAAGTGCTGATAAAAAAGTCGCTCGGACTCGCGCAGTCCTTCTTCCGTAAAGATCACGGACTTCGTCTTGTTCACAGGGTCTTC
>NZ_DASRSY010000131.1:0-3625 GCF_035656215.1 Paraburkholderia sp.
ATTGATCTGCTCCTGCTTACGTCCTTCGGATGCCGCGATCAGCGCGCGCTTCTCGCGCTCAGCAGTGATCTGCGCCTGCATCGCATGAAGAATTTCCTTGGGCGGCGTCAGGTCCTTGATCTCGTAGCGCAACACCTTGACACCCCAGTTCGACGCTGCTTCATCGAGCGACGACACAATGCTGTGGTTGATGAAGTCGCGCTCCTCGAAAGTCTTGTCGAGTTCGAGTTTGCCGATCACCGAGCGCAGCGTGGTCTGAGACAACTGCGTAATCGCGAACACGAAGTTGCTCGAGCCGTACGAAGCCTTCATGGGATCGGTGACCTGGAAATACAGCACGCCATCCACCTGCAGTTGCGTGTTGTCGCGCGTAATACACACCTGGCTCGGCACTTCGAGCGGGATTTCCTTGAGAATGTGCTTGTACGCGATCCGGTCGACGAACGGAAACGCGAAGCTCAGGCCGGGCGTCAACGTGCGGTGATAGCGGCCGAGCCGCTCCAGCACCCACGCATGTTGCTGCGGCACGATCTTGAGCGTCTGCGCCGCCAGCACGATCACGATAATCAGAAGCACCGCCCCGACAATGGTTGAATCCATTACTGCCCTCCGGTCCGTAGTTCGAATGGTTGTGCGTGGTTCTGTGCACGCGTTGGTGCAGGATTTTGTACACGCACTGGTGTGTGCTCAGGCCACCGTTGCCTTGGCTTTCTCCTGCCGGCTGGCCACGACGACGAGGCAACTGCCGCGCATCTCGACGATTTCATAGAGCTGCGCGTCTTCGGGTTCGCCTGCGGCCAATTCGACATCCCATGCAGCACCGCGATAGTTGGCGCGCGCCCGGCGCTCGTGCCACGCCGGCACGGCCAGCGTTTGACCGATATCCAGATTGACGTCCGGGTTCTTCGACGCCTCCTTACGCGTTCTGCGGCCAAAGCGCGAACGCCTGAGCAACAGGACGGCAGCCAGCGCCACGACCGCCGCAATCGCGAACTGCAGGTCGGCGGCGACGCCCGCCAGTTGCGCAATGGCAGCCGCAACACAGCCCAACGCGATCATCAGCAAATAGAACGTGCCGCTGATCAGCTCCAGCACGACAAGCACACCCGCCCCGATCCACCAGAACAATCCACCTGGCGCCACGTCGACCTCCACAAAACAAAACACCCCGGATCTACCGGGGTGTTTATAGCACGAAGCGGGTGCATTTTACCGGGCGGTGCAGCACGCTTTTACGTGCTTTTGACATACCGCACCGTCCTTTATGCAAGCCGCTTATCGGGCACCTGCTTCGTGCATATTTTTACTTCGCTTATTGACGTCGATTACTTCGTCAGCGATTTCGCTAGCTGCTGCCACGTCTCGATGATCGAGTCCGGGTTCAGCGAGATCGACTTGATGCCTTCATCGGTCAGCCATTGCGCAAAGTCCGGATGATCCGACGGGCCCTGGCCGCAGATACCGACGTACTTGTTCAGCCGCAGACACGTGTCGATCGCGCGCTTCAACAAGAACTTGACGGCCGGATCGCGTTCGTCGAAATCGACTGCCAGCAACTCCATGCCGGAGTCGCGGTCGAGGCCGAGCGTGAGCTGCGTCAAGTCGTTCGAACCGATCGAGAAGCCGTCGAAGAATTGCAGGAATTCTTCGGCGAGAATCGCGTTCGAAGGCACTTCGCACATCATGATCAGGCGTAGATTCTTCTCGCCGCGCTTCAGGCCGAACTTCTCCAGCAGCCCGACCACGCGCTCCGCCTGCTTCAGCGTACGCACGAACGGCACCATGATCTCGACGTTGTCGAGGCCCATCTCTTCACGCACCTTCTTCAGCGCGATGCATTCCATCTGGAACGCTTCGGCGAAGTCGTCAGCGATGTAGCGCGATGCGCCACGGAAGCCCAGCATCGGGTTTTCTTCGTCCGGCTCGTAACGCGAACCGCCGATCAGCTTCTTGTACTCGTTCGACTTGAAGTCCGACAGACGCACGATCACGGGCTTCGGATAGAACGCCGCCGCGATCGTGGCGATGCCTTCGGTCAGCTTGTCGACGTAGAACGCACGCGGCGATGCATGGCCGCGTGCCACGCTCTCCACGGCCTTCTTCAGGTCCTGATCGATGTTCGGGTACTCGAGAATCGCCTTCGGGTGAACGCCGATGTTGTTGTTGATGATGAATTCCAGCCGCGCCAGACCCACGCCTGCATTCGGCAGTTGCGAGAAGTCGAAAGCCAGTTGCGGATTGCCGACGTTCATCATGATCTTCACCGGAATCGGCGGCAGTTCGCCGCGCTGGACTTCAGTGATTTCGGTTTCGAGCAGACCGTCGTAGATCTTGCCTTCGTCGCCTTCCGCGCACGATACCGTCACCAGCTGGCCTTCCTTCAGCACGTCGGTGGCGTCGCCGCAGCCGACCACGGCCGGCACGCCCAGCTCACGCGCGATGATCGCCGCGTGGCAGGTCCGGCCGCCACGGTTCGTGACGATCGCGGATGCGCGCTTCATCACCGGCTCCCAGTTCGGGTCGGTCATGTCGGCGACCAGCACGTCGCCCGGCTGCACGCGGTCCATTTCCGACGGATCGTGAATCACACGCACCGGACCCGCGCCGATCTTCTGACCGATCGCACGGCCGGTTGCGAGCACGTTCGATTGACCCTTCAGCTTGAAGCGCTGCTCGGCCTTGCCGGCAGCCTGGCTCTTCACCGTTTCCGGACGCGCCTGAAGAATGAAGATCTTGCCGTCGCGGCCGTCCTTGCCCCACTCGATGTCCATCGGACGCTCGTAGTGCTTTTCGATGATGACGGCGTATTTCGCGAGTTCGATCACGTCTTCGTCGGTGATCGAGAAACGGTTGCGCTGCTCGTGCGTGACGTCGACGGTCTTCACGCGGCCTTCTTCGCCAGCCTTGGTGAATTCCATCTTGATCAGCTTCGAGCCGATCGAACGGCGAATGATCGGGTACTTGCCTTGCGCGAGCGTGGTCTTGAAGACGTAGAACTCATCCGGATTCACGGCGCCCTGCACGACCGTTTCGCCGAGACCATAGCTCGACGTGATGAAAACGGCGTCCTTGAAGCCCGATTCCGTATCCAGCGTGAACATCACGCCTGCCGCGCCGACGTCCGAGCGCACCATACGCTGCACGCCAGCCGACAACGCGACTTCAGCGTGGGTGAAGCCCTTGTGGACACGATAGGAAATAGCGCGGTCGTTATACAGCGACGCGAACACGTGCTTCATGCGATCGAGCACGTCGTCGATGCCGACCACGTTGAGGTAGCTTTCCTGTTGACCAGCGAACGATGCGTCCGGCAAGTCTTCCGCCGTTGCCGATGAACGCACGGCAAACGACAACTCTTCAGGCGAGCTGTTTTGCAGGGTGTCGAAGCCTGCGCGGATATCCGCTTCGAGACGCGGCTGCATCGGGGCGTCGATGATCCATTGACGGATCTCCTTGCCCGCTTCGGCGAGCGCCTTCACGTCGTCGACATCGAACAATTCGAGGCGTTTGGCGATGCGTTCAGTCAGATTGTTGTGATGCAGGAAGTCGCGGAAAGCCAGCGCCGTGGTGGCGAAGCCAGTCGGCACACGCACACCGGCTTCGGCGAGCTGACTGATCATCTCGC
>NZ_DASRSY010000132.1:0-19279 GCF_035656215.1 Paraburkholderia sp.
CGGGGACACCTGGCGCCAGTGACATGGCCGCAATGGCGAGCGCAAACAGAGTGATCGCGGCCAGCGTGACGCGCTTGATGCCGTGGCGGTCCATCAGCTTGCCCGCGACAGGCGTGGCCAACGCGGCGCAGATCGACCCGAGCAGGACGGCGGCGGACACCATGCTGCGATTCCAGCCGAGCTCCGCCATGATGGGCTTCATCAGCACGGAAGCCGAAAACTGCAGGACGGTGACGTTGCCGACGATCAGTCCGAGGACCGAGCCGAACACGATCCACCATCGATTTCTAAACATACCTCGCACGATTGTCTCCAGTTGCTCTTGTTATCCAGCGCTCCGCCCCTGCGGGCGGAGCGCCTCGTTGTCATGCGGCAGTACTGTGCTCGATGAAGCGTCCAGCGTGAAACAGCAGCGGCGATTCGCTGCAGTAAGAAAAACGCTCGACGTGGCCGAGAATCATCACGTGATCGCCGTACGTCTCGATGGCAGTTGTGCGGCATTCGAAACGGGCCAGCGTGTCGCCGAGCACGGGCACGTCGCCGAGGCCGGTTTCGATGCGATCGCTGAAGGAGGCGAACTTGTCCTCCGAGGGCCGCGCGAAATGGCTTGCGAGATGTTGCTGGTCGGCGGCAAGGACGTGTACCGCAAAATAGCCCGACTCCCTGAAAACCGGCAGACTCGGTGCGCGGTCGTTCAGATACCACGCGACCAGCGGCGGATCGAGCGAAACGGAGCAGAACGAATTGACGGTCAACGCGGCCTTGCGGCCGTCCGCGGTGCGGGTCGTGACGATGCAGACCCCGGTGGCGAAGCGGCCTAGCGCATTGCGCAGTTCGCGGCTATCGGCAGATGGCGTGCTCATGCTTTTTCCCTGATGACTTCCGGCACGGCATTGGCGCCGGCACCGGTGAAACAACGTGGATCACGCGTGGATCCCCAGTAGTCCAGCGAAATCGGCGATGGTTCGATGCGGCGCGGCGCGCGCGGAAACGCCTCCGGGAAAGCCTCCATGCCGAAGCTGTATTCCATCGTCAGGCCGTCCGGATCGAGGAAGTACAGAAACACGCTGTCGGAGGCGGGATGGCGGCCCGGTCCAAACACCACGTCCGAGTTGGCGGCTTTCAGGCGCGACAATGCCCGGCCGACGTCGTCGATCTCAGTCACCATGTAGTTGACGTGATGCAGGCAGTGACGCTCGAACTTCGCGATGCCAATGCCGTGGTGCCATGGACTCGGCCAGCAGCGCATGAACGTGATGAACTCGCCGACCGAATCCGATTCACGGAAATTCAGCACGTCGCGCCAGAATTCGACGGCGCGCGCCGCATCCGGCGTGTTGAACACGACGTGTCCCAGCCGCTGGATGCGTGCCACCGATGGCTGAAACGGGCGCGCGGAATCGGGCAAGGGCACGTAGAATTCTACGGTCGCGCCGACGAGCGGTTCGAATACGCGCACGGCCCTGAGCTGCGCGCGCGAGCGGCACGTGTCCGGATCGATTTCGTGCACGCCAAGACCCGCGCGACCGAGACGCTCGATCAGCGGCTCGAACTGCGCCATGTCCTCCAGCATGAACCCGGCGCAGCGCAGTCCCGCTTCGCGAGCCTCGTACAGGACAACGCTGTGGTGATCCTGATCGCAACGCAGCCGCACCCCGCCGTCGGCGCTGATGTCGACGTATTGCAGCCCCACCACGTCCTCGTAGAAGCGGCGGGATTTTTCCATCTGGGTCACGTTGAGTTCGACGCGCCCCAGTTTCCGGTATCGGACCATCGTTCGTCTCCCTCAATACTGGCCGCGCGGTGGCAAGCCGAGACGCATCTGTCCGTACATCGTCGACACTGCCTGCCAGTTGACGCTGATGTGGTGGGCCAGTGCGTTGATGTCACGCCAGGCGCGCTGGATGCCGTTATCCAACTGGATGCCTGTCCCGCCCACGACGTCATAGAGGGCGTTGATCGCCTCGACGCACAGACGCACCGAATACGCATGGCCGCGCCGCAAGGTGATGCGTTGCTCAACGCTGAGTTTCTCGCCGGCGTTCACCAGATCGGTGGTCAGTTGCAGATCGCGCTGCAGGATCAGCTGAGCGGCATCGACCGCCGCTTCTGCCTGGGCCACCGCCGACTGGACATGGCCGAACTGTGAAATCGATGCGCCGCCGCCCGCGAATGCGCCGCGCGTGGCGCGCGCCGCGATGCTCGCGACGAACTCGTCGATCGCGCCACGCAGGGCCGCCGCCGCGGGGTTGGCCAGCAACGGAGGAAAGCCGCTCAGAAAAGGCACGCGGTATAGCGCCGACTCGTGGGCATCCGCCCCCGGCGCTTCCTGTTCGAGAACGTCGGAGAACGACACCGTGCGATGCGCCGGCACGAACACTTCGGCTTCGATCGCGATGTCCTTGCTGCCGGTGCCCGCGAGGCCGACCGTGTGCCACGTGTCGATGATCTGGTACTCGCCCTGCGGCACGAGCAGAAAAATCGGCTGCGGCGGCACGCCTTCCGGCCGCTCGACCATTGCGCCCAACGCCAGCCATTGCACGTTGTCGCTATTGCTGCCGAAGCTCCAGCGGCCCTTCAACCGATAACCGCCGTCGACCGGCACGGCCTTGCCGGTCGGTGCGATGCAGGAAGCGAGCAACGCGTCGGGCGCGTTGTCCCACACGTCGTGCTGGGCTTCCTCCGGAAACATGCCGAGCACCCACGACGCCGCTGCGCTCAATCCGTAGCACCAGCCGGTCGACGTGCATCCACGGCCGATTTCAAAAGCAAGGCGGCGCAATGCCTCGAGGCCCAGTTCGTAACCGCCGAAGCGCCGGGGTTGCACGACCCGGTAGAGGCCGGCTTCCTTAAGCAGTTGCGTGACGTCAGCCGAAACGCGGCGGTCCTGCTCAGTTTGCCGGGCACGCTGCGCAACAACGGCTCGCAGTTCGACGGCGGCATCGAGCAGGCGTGCAAACGGGTCGTGATCGGCGGGAACAGCCCTGGGCGATGCGGGCGGACGCTCCAGGACGCTTGGGGTAGATGTCATTCGTAGTCTCCTAAACTATTGCAAAAGCAACCAATCCGTGTTCGAATTAAAACCGATAATGGTTGGTTTTGCAACCTTTAACCGCCCACATAAGACCAGGAGTTACCCGCATGAACACCCGCCTTCAGCCATCACGCTGCGGCTGCATCGACATCCATACCCACGTCGTCCCGCACGATTTCCCGAACTACGTAGGCCGCCGCCCGGACGCGCCGTGGCCGTCGATGCGCGACGCCCAACCGTGCCACCGGCACGTAGTTATCTCGGGCAACGTTTATCGAACGGTGTCGAATCAGGCTTGGGATGTCGACGTCCGACGTGGGGACATGGATCGGCTCGGCGTGGAGCGGCATGTGCTGTCTCCCATGCCGGAACTGCTGTCGTACTGGCTCGGTGCGGAAGACGGCTCGATGCTGTCGCGCTACCTGAACGAAACGCTCGCGAACATGGTGGCGCGGGAACCTGAGCGGTTCAGCGCGCTCGGCGCCGCGCCATTGCAGGACATGGATTGCGCGATTCGGGAACTCGAATTCGCCGTCGGCACGCTGGGGCTGGCCGGTATCGAGGTGGGCAGCAATGTAGGCGGCGTGCCGATCGGCGATCCATGCTTCTGGCCGTTCTTCGAGGCCGCCGAGGCGTGCGGCGCAGCGATCTTCGTTCACCCGCTGCGGCCCGCCGGCATGGATCGTCTGGTCGGGCCGGCGGCGCTCGAACAGATCGTCGCGTTTCCTGGGGAGATTGGTCTTGCCGCGGCGTCGATCATTACCGGCGGCCTGCTGACGGAGTTTCCGCGCTTGCGCATCGCACTCAGCCACGGCGGCGGCGCAATCCAGACCCTGCTGCCGCGCATGCAGTTCGCGTGGGAGTGCCAGCGTGGGTTGCGCGAAGCCATCCCTGTGGCGCCGATGGAGGCCGCACGAGCGCTCTATTACGACGACCTGCTCTATAGCGCCACGGCAATTCGCGCGCTTATCGAGACGGTGGGTGACGATCGTCTGATGATCGGCACCGACTATCCGTTTGCAATCATGGACGCCGATCCGGCAGCACGTGTAACCTCTTTAGGGTTGAGCGACGCTGTACAGGAGGCGTTGCGATGGGGCAATGCCGCGAGGTGGCTGGGCCTCCCTTGATCAAAATGATCGATCGATCAGGCGCTCACGCGGCGAGTGATCGCTGAAGCTGATGCAATATGCCCGTTCATCACCGCGAGGCCGACAAGGCCCCCCAGCAGCATGCACGCAAGAACCCCAAAGAATACGATGCCACCTGGACCGCTCGCTTCGCGCAGAATACCGCCACCCAACGCGAATGATGCCACCCACCCGGCTGATGCCGACGCACACGCCGAGCGCGGTCGCGCGATAAGTGGCGGGATAGGCCGTCGCGGCAAGTGCATAGATGGGCGACTGTGACATCCCGCCGCCGAATCCCGCGAACAACATGGCGATGTTGACTGCCGTGGCCATGGTCGGATGCAGGTAGTTCGTCCAATACATATCCATTTGTCACCTCGGCTCACGGGTGTCAGCGGTAGATTAGTGCAAAGTGGCGTACTCCCCCAGTTTTTGTCCGTTTCCGTGATTAGCGGTTTTGAAGAGCTTCAACATATGTTGCCAGCACGGGCAATTGAAGATAGGACGCGTAAGCGCCACCGGTGTGAATGACATGGGTTCCGCTGTTGGCGGGAACGTACTCGCGTGTCCCCGGCATCATCGTGCCCAGGAGGCTTCGGCCGCTGATGACGAGGCGCAACTGTTCGCCAGGGTAGAACGCGAGTCCGATCGGTAGCAGGTCGATCTCAAGGGCGACGACTTCGCCCGCTGAGAGCTTTTCGATCCGGTCAAAGGTGTGGGCGGGCACTGCGTCCGTCGACAGCGTTTTGTCCAGGAATCGCATCGAGGCGCGCAGGCGTCCGTCGGACCCCTTGTAGCGCAGGATCGAGGCGCCGCGCTCGGTGATGTCCTGCGCTAGTGCGCCTTGATTGGGAACAGTGAACTGCTGCAGGGGAGTGCCGTAAGCGTCGAGCTTCTGAACGAGAACGAAGAGGTCCATATCTTCGCTGCCCCGTGCCTCGACCCAGAGGTGCGCCTTTGGGTAGCCGACCAGCACGGTCTCCTGCTCGAAGCGCGTGACGAACGAGACCACGTCCGGGTTGGATTCGACTTCGTAAGCGGCCGTGCTCGCCTGCGTTGGTGCGTGAGTGATCAGCGTGCGCGACTGGGCGTCCAGGAAGTACTTGGTCGAGGCGACGCCCTTCGGAGGGAATTCGTCGGCTGTGACGGCGACCTTGTCGCCGCCTTGCAGGTCAAGCACCGCGTAGCGGACGCGAGGCGTCTGCTCCCACCCGTTGTCCTCGTCCTTAAGGAAATGATCGAAGAACCGACGCAAGTCCTCCCTGTTCGCCTCGTCGTAGTAGTCGGGCCATTCCTGGCTGTTGTGGATTCGCAGCCACTTCTGCTCGGACGCCATCCGGCGCCAGGCGCGAAACGTGCCCGCAGTATGCAGCGTGTTCGAGTAGCTGCCCACGACGTACGCCGGCACCGTAATCTGATCGAAGCGAGGGATCTTGTTTTCCCACAGTTCGTTCATGAGCGGGTAGCGCTCGCCCTCGGCGAGGATGTCCTCTTTCTGGCCCTTGCCCCAGAAACTGTTATCCTGGAGCTGCCTGGCAAAGCCGGTGTCGGGCATGCCGCCTCGCATCACCAGGTCGCGATAGACGTCGCTGACGCCCTCCCACGGATTGATCGCAGCCAGGTGCGGAGGCTGCTCCGCCGCGGTGAACCACTGCGAGACCGCGAGGTAGGAGGTGCCGCTCATCGCGACCTTGCCGTTGCACCACGGCTGGTCGGCCAACCATTCGATAAGGTCGTGGCAGTCCTGGCCTTCCTGGCGATCCCACACGACGCTATTTCCTTCGCAATTGGCAACACCGCGGATGTCCGGGTTGCAGATCGCGTAGCCCTGCGCGCACCAGTACGCGGGGTCCGGGCCTTCGAACTTCTCCAGGCCTGACACGACCGCGTTGTCGAGCCCCACCATGCTGAATATGCCCATCACGCTCTGGGACGTTCCCTGCCCCTTGCCATAGGGACTCCACGCCACGATGACTGGAACGCGCTCCGCTCCGGCCGGACGAAACACGTCGACATAGATCGTTACGCCGTCCCGCAACAGTACCGCCACGTCCTTCTCGAGCACCACGTCGACTGGCAATGAGCGGAACGGCGGTGCGATCTGGAAACCCGCCTTGAGGACGCGGGTGCCCGGGCCGAAGCCACTCAAAATCCCATATCTGGGACCCGGTTCCAGCGGCTGCGATGGCACGAATATCTTCTGGTCGTCGCTCACGGTGAACACCTCCAGTCTATTGCCCATGTTTCGAGGGGCGAGTATCGATTCGCTATTCGGGGCGCCAATTGTATTCGCACTAGCGCCGTCGCGCGTCAGCACATCATTCCGACAGACTTGCAATCGGACCACGGGCTTGGGTCATCAGTTAGATCGTCCTGAATGGAGCAGGACAAGTCGCCGCCCCCCAAGCCATCACGCATTCATAAATTGAACAGGGTCTCCGCATTTCGATGTTCTTCCTTGTGTGGGTTTTCCGGTGCACCAAAAAGATTCATCGACTCAGCCAATGACATCCGTTGTCCGATGACAAAGTGGTCGCACCGTTTTTATTCAGGGTTTACCTGCGCTTGTTGCCAATCGCTTCAAGTCATAGGATGACGTACGTTGTGTCGCGCTGTTATGAAAACGCGGCAGCACGTCTGGAACTGCGAAAAGGCAAGAGTAGAACATAGGGAAAGAACCAATGACCGGGAGACAGGAATGCCTTGTTCGGTCACGACGGGTAACGTTGAGTTATCAGCCATCCGCCGGCAAGTTTGCCGCGCGATGTCGACTGCCTTGCTGTGAGTTTGACGTCATGGATAAGGTGCTGTGGGTCCGCCTTTTGCCGTTCGATAGCGCGCGAGCATCGAGGCCATCGGCTGTCTTACTTCTCAAAAGTCATTGACACCTTTGGGAAGGCCGAGGTCCAAAGTTCCGGTTCTGGAACGGCGTCGTTTGCTGTAACAGAGATGCTGCTACCTGGTTCGATGCCCGGCCGATGAAGTCCGAGCATCACCTCGGAGGCAACAATTTCATTCGTATGCGCGGCAGCCGTTGGAGGGTCTTCCGGGTTCAGGGTGCAGTTGAGCAACTTATCTCTGAGACACGGGGCCAACTCTGCTTCCAGCTTGAGGAGTGGGTCGTGACGCAGTCTCTTATTTGGCAACGCCCAGCAAGATGCTGGCTAAGGCGGCCGACTTTTAGTTGGCAAATCGCCAAACGGCGCAATGTCGAGCTACGCAGAGCTCTTGCGGACACCGCTGGCTCGAATCGTCTGCGATGCTTCGGAGCAGGCAGCCAGCAAAGATGAAATGGATTCGCTCGAAAATATTTTTACTTTATCTTCATTAAGGATGCCTAATCGCTACCACTGAATTTGGCTCGATCGAACCTCTGCAACGCAATGAAGAGGCTGCCTGCGTCGCTCACGCAAAAATAGCGGCGTGGCTGGTAAGCAGCCTATTGATCGTTGAAAAATTTCCAGAGGACAGAGTTGGTTTTGGAATTTCAACTAAATCGGAGACTTCGTTATGGGAAAGCGCTTTTACTGCCTCGCACTCCTGGCATTGACAATTTCACTATCGGCATGCGGAGGCGATAACGTCGGCTCGCCAGACGCCACGAAGACAACTAGTGGCACGACGCCGCCTGCTGGCACGACGCCACCACCTGCTGGCACATGTCCAGTCACCGCAACTGATATTGATTTGACGTAACGATCCGAATAACGAGTGTTTCAGAAAAATATGGTCAAACGTATTTCATTGGAGGAGCAGATGGATAGTAAATCATCAATTGATAAGTTCGCGGCACATGCCAAACCCGTTTCGAGTACAAGACGGTCGCTTCTCAAAAGCAGTATTGCGCTCGCGCTGCTGCCAGTCTTTCGTCCCGGACACGTCTTTGGACAAACGACACCGGCAACGCCGACCAACTACACGACAACGATTCCCGATTGGGTGCCAACGCTGAAAAGTGATCTCCTGGCAATGGCAGAGACACTCGAATGCACGGTATTGGCGTGGGCGGGGCCCACTCTCAGTGCCACCCCAGAGCAGTTCGGTTATACGGTCTCCAGTACGCCAAGTCAGACGGCGACGTCCATACAGGCCGCCGTTGATTATGTCAGCGGCAAAGGTGGGGGGACCGTAAACCTGTCAAACGGCGACTACCTGTCTGGAACCATCATTTTAAAAGATAACGTTCGGCTCTCGATTAACGATGGTGCTCGCCTCCTGGCAAGCACGAATCAGAGCGATTATCCCAAGCTGGTGCCGATTACCCAGACTGAAATGGATACGTATTACCAGCAATTCTATTCCTTGATTTATGCTGAACGGGCCACCAACATAGCGATCACGGGTGGCGGGATCATTGATGGCCAAGGGGAAGAATACCCAAGAAAAAACAACGAGTTCGGAACGACGTTTCGCCCATTTATGATGCGGATCATCGAGTGCAATAAAATTCACGTTAGCAAGATTACGCTAATCAACTCGCCCGCCTGGATGCATCTTTATCTGGCCTGCAACAACCTTTTAATCGAAAACATCACGGTCTCCAATATCTCGAACATCAATAACGATGGGATTGATATTGACGGTTGCAAGTCGGTCATCCTGAGAGATAGTGTTTTCAACACTGAAGATGATGGGATTTGCTTTAAAGGTTCCGCCGGAGGATTGCTGCAGAATGTACTTGTAAAGAACTGTCAATCCTACAGCAGTACGAACGCCCTTAAGATTGGAACGGACACCCAGGGCTCCTTTAACAATGTCCTTGTTTACAACTGCATCCTGGGCGGCCCAAAAACGGACCGCACTACGCTGTACAAAGAGTTGGGGATTAACACCGATCCGCTCCATGTCAAAGGCGGTGTTTCCTGGGAGAGTACCGATGGCGGTTCCCTCTCGAACATTCTGGTGTCCAAATGTACGATTAACAATGCGACAAGCCCGCTCTTTCTCGCACTGGGCGACCGATTCCGGCTAATGCCCGGTCAAGCGATACCTCCTGTCGGGGCCATTCAGCGGATTGTGTTTGACCAGATTTCTGGGGAAAACAACGGCCCCAATGGTTCGTGGTTTTCGGGCTTTAAAGACAAGCCTATTACCGACGTTGTGTTGACCAATATCAACCTGGGCGTTAATGCGTACACGGGGAAAGTGCCGACCGACCCGGGCGAAATCGGCGCTGGATATCCTGACCCGGGCGCTAGTCCCCTTCCCGCCTATGGATTGTGGGGCCGCCATATCACGAACCTCACGATTTCGAATTGCAGTTGGAGAGTCACGGGCACGGACACTCGTCCCATGATCCAGATCGAAGCAACGTGAACATGGTGATGAGCCTGGTTTTATCGTGATCGGAGAAAACCTGAAGGGCGGGAGCGGCGAAAGTTGCCTCGCCCCATAGCGGATCTCGATAGCAGCTTAGCGTGCGAAACAAACTTGCGGATTGCGGTTCGATTCATTGAGGCGCGAAACGGAAGCGATGCGCCGTCCCACTGCCGCTGTATAACCCCATCGGCTAGCGACCAACGGCATTCAAGGGCCAACGCTGAGATCAAGGTAGTGGTAAGACCTTTAGGTTCACGGACCGCAGCGGGTGTCATGCTGGCTGACCTTTGACGGGAGGCTCGCATGACGACATCCGGGACGATCACCATGGCGATTCGCGAGGTTGACCGCCTCAGGACGATCCAGTCGGTTATCGATGGCATGCTGATTCCTCACGAGATCCACAAAAGACCCGCTCCAGACTTGCGGAACTTGCCAAGGCAGCGGATTGCGCGGCAACCTGGAGCACAGCAACCACTGTTCTTTGCTGGAGCCTGCAACGCGCAGCGTGCTGGGACTCCGTACTTTCCTTCCAAAATCTGGCAATGGCTTGACTATAATGTATTGATGCAAACGAAGCTGCAAAGGCGGTCTTTTCAGGCATAGCAGTCAGTAGTGTGACGTTTCAATTCCTTCATTGGAGGCACGGCCATGACCCGCCTGAGCGAAAGGATTGTCGGCGCAATATGGAGTGGCCTGGGCACGTGCGCCCAATCCCCAAATCCGCAAACATTGACAAACCGGCGCATTACGTGCCCTCTATCTGACATGTCCGACTCGCGCCAGATGATTGCCAATCGCCGGCCATTAGCATGCGATGTGCCAATCGACCGCTTCAATCGACTGCTTCAATCGACCGCCCAATAGAGAGCCCCAGCACCGTGCAACCGATGGCGCTCGTCCCCGGCTGGCAAGATTTCGCCATCCGCCTCGATCGGCCTGAATCGCGGTGAATCGGGCAAGGCCGCAGGGTTGCGCACGACCCTGCTGGTTTGCCTTGCCGCCTGCATCGCAATGCATTCAGGTGAACGTGTTGATGCCCCAAGCCGGCAAGCCGGAGAACTCGTTCGGAGTGCTGGATTTGATGCGCCGGTCGCTCCTTGAGCGTCGTTACGTTATGCCGGCACCGTTTGCGCCAGCGCCGCGCGCGACCATACGCGATGCTGTTCGGCCGCTGCGATAAACGCTTTTAGCACCTCGGTGCTCTGGCTGTCGTCGCCGGTTGCAACGCCATCGGCAGGGTCCGGCAGTTGCGCTGCAGCCAGCACGTCGCGCCCCGCCCCGAGCGCGGCAATCGCTTTCAGATGCTTGAACGTTTCGAGCACGAAATGTCGCGCGTCGCCGGATTGCGCCAGCGTTTTCGCGCCGCCCTCGCCTCCGCAGACGATCACCGCGTCGAACATGATCGACGGCATTCCGGCAATCGTCGCATCTGGCTGCAAACCGTCGATCGCAGCGAGGGTCGGCGCAATCAGCAAGGGCGTTGCGCCCTCACCCCGCAATGCCACCTGAAGCTTGCTGATCGACGCGGCGTCGGCACCGGGCGCGGCCAGCAACGCGATCTTGCACGTCTTGATGCCCGGCTTCCCGCGATTGAGGAGGCTCAGCGCCGGCGAAGTCTGCGGCTTCGACGCCGGTGGCGCCTTGCCCTTTTTTGGCGCGGGCAGGCCCAGCCCGGCGGCGACCTTTGCGGCCAGTCCGGCGTCGAAATGGGCAAGAATCTCGTTCACCACGCGCTCGCGAATCTCCGGCTTCGTCACTTTGCCGAGTTCGAATTGATACGCGGCACTGATATGTTCCTGTTCGATCTCGGACATGCTGCGATAGAAGAGCGCGGCTTGCGAGAAATGATCGGCAAAAGACTCGCTGCGCACGCGGATTTTCACACCGTCGACACGTTCCTGATAGCTCTCGAAGCCGCCGTCGGACGGCGCCGGATCGGTTTCCTTCGGCCAGCCTCCACTCAGCGAGTTCGGCTCATAGGATGCCTGTCCGACGTTGATCGCCTGGCGATGCATCGCGTCGCGCTGGTTGTTATGAAACGGGCACACCGGCCGGTTGATCGGAATCTCGTGAAAGTTTGGGCCGCCCAGCCGACTGATCTGCGTATCCGTGTACGAAAAGAGCCGACCTTGCAGCAAGGGGTCGTTGCTGAAGTCGATGCCCGGCACGACGTGGCCCGGATGGAACGCGACCTGCTCGGTCTCGGCAAAGAAGTTGTCCGGATTGCGATTGAGCGTCATCTTGCCGATGATTTTTACCGGCACGAGTTCTTCCGGAATCAGCTTGGTCGGATCGAGCAGATCGAAACCAAAGCTGTTTTCATCCTGTTCCTCGACGATCTGCACGCCGAGTTCGTATTCGGGGAAGTCGCCCCGTTCGATTGCCTCCCACAGGTCGCGCCGATGGAAGTCGGGATCCTTGCCGGCGAGTTTCTGCGCTTCGTCCCACAACAACGAATAGGAGCCGAGCACCGGGCGCCAGTGAAATTTGACGAAGCGCGCCTTGCCTTGCGCATTCACGAAGCGGAAGGTGTGAATGCCAAAGCCTTCCATTGTGCGGAAGCTGCGTGGGATCGCGCGGTCCGACATGGTCCACAGCACCATGTGTGCGGATTCCGGCACCAGCGACACGAAATCCCAGAACGTGTCGTGCGCGGAGCCGCCGGTGGGCATCTCGTTGGGCGCTTCCGGTTTGACGGCGTGTACAAAGTCCGGAAACTTGATCGCGTCCTGAATGAAGAACACCGGCATGTTGTTACCCACCAGATCGTAATTACCCTCCTGCGTGTAGAACTTCACCGCGAAGCCGCGCACGTCGCGCACGGTATCCGCCGAGCCGCGCGGCCCCTGCACGGTGGAAAAGCGCACGTAGACCGGTGTCTGCACGGCCGTGTCCTGCAGGAATGCGGCTTTCGTGTACTCGGTCATCGGCTCGTATAACTGAAATACGCCGTGTGCGGCGGAACCACGTGCATGCACGATGCGCTCGGGAATCCGCTCGTGATCGAAGTGCGTGATCTTCTCGCGCATGATGAAGTCTTCGAGGAGCGAGGGACCACGCGGACCGGCGCGCAATGTGTTCTGGTTGTCGGCGATCTTCACGCCCTGGTTGGTTCGCAGCGCTGCACCGTCGGGACGCACGCGAAACTGTTCGAGATCCTGCGATTTGCTGTCGTCAGCCGGCTTTGCGGGCTGACGGCTACCGGTTTTCCCTGCCATGGAAACACTCCTTGCGTTAGCGGCGCCACGCGATGATTCGCATTGGCTCGAACGTCAGGATCAGCAAGCGTTGTTCCTGATGATGTGCGTGCGGCTCTGATCAGAGTCATTGTCATCCAAAAAGTGGCTACCTTAAATTACAAAAAAACTGGATATTTAATAAGGCCACTTGAACGCCTAGTCTGTACTCATCGAACCACTGAGTGGGTCCAAACCATCAAGGCTCGAATGGACCGAAGCGCTCACGCTGGTGTCGCAGGAACACGTACCCGATTCCGTGTGGCAAGCCGTACGCCCGCACTTCAGCGACGAGGAACTGGTCGACCTCACGCTGCTGGTTTCCGCCATCAATGCGTGGAACCGCTTCGCGATCGGGTTTCGCAAGATGCCGGCCTGAACTCACCGCAGCCATGCCCCTACGAACCATTTCTGTATAAACCCTGAGGGAAAGAAGTCATGAATATCATGCACGTCGACACGAATCCCAAACGTGAGCGATTCAACACCAGGCGTAATCGCACGAAAATGCGTACGCTTATCGCGATGGTGGCGCTTGCCGGTTTTTCCGTCGCTGGAATTTCCCAACCCGTATTCGCCGCCGATACGGCCGCTGCACGTGAGACGATTACGCCCGCGTTCACTGAGGCAATCGCCAACGTTCCAGGCAAAACGATGACGGCGCTCGTTGTCGACTATGCGCCTGGCGGCAAGTCGCCATCGCATCGGCATGGGCAGGCTTTTGTGGTTGGCTATGTGCTGTCGGGTGCGATCCGCAGCCGTGTCGACAATGGCGAGGAACGCGTCTTTCATGCGGGCGAATCCTGGACCGAGAAGCCCGGTGCGCATCACAGGGTCAGCGAAAACGCGAGCGATACGGAACCCGCGAAGCTGCTGGCCATTTTTGTGGCAGACACGAATGATAAAAACCTGGTCACGTTCGACAAACAGTGAACGCGTAACGTGAGATGCAGGCAGTCCATGCGCTTCCCGCATGGACTGGCCAAATTCACTCTGATCGACGACACGGCTTCGTCAGTTTCCCCGTCCCCTTAAAATTTCGATGACATTCGAAATTCACTGACGATGCATGTGCGGTCATCATCTGCACGCCGCTCACCGTCTTACATACGCCTGAACAATCGCCGGCAGTCCGTGCCTGCACGGCGCTTCGCCAGTCCTCGGCATGACAGACGCGCGGCGTGACTCCGTCGGCCTGAGCCGGGTTTTCAGCGCGATTTTCTGTCATGCAACTTCTGCACTCTCCTCATAAAAACAATGCACTGGCTTTATCCCGCCAGTTCGCTTGAAATTAGCACGATCATTCCATTTTGCCGCGACCGGTCGGGGTCGACGAACCCGGACCGCACTCGCTCCGCAATAAGGCTGTGCAATCAAGTCCGCTACAGGCGGATATAAAAAGAGGAGACATGCATGCGTTTTATCAATCATGGCGTTTGCGGAGCCACGCTGATTCTTGCCGCCAGCGGCGCCGCGGCCGCCGAGTCGAGCGTGACCTTGTATGGCGTCGTCGATGCGAACATCCAGTATCTGGACAACGGCGGCGTCCATTCGTACGCGGAAAAGAGCGGCGGCTCGACTGGCTCCCTGTTCGGCCTGAAAGGCAGCGAAGACCTGGGTGGCGGCCTGAAGGCGCAGTTCAACGTCGAAACGGGTTTTAACGTGAACAACGGCGGGTTGTTCGCCGACACCTCGGCGCTCTTCTATCGTCAGGCATGGGTCGGCCTGAGCGATGACAAATACGGTTCGGTGACCATGGGACGTCAGTACGATCCGAGCTTCCGGGTCATCTATCCGTCCGATCCGTTTCGCGCGAACGAAGTGTTGTCGCCGTTTTCGGCCAACGTCCTCGCTGTCGACCGGAACACGCTGTCGACGCAATACGATTCCGGCCGCGCCAGCAATTCGATCATGTATCAATCGCCGAATCTGAAGGGCCTGCAGTTTTACGGCATGTATGCGTTCGCCGCAACGGTGACCCAGCCTGTGCCGGCCACGACGGGCAACATGCTGAACGTCGCGGTCACTTACACGGGCTACGGTTTCTATGCGGGTCTTGCGTATGTGAACCAGCATCCGGGACAGGAAACCATCGCCGGCCTGCCTGGTTCACTGAGTCTGCTGGGCACCGAGCACTTCATCGGCGCGCTCGCTTACCGGATCGGCATCGTGAACTTCCAGTTCAACTACTCTTACAACCGCTCGAAGGACCCGGCGGCGGGATCGCTTGCCGCGCACCTCGGCACCGGCCATTCGCTCAGCATTGCGGAGTTGGGCGCCACGATTCAGGCAACCCCGGCCGACGTGATCGCGATTGCCGGCGTTCAGCGCAACGTGCGCGGCGCGCATGACAACACGCCGGGCATTGAACTCGGCGTCGATCATTCGCTATCCAAACGCACCAGTCTCTACATGCGGGCGGGCTATCTGAAGAACAACGGTTCCGCCACGGTGAGCTGGCCGGGCGTGACCGTGAGCGCCCCCGGGACCAAGCAGATTCTTGCGACGGTGGGTATGACACATCGGTTCTAAGGCGAATCGGGGCCGCGGGGTGGCGCGGGAGCGCCGCCTGGCGACACAGCCTTGGCAAAACACTTCCGGAATCGCACTTCACCGACTAGTCTGTAAGCACATCAAGCGAACGGACCGGACGCTGAACCGGAGGAGACATCGATGGATATTGAAACACGCA
The DNA here is from genome assembly GCF_035656215.1 of Paraburkholderia sp. Lineage (GTDB taxonomy): Bacteria > Pseudomonadota > Gammaproteobacteria > Burkholderiales > Burkholderiaceae > Paraburkholderia. Next base: position 15,418 of record NZ_DASRSY010000132.1, read on the forward strand.
CCATAACGCGCGTGACGGTCCGGCTCGTGCCGTTCCTGATTGTCTGCTATTTCATTGCTTATCTCGACCGGGTCAACGTCGGCTTTGCTGCACTGCAAATGAACAAGGCGCTCGGGCTGTCCGCGAGCGCATTCGGCTTCGGCGCGGGCATCTTCTTCATCGCGTATTTTTTCTTCGAAGTCCCGTCCAATCTTTTGCTCGAGAAATTCGGCGCGCGGCGCTGGATCGCCCGGATCATGTTCACGTGGGGGATTCTCGCCGGCGCGATGGCGTATATCCCGAACATTGCCCGTTTCACCGGCCTCTCGCCCGCGCACGTGTTTTACGGCCTGCGCATTCTGCTGGGCGTGGCCGAAGCGGGTTTCTTCCCCGGCATCATTTTCCTGCTCACATTGTGGTTTCCCGCCGCCTATCGCGCCCGCGTGGTCGGCTATTTCATGGCCGCCATTCCGCTGTCGACGGTGATCGGCGGCCCGATTTCCGGCGCCCTCCTCTCGATGGACGGCCACGGCGGGCTGGCCGGCTGGCAGTGGGTCTATCTGATTGAGGCGCTGCCCGCGCTGCTGCTCTCGTTCGCCGTGCTGTTCTATCTGACCGACAAACCGGCAGACGCCAGTTGGCTTGCCGATGACGAGCGCGACTGGCTGGTCGCCCGCCAGGCTCAGGAGCGCGAGCATCGCGAGGCCGTGCGCACGTTCAGCGTGAAGGAAGCGCTGTTCAATCCGCGAGTTCTGGCCGTCGCGCTCATCTACTTCGGTGCGAACGCAACCAACTATGGCCTGAGTTTCTTTCTGCCGCAGATCGTCAAGTCCTTCGGTCTCACCAACCTGCAGACCGGTTTCGTGACGTCGCTGCCTTACATCGTCGGCGTGATCAGCATGATTTATTGGGGACGTCATTCGGACCGCAAGCTCGAACGCAAATGGCACGTGGCGATCGCGTTGCTGGTCGCGGCCGGCGGCATCGCGGCGGCGGCTGGGCTCGACAATCCGGTGGAGAAGATGATCGCGCTGTCGATTGCCGGGTTCGGCATTTTCGGTTGCCTGCCGGTGATCTGGACGTTGCCGGCCGCGTTCCTGTCGGGCGCGGCTGCGGCGGGCGGCATTGCCGCCGTCAATTCCCTCGGCAATCTGGCGGGATTCTTCGGACCTTACGCGATGGGCTGGATCAAGGACAGCACCGGCGGCTTCGGCGCCGGCCTGCTGTGTTTGTCCGGTGCGGGATTGATCGGCGTGGCGGCCGTGCTTCTGCTACGTCACGACCCGGCGCTCGAGGCGTCGTGCAGCCTTCCTCCGGACCCGGGCGCGACAGGCGGCACGAAGGTGGCGAGGTCCTAGCACCGTCAGCGCGGCGCCGAATACCTCAGTTTGGACCTTAGGGCGATGCACTCGCGCTGGCCGGCGCACTCGGGAGTGGGTTCGCCGCGCCGCCGCCTGCGTCCGGCGGTAGCACGTCGTCCGGCGTAGGTGTCGGTGCCAGGGCCGGCTCGCCGTTGTCATGCACCTCATCGTCGACCGCCCCGCTTGCCGATGCAGGCGCTGACGGCGGTACTTGAAGGAGCGGCGGCTGTGCCGGGAACGGCTTGGGTTCGACCTCCGCGGCGGACGCAGATGCAGGTGCCAACGCAGGCGCAGGCGCAGTAACAGCCGGAACATGGCGCGGGGTATTGCGCGTGACAACCGGCACCTCAGTCTTCGCGGGCGACGCCGCGAACAGATGCTGGAACCACTCGCGCAACCTGCCTGACCGTTCGGCAAACCAGCCCGGCTCCTGGTCGGTTACGAACCTGACGCGGCTGTCGACCAGTTTCGACCTTTGCGCGCGCTGGAAAAAGTCGCCGACGATCGGCAACGCGCTGTGCGCCCCTTGCCCCCAATAGTCGCTGCGCAAGGTCACGCGGCTGTCGTTGAAACCGACCCACGCCCCTGCGACGAGTTGCGGCGAGATCAGGATGAACCAGCCGTCGGCGTTACCCTGCGTCGTGCCGGTCTTGCCCGCGACATCGCCGCGAACGCCAAAGCGGCTGCGAATGCTCGAACCGGTGCCCCGGCTCACCACGTCGCGCATCACATCGACGAGCGTGCGGGCAGCGTCGGCCGGCAGCTCCTGCTTGGGCGCCACCGGCGCGAAGTCCGCCAGCACCTCGCCGTTGCGGTCTTCGATACGCGTGACCATCACCGGTTCCACATAGCCGCCAAGATTGGCGATCGTGCCGTAGGCCGAGACCATTTCCTTCAGCGTCACCGGGCTCGTGCCGAGCGCGAGCGACGGCACCGGGTCGAGTTCGCTGTCCCGAACACCCATGGCGCGCGCCAGTCGCGCGACCTTGTTCGGACCGACCGTTTCCATCAACTGGGCGGTGATCCGGTTACGGGAATAAGTCAGGCCGTCGCGCAGGCTGATGGCGCGCTCGCTCGGCTCATCCTCGTCGCCCGGACGCCAGATTTCTCCGCCGGTCAGCGGAATTTCGACGGGTTTGTCGATAAACGTATCGCTGGGCTTGGCGCCGTCTTCGAAGGCCGCGGCATAGACGAACGGCTTGAAGGTCGACCCTGGCTGGCGCCGCGCCTGCTGGACGTGGTCGAACGGGTCCTGGCTGAAGTCGCGGCTACCGACCCAGGCTTTGATCTGGCCGTTGCGTGGATCCATCGCAAGAAAGTCCGCCTGCACCCGGGTTTTGGATTCGCAAACCGACTGCACCAGGTCGCGGTCGGACGAGACGCGTTTCATCGCGTCGTCATCCGTCAGGCCCGCGTCTTTCGCGGCGCGATAGTCAGGCGTTTCGCGCAGGAAAGTCTGCAGCAGATCGCGGCCGCTCGCACAACCCGCGCGCGTGCCCCACGCCGAGTTGGCGATGCCCTGCAGCTGGTTGCCCTGCAAGGTCACGGCCTGAGTGGCCATGGTCTGCAAGCGTGAATCGATGGTGGTGCGCACCACCAATCCGTCGGAATAGATGTTGTAGTCGTTGCGATCAGCCCATGCCGCGAGCCACTTGCGCAGTTGCTGCGCGAAGTGCGGCGCAGGTCCCGGCGGTTCGGTCTGCCGCTCGAAATCGATGCGCAAGGGACGGCGCACGAGCGTCGCGTAGGCCGCGGGCGTGAGCTTGCCGTACTTGACCATTTGCGCCAGCACCGTGTTGCGCCGCTGCAGCGCGCGTTCCGGATTGAGCACGGGGTTGTAGTAGCTATTGCCTTTGAGCATGCCGGTGAGCGTCGCGCTTTCCAGCACGTTCAGATCACCGGCCGATTTGTCGAAATAGGTCCGCGCCGCCATCTCGATGCCGTAGGCGTTGTAGAGGAACGGCACCGTGTTGAGGTAGGTCTCGAGGATCTCGTCCTTGGTGTAGAGCGCCTCGATCTTGAAGGCCGTGATCGCTTCCTTGATCTTGCGGGTCAGCGTGGGGGCACGGCCGATCTCGTCCGGATAAAGATTGCGGGCGAGCTGCTGGGTGATGGTCGAACCGCCCTGGCGGTCACCGGAAAACGTGTGCAACGCGGCCGATGCCGTACGGCGCCAGTCGAGCCCGAAATGCTGATAGAAGCGGTGGTCTTCCGTGGCGATCAGTGCGTTCACCACGTTCGGCGAGATGTCCTGGAGTTTCACCCACTCGCGGTTCGAGGGCTTGAATTCGGCCAGCAGCTTGCCGTCCGCCGAGAGAATCTGCGCGGGCTGCTCGATTTTCGCCTTACGGATGTCACCGATGCTGGGCGTGAAAGGAATCAGGACCAGGACATACAGGACGAGCAGCACCGGGATCGCCGCGCAAGCCTTTGCCACGCCACGCAGCGTGGGATGGCGGAGGTGCCAGAGGGCCCGGGTGATGGGCTGGTTTGCCAGGATTAGCCCTTTTTCAAGGGTCTGT
>NZ_DASRSY010000133.1:0-4384 GCF_035656215.1 Paraburkholderia sp.
CTTTTCTGGAAAGCCACTTTCCGGTCAGACGAATCAACTCAAACTGCCTCGCGGCCGCCTCGGCACGCTCTTTTATCCCACTTTCGGGGAAAACCCTCTCCTCTCATTCCCATCCGGCGGGAATTCGATTTTTGAAAACCGAGAATGTTCTGGCATTCTGATTCCGTTATTCATTGTGGGTAGTTTTCATCGTGAACGCGGAACAGGGTGTGACAGGGGCTGAACGGGTGCTGCTGGTGCTGGCGGCACTCGCCAGTCATGGTAAGGCCATGTCGGTCAAAGATCTGCTCGCTGTCACCGGTCTCGCGCAAAGCACGCTGTACCGGCAAATTGGATTGCTCAAGCGCTGGGGTTTCGTCGCTGAAAACGCGGGCTATTACGCGCCGGGTCCGATCAGTTTGCAGCTCGCGCTTGGTTTCGATGTGAACTCGCTGCTCGTCGAAGCGAGCCGTGCCGAGATGCAGCAATTGGCGCGCGCGTCGCAGGAAAGCATCGGCCTCGTGGTTGCGGTCAAGCATCAGGTGATGTGCCTGGAAATGGTCGACAGCCAGCATTCGTTGCGTTGCTCATTCGAAAAAGGCCGCGCCGTGCCGCTGAAAGCCGGCGCTTCGGCGAAATCGTTGCTGGCGTTCATGCCCGACAAGGCGCGCGCCGAAGTGCTCGACAGTGTGTTCGACAACGACCCCGTCGGCCGCGCCGCGATCGAAGCCGAACTCGAACAGATTCGGGCCCAAGGCTACGCCGTCAGCGACAGCGAAGTCGACCCGGGCGTGTGGGGCGTGAGCGCCCCGATATTTCATCGCAGCGGACGCAGCGCGGGCAGCAGCGCGTCGATCACGTTGATGGCGCCGTCCACCCGCGCCATCGGCCGCGAAAGCCAATTCATCGACGGGACGCTACGCACGGCCCGCGCTATTTCCGAGCATATGCAAACCGATTGATCGGGTAAGGCCATTCCCGGCCGCATTCGATCTGGATACCGAACGAACTGAACGACTGAGAACCACAAGGAGCCCTCCCATGAAACTGAATCGACTGTTGTCCCTCGCATGCGTCACGTTTGCGGTGACGTTCGCCGGATTTTCCGGCGTCGCATCCGCACAAACGCCGGACGTGCTGAACGTTGCGACCGACGCGACCTTCCCGCCGATGGAATACACCGAGAACGGCGCGCGCACCGGTTTCGACGTCGACATGATGAATGCGCTCGCGAAAGCGATGGGCAAGCGCGTGCAATGGACCGACATCGATTTCAAAGGCCTGGTTCCGGGTCTGATCGCACATCGTTTCGACGCGGCGATTTCCGGCATCTATATCACCCCCGATCGCGCGAAAGTGGTCGACTTCACCGATTCGTACTATGCAGGCGGCCTTGTCGCGCTGGTGAAAGACGGCTCGCCGGTCAAATCGATAGCGGACCTGAATGGCAAGAAAGTCTCGGTCCAGGTGGGCACGAAGTCGGTCAATTTCCTGCGTGACAACTTCCCGCAGATCAACCGCGTCGAAGTCGAAAAGAATCAGGAAATGTTCGATCTGGTCGGCATCGGCCGCGCTGATGCGGCCGTGACCGGCAAGCCTGCTGCCTATCAGTTCGTGAAGACGCGCAGCGGCTTCCACGTGCTCGACAAGCCGCTGACGACCGAAGCCTACGGTATCGCTGTTCGCAAGGACGAACCGCAACTGAAAGCGGCATTCAATACGGCACTGGCAAAGATCAAGGCCGACGGCACGTACGCGGCGATCGTTAAGAAGTGGTTCGGCGCCACCGCGCAATAACCGGCTGAGCAGACATAATGGAACTCGATTTTTCGCCGGTGATTGCCGGCTTGCCAGACATCATGCATGGCGCACTGGTGACGGTCGAAGTGACCGCTGCGGCACTCGCGCTGAGCTGCGTGCTGGGCCTGCTGATCGGCATCGGCCGGCTGACGCCGAAGCGGCGCATCGTGTACGGCTTGTGTACGGCGTACCTCACATTTTTCCGCGGCACGCCCTTGCTCGTGCAACTTTTCCTGCTGTTCTTCGGCTTGCCGCAATTCGGTATTCTGTTGCCGGCGTTCGTGTGCGGGATGCTGGGGCTCGGCCTGTATTCGGCGGCCTATGTATCGGAGATCGTGCGCGGTGCGATTCAGTCGGTAGATCGCGGGCAGATGGAAGCGGCGCGTTCGATTGGCATGTCGTCGGGGCAGTCGATGCGCGCGATCATTCTGCCGCAGGCGATCGTTCGCATGATTCCGCCGCTCGGCAACGAGTTCATCGCGTTGATCAAGAACTCGGCGCTGGTGTCGCTGCTGACGATCGACGATCTGATGCATGAAGGGCAGAAGATCATCAGCGTGTCGTACCGTTCGCTTGAAGTGTATCTGGCCATCGCGCTGGTGTATCTGGTGTTGACGCAGGTGACCAATTACGCGCTGCATCGTGTGGAGCGCCGCTTGCGTGCAGGAGGGATGGTGCAATGAATACCGTAGCCAAAGTAGATGAACCTATCGTCAGCATTCGTGGGCTGACCAAATCGTTCGGCTCGCATACCGTGCTTAACGGCATCGACTTCGACATTCAGCCGCAGCAGGTGGTGGTCGTGATCGGGCCGAGCGGCTCGGGGAAAAGTACGTTCCTGCGTTGCTGTAACGGGCTTGAACAGGCTGAAGGCGGCACGATTGATATCTGCGGGCATCGGCTGGTGGATCAGGGCGCGATGCTCAAGGAGCGTTCGCTGAACGCGCTGCGCACTGAAGTGGGTATGGTGTTTCAGTCGTTCAATCTGTTTCCGCATCTGTCGGTGCTGCATAACATCACTGTCGGTCCGCGAATGTTGCGTGGCGCCAGCAAGGCCGAAGCCGAAGCGGCCGCAACCACGTTGCTGGAAAAAGTGGGCCTTGCTCACAAGGCGCACGTGATGCCGGCGAGTTTGTCGGGCGGTCAGAAGCAGCGTGTTGCGATTGCTCGCGCGCTGGCGATGCAGCCGCGCGTGATGTTGTTCGACGAGCCTACTTCCGCGCTCGATCCCGAGCTGGTTGGCGAGGTTCTGCAAGTGATGAAGCTGCTCGCCAGCGAGGGCATGACGATGGTGGTCGTCACGCACGAAATGGGTTTCGCGAAGGAAGTCGCCGACGTGGTGGTGGTGATGGACGGCGGTGTGATCGTCGAGGCGGGGCCGCCTGCTGAGATTTTCTCGGCGCCTTCGCAGCCGCGCACGCGGGCCTTCCTACAGGCGGTGTTGTCGCGCGCATGAGAGTTCCATTCGATGACAAGGTGTGGAGCGGCCGTTCCGACGATGGTGAACCCGGTGACACCCGGCATATTTTCAATCAGGTGGTGCCGTTCGCGTTCGACCTTGCCCTGCAGTATGAGGATGTTTTTCGTGTGGCACCGCGCATTGAAAGCGATGCGCCGGTAATCGTCGGCTTTGGTTCCGATGAAGGTGTGCGCCGTAATCAGGGGCGTCCCGGCGCGGCGCATGCGCCGAAGGAATTGCGTCGAGCGTTGGCGGGCTTGCCCGCGAAGGCGTCGATGGCGTCGCTTGCCGATGCAGGCGATGTAGTGTGCGATGACGGCGATCTCGAGGGCGCGCAGGCGGAACTCGCGAAGGTGGTGAGCGACGTGCTCGCGAGCGGCGGCAGGCCGTTGGTATTCGGCGGTGGTCATGAGGTTGCGTGGGGGACGTATAGCGGTTTGCGTTTGCATCAGGATCGTACGGATGCAGGTGCAAATCCAAGTATAGGTGCAGGCGTAGGAGCGGGTGCCGGAGCCGCGGCCACGTCGGCAACTTCCGCGGCAACGCGCAAGCTGCTCATCATCAACTTCGACGCCCACTTCGATCTGCGTCAGAAGCGGCCCGCTAATTCGGGCACACCGTTCGATCAGATTGCGAGCGACTGCGCCGAACGAGGTGTGCCGTTCAACTATGCCTGTTTCGGCATTAGCGATCTGGGCAACACCGCTTCGCTGTTCGCGCATGCAGAACGACTCGGCGTGCGCTACGTCCTCGACATCGATATGCAGGAGCCGCAATTGCCGCAGCGTCTGGACGATCTCCAGCAGTTGCTCGACCCAGCGGACGACGTCTACCTGACCATCGATCTCGATGTGCTCCCGGCCGCCACCGCGCCGGGGGTATCGGCGCCTGCCGCGTTGGGCGTGCCGTTGTCTGTGGTCGAAGCGATGGTGCAGCGCGTGCGCGCGTCGGGCAAGCTGCGCGCGGCGGATATCGCGGAGTACAACCCGTCTCTCGATCAGGATAAGCGCACGGCGAGGGCGGCAGTGCGGTTGGCTTATCGGTTGCTTTAGCGCACGCTAACTGCAGTCCACAGCACAGCACAGCACAGCACAGCACAGCACAGCACAGCACAGCACAGCACAGCACAGCACAGCACAGCACAGC
>NZ_DASRSY010000134.1:0-8831 GCF_035656215.1 Paraburkholderia sp.
TCGTCGCGTTCAATCCACAGTTCGCGCGAGATCGGAAACTCGCGGACGCCCTGTTCCGGATGATGCGGGTGGACCGGTGCGCTGCACGGCTCGGTCACGCCTTCAGGGAAGTTGTCGATGATCAGCTTGACCGGATCGAGCACGGCCGCGGTGCGCGGCGCCTTATCATCCAGATCGTCACGCAGCGCGCCTTCGAACACGCTCATGTCGATCCACGAATCGACCTTGGTGACGCCAATACGCTCGCAGAACAACTGGATCGCTGCCGGCGTGAAACCGCGGCGGCGCACACCGACGATGGTCGGCATACGCGGATCGTCCCAGCCCTCGACATGGCCTTCGGTCACCAGTTGCAGCAGTTTGCGCTTGCTGGTGATTGCATAGGTCAGGTTCAGGCGCGAAAACTCGATCTGTTGCGGTAGCGGGCGCGTGAAGACTCCGGCTTCGGCCAGTTCGTTCAGAATCCAGTCGTACAGCGGGCGATGGTCTTCGAACTCGAGCGTGCACAGCGAATGCGTGATGTTTTCCAACGCGTCCGAGATGCAGTGCGTGTAGTCGTACATCGGGTACACACACCATGTGTCGCCGGTACGGTAGTGATGCGCAAAGCGGATCCGGTAGATGACCGGGTCGCGCATGTTGAAGTTCGGCGACGACATGTCGATCTTCGCGCGCAGCACATGCTCGCCTTCCTTGAACTCGCCGGCTTTCATGCGGCGGAACAGGTCGAGGTTTTCCTGTACCGAACGGTCGCGGAAGCGCGACGGTGTGCCGACCTCGGAGGCCGAGCCGCGGTTCGCGCGCATTTCTTCGGCAGACTGGCTGTCCACATACGCTTTGCCGCGTTCGATCAGCAGTTCGGCGAATTCGTACAGCTTGTCGTAGTAGTCGCTCGCGAAGTAGAGCTGTTCGTTGCCGTCTTTTTCCCACTCGAAACCGAGCCAGCGCACGGAGTCGGTGATCGAATCGACGTACTCGACGCTTTCCTTTTCCGGATTCGTATCGTCGAAGCGCAGATGGCACACGCCGCCGTAACTGCGCGCCACGCCGAAATTCAGGCAGATGCTCTTGGCGTGACCAATGTGCAGATAGCCGTTCGGCTCAGGCGGGAAGCGCGTTTCGACGCGCTGACCCCACTTGCCGGAGCGGTTGTCTTCGTCAATGATGTTGCGGATGAAATTGGATGCCGCTGGCGCGTCGTTGCGTTCGGTATTCATGCGAGAAGGTGAAAGTCGGTCGGGGCGCGCAATGCGCCCACTTATCCGTCAATTCTACCTGACGAGTTCGCCCGCGGCAGGCGAGTGCGGCGCGCAGCCAACGTTTGAGCGGTTTCGGCTGTTTTTTGGGGGCGGGCGGGATCCTGCAAGCTGCGTTTAAGGTGCTGTAACAGGAGGTAAAACGGTTTGTTGGCGCATGCGTCGGCGACTTAGGATGCGGGCGGCGCACTCCCCGCCCGCTTGCCACTCGATTTTTTTCGGGGGAGCGCGGTCCACGCCCTGTCGCGCAGCGCGTGCTCGCGCAGTCGCAGTCCAGCCAGGCCACGCTCCCCTTGTCGTTTTGCACGAACCTATGCCATTCGTGCAACATGGCGTCCTTAGTTCCCGGAGTTTCTCGGATGTCCGTCCCCTCGCACGACGCGCCTCGCGCGCCTTTCGCCTCTTTGTCTCTCGTCCGAATCGTGACGGCTGCAGCCATGTTCGGTGCGCTCGCCGGCAGCTTCGTGGCGCCGGCCTCCGCGCTCGCGAAAACACCTCCGCCAAAGGCCGTGCTGGACGCGTCAGCGGTGGCCGTGCCGGATCGCTACAGCGCCGACACCGCGCAGCAGATCTTCGCCGCTGGCGGCAACGCGGTGGACGCCGCTGTCGCGATCGCCTTCACGCTGGCCGTGACCTGTCCGGATGCGGGGAATATCGGCGGCGGAGGGTTCATGACGGTGTTCATGGACGGCAAACCGTACTTTCTCGACTATCGCGAGCGCGCGCCGCAACAGGCGACCCGCGACATGTACCTCGACGATAAAGGCAACCTCGTACCGGGTATGAGCCTCGTCGGCCATCGCGCGGTGGGTGTGCCGGGCACCGTCGAGGGCATGTGGGAAGCGCAGCAGCGCTTCGGCAAGCTGAAGTGGAAACAGGTGCTGGCGCCCGCAATCCGTTACGCTACTGACGACTTCCAGGTGGAGCCGTGGTTGCAGCAGCGCCGCGACGCGGTGGCGAAGAATTTCGCCGGCAAGACCAACTTCAATGCTTACTTCTCGAATCTGAAGGCGGGCGTGATGTTCCGCCAGCCTGAACTTGCGCAAACCCTCTCGCGCATTGCCAGCGATGGAGGCCGTGAGTTCTACGAAGGCCGCACCGCCGATCTGATCGCCCAGCAGATGTACGGCCACGGTCTGGTCACGAAGCAGGACCTGATTCAATACAAGGCCGTCTGGCGCCAGCCGCTCATCGCCGATTGGAACGGCTACAAAATCGTGACCGCGCCGCCGCCGAGTTCGGGCGGTATCGGGCTGATCCAGATGCTGAAGATGAAAGCCGATCTGAAGCAGGCGTTCGATGGCCTCGAGCTGAATTCCGTGCCGTATATCCATCTGATCGCGCAGATCGAAGACCGCGTGTTCGCCGATCGCGAGCAATATATCGGCGACCCCGATTCGTACAAGGTGCCCGTCGACAAACTGACCGATGACGCCTACCTCGCGCAACGCGCGGACGAAGTGAAACCCGACGAAGTGCCAGGCGCCATACCCGTCAAAGGTGGCCTCGGCGACGCACTGCCGGAAAAAGCACAAACCACGCATTTTTCGGTGGTCGACAAGTGGGGCAATGCCGTGTCGAATACCTACACGCTGAACGGATCGTTCGGCTCCGGTGTGGTGGTGGACGGCGGCGGCTTCGTGCTCAACGATGCAATGGACGACTTCGTCACCAGACCGGTTGCCGTTGGCGCGCAGGGTGCAGCGACCGACGACCTGAACACGGTGGCGCCGGGACGCCGGCCGCTTTCGTCGATGACGCCGACCATCCTGTTGAAGGACAACAAGGTGTCGCTCGTGATCGGCACACCCGGCGGCTCGCGAATCCTGACGTCGATCTTTCAGGTGATGACCAATCTGTACGACTTCAATATGGCGGCCGCCGACGCTTTGGCCGCGATGCGATTCCATCATCAGTTGCTGCCGCCGAAGACGATCTATTTTGAGCCGTACAATCCGATCACGGGCGAGCTGGCCGACCAGTTGAAAGCCAAGGGCTACATGCTGGAAGGGCAGTCGTTCAATGGCGACGTGCAGATGATCCGCGTCGAAGGCACGACGCCCGAGCCGGCGGCCGATCCGCGTGGCGTGGGTGTGGGCCGCGTAATGCATTGATCGCGTTGACGCCGGGGCTTCTTTGGCCCGGCGAAGCGAATAATTGCTGAAGCAAATGCAGAAGCGAACTGCGGAAACATACCGCGGAAGCGAACTGGAAAAACGCACCTGAAAAACGAACTATGACGGGGAACGCGATGAGCGGACAAAAACTAAACGTACTCGTGCTGCCGGGCTACCAGAATTCCGGCGTGGGGCATTGGCAGACGCGCTGGGAGGCGCTCGATCCCGCCTTCGTACGCGTGCAGATGTCGGACTGGGATCATGTGGCGCGCGACGCGTGGTGCCGCACGCTCGACGCCGCGGTGGCCGCGGCCGACTCTCCCGTGGTATTCGCCGCGCACAGCCTTGGCTGCCTGACGACCGCCTTCTGGGCGTCGCAATACGCGAGCGCTGCCCAGCTCGCGAAGGTGGCGGGCGCGCTGCTGGTCGCTGTGCCCGATCCGTCCGGGGCACATTTTCCGCAGAATGCCAGCGGTTTCGCGCCGGTGCCGCTTACGCGCTTGCCGTTTGCGAGCATCGTCGTGGCGAGTAGCGACGATCCGTACGGCAGCGTGCCGTTCTCGCAGACCTGTGCGAGCGCATGGGGCAGCCGCTGGATCGACATTGGTCCGCGTGGCCACATCAATGCGGATAGCGGGCTCGGCGATTGGGACGAGGGGCGCCGCTGGCTGGCTTCGCTGGGCGAGCAGCGGTGAGCGCTACATTGCCGGCGGAGCCACATGGCGATTGAGCCGGCAACCCCCCCACGCTGAAAACCGGCACCGTCCAAGCCTGCCTCAAATCACTGACTGTTCCCGCAGCGTGGCAATCCGGGCTTCGTCATAACCCAGCACATCGCGCAGGATACTGGCGGTGTGCTCGCCGAGCATGGGCGGATGGGATAGCGCTTCGGGCGGCGTGCCGGTCATGTTGATCGGATTGCGCACCAGTTTGACCGTGCCGCCCGACGGATGCGGCAGATCGACCCGCATCCCGCGCGCCACCACCTGCTCGTTCTCGAACACCTCACCCAGATCGTTGATCGGCCCGCACGGCACACCGGCCGCTTCCAGCGCGGTAATCCATTGCTGCTTGCCCTGCAGACGCACCATGTCGGCAAGGATCGGCACGAGGATATCGCGGTGGCGCACGCGCGCCGGATTAGTCGCGAATCGCTCGTCGTTGGCGAGCTCGGGGCGCCCGCCTGCCTCGACGAACTTGCGGAACTGGCCGTCGTTGCCGACCGCGACGATGATCCAGCCGTCGCTGGTCTGGAAGGTCTGGTAGGGCACGATGTTCGGATGCGCATTACCCCAGCGCACGGGCGGCTGGCCGCTCGCCAGGTAGTTCGAATTCATGTTGGCCAGCATCGCCACCTGCACGTCGAGCAGCGCCATGTCGATGTACTGGCCTTCGCCCGTTCGGTCGCGATGCGTGAGCGCCGTGAGTACGGCGATGGTCGAATACATGCCGGTCATCAGGTCGGCAATCGCGACGCCGGCCTTTTGCGGACCGCCGCCCGGCTGGCCGTCGCGCTCGCCGGTAATGCTCATGAAGCCGCCAATGCCTTGCACGATGAAGTCGTAACCGGCGCGCTGCGCGTACGGTCCGGTTTGCCCGAAGCCGGTCACCGAGCAGTAGATCAGATCGGGTTTCACTTCCTTCAGCGACGCGTAATCGAGGCCGTACTTCTTCAATTGCCCGACCTTGTAGTTCTCCAGCACCACGTCGCTTTGAGCGGCCAGTTCGCGGATGATCCGCTGGCCTTCGGGCGAAGCGATATCGACGGTGACCGAGCGCTTGTTGCGATTCGCCGCGAGGTAATAGGCGGCCTCGCGCGTGTCGGCGCCTTCCGGTGTTTTCAGGTACGGCGGCCCCCAGTGGCGGGTGTCGTCGCCCACTTCAGGCCGTTCGACCTTGATGACGTCGGCGCCGAAATCGGCGAGCGTCTGCGCGCACCAGGGCCCGGCGAGCACGCGTGTGAGATCCAGCACGCGGATATGACTGAGAGCGCCCATATTCTTCAATGTCTCCTTTGTCGACCGGAGTTAGTGCCAAGCACTTACTCCGGTCCCATGCAAGATGGTTTTGGGTGATGACGCGGCGCGCATGTCGCCGCGGATGTGGGCAATCTTAAGCGATTCCCGCGCGCCGGCGCAGTCAGCCGAACGGCATAGGACGCGTAGCGCGCCTTGCCGTGTCGCTCGCTACCGGCTCAAACGGGACCAAACACGACCAAACGCGGTTAAACCTGGCGAATGGCCAGCGGGGCAGGACCGCCGCCGCGTACGGGCGCCGATCCCGTATAATCAGTCGTTTAGGAAACAAACAGTTGGCGCATCTCCATGATGCCGCCGGTAACAGCCAGGGAACTGGCAAACCCGTCCCCCGCACGCTATGAAAGCCGCCGAAATCCGCGAGAAATTCCTCAAGTTCTTTGAATCGAAGGGCCATACGATCGTTCGCTCGTCGAGCCTTGTGCCCGGCAACGACCCGACACTGCTCTTCACCAATTCGGGAATGGTGCAGTTCAAAGATGTGTTCCTCGGCGCGGAATCGCGTCCGTATTCGCGCGCCACGACCGCGCAGCGCAGCGTGCGCGCCGGCGGCAAGCACAACGATCTGGAAAACGTCGGCTATACCGCGCGTCACCACACGTTCTTCGAAATGCTGGGCAACTTCTCGTTCGGCGACTACTTCAAGCGCGACGCGATCCACTACGCGTGGGAATTGCTGACGGGCGTGTATCAGCTGCCGAAAGACAAGCTGTGGGTGACCGTCTATCACGAAGACGACGAAGCGCACGACATCTGGGCGAAGGAAGTGGGCGTGCCGGTCGAGCGGATCATCCGCATCGGCGACAACAAGGGCGCGCGCTACGCGTCGGACAACTTCTGGCAGATGGCCGACGTCGGGCCGTGCGGCCCGTGCTCGGAAATCTTCTACGACCACGGCCCGGAGGTCTGGGGCGGCCCGCCGGGATCGCCTGAGGAAGACGGCGACCGCTACATCGAGATCTGGAATCTCGTGTTCATGCAATTCAGCCGCGACGCCCAAGGCAACATGACGCCGCTGCCCAAGCAGTGCGTCGACACGGGCATGGGTCTCGAGCGTATCGCCGCGGTTCTGCAGCACGTACACAGCAACTACGAGATCGACCTGTTCCAGGCGCTCATCAAGGCCGCGGGCCGCGAAACCGGCGTGACCGATCTGACGAACAACTCGCTGAAGGTGATCGCCGATCACATTCGCGCGTGCTCGTTCCTGATCGTCGACGGTGTGATTCCGGGCAACGAAGGCCGCGGCTACGTGCTGCGCCGTATCGTGCGCCGCGCGATCCGCCACGGCTACAAGCTAGGCAAGAAGGGTTCGTTCTTCCACCGCATGGTGCCGGACCTCGTCGCACAAATGGGCGGTGCCTATCCGGAACTGAAGGACGCGGAGCAACGCGTGACTGACGTGCTGCGTCAGGAAGAAGAGCGCTTCTTCGAGACCATCGAGCACGGCATGTCGATTCTCGAAAGCGCGCTGGCCGATCTGGAAGCGAAGGGCGGCAAGACGCTCGACGGCGAACTCGCGTTCAAGCTGCACGACACTTACGGCTTTCCGCTCGATCTGACGGCGGACGTGTGCCGCGAGCGCGAAGTAACGGTCGACGAGGCTGCCTTCGACGAAGCAATGGCGCGTCAGCGCGAGCAGGCTCGCGCAGCGGGCAAGTTCAAGATGGCGCAAGGCCTCGAATACTCGGGCGCGAAGACCACGTTCCACGGTTACGAAGAAATCATCTTCGACGACGCGAAAGTGATCGCGTTGTATGTCGACGGCGCGTCGGTGAAGGAAGTGAGCAACGGCCAGCAGGCGATCGTCGTGCTTGACCACACGCCGTTCTACGCGGAATCGGGCGGACAGGTCGGCGACCAGGGCGTGCTGGCGAACGCGAGCGTGCGCTTTGCGGTAACTGACACGCTGAAGGTACAGGCGGACGTGGTTGGCCATCACGGCATGCTCGGGCAGGGCACGCTGAAAGTCGGCGACGTCGTGAAGGCGGAAATCGATGCGGTGCGCCGCGCCCGCACCGGGCGCAATCACTCGGCCACCCACCTGATGCACAAGGCACTGCGCGAAGTGCTCGGCTCGCACGTGCAGCAGAAAGGCTCGCTGGTCGATGCGGATAAGACACGTTTCGACTTCGCGCACAACGCGCCGATGACCGACGAGCAGATCCGTCAGGTCGAAGCGATCGTCAACGCGGAAGTGCTGGCGAACGCGCCGGGCATCGTGCAGGTCATGCCGTTCGACGAAGCGGTGAAGGGCGGCGCGATGGCGCTGTTCGGCGAAAAGTACGGCGACGAAGTGCGCGTGCTCGACCTCGGTTTCTCGCGCGAGTTGTGCGGCGGTACGCACGTGCATCGCACGGGCGACATCGGTTTCTTCAAGATCGTGATGGAAGGCGGCGTGGCTGCCGGTATTCGTCGCGTGGAAGCAATCACGGGCGATAACGCCGTGCGTTTCGTGCAGGATCTCGATGCGCGGATCAATGCGGCTGCGGCCGTGTTAAAGGCGCAGCCGTCGGAGCTGACGCAGCGGATCGTGCAGGTGCAGGATCAGGTGAAGTCGCTGGAGAAGGAACTGAGCGCACTGAAGTCGAAGATGGCGTCGAGCCAGGGCGACGAGCTTGTCGGCCAGGCGATCGAAGTGGCCGGCGTGCATGTGCTGGCGGCCACGCTCGAGGGCGCGGACGTGAAAACGTTGCGCGAAACTGTCGACAAGCTGAAGGACAAACTCAAGAGCGCAGCGATCGTGCTGGCCTCGGTCGAGGGCGGCAAGGTGAGTCTGATTGCCGGTGTGACGGCGGACGCCAGCAAGAAGGTCAAGGCTGGTGAACTGGTCAACTTCGTTGCACAACAAGTTGGTGGCAAGGGCGGCGGACGGCCGGACATGGCGCAAGCCGGCGGCACCGAGCCTGCGAATCTGCCGGCAGCGCTGGCAGGCGTGAAGGGTTGGGTCGAAGCTCAGCTTTGATTCGGGTTTGATTGGGCCACACGGGGCGCTGGTAGTTTTTGCCTTCTGCGTGGCCCAAGTTGTTTTTGTCTTGGTGTGTCTTGCCGTGCATCAAGCCACGCCTACCGCTGCAGCGGCCGGTAACTCCACCGCATCCTCCCCCGACACAAGCGTGTGCCGCAGCGCATTGAGCGCGGACGAAAAATGCCCCCGTCGCCAGACGAGAAGCGTTTCGATCACGCCAATGTCGGGAAGCTCATGAACGGCGATATTGCTCGTATCGGTTTGCAGATCGAGCACTGATCGCGGTGCCACGGCCACCCCCGCGCCTGCGGCGACACAAGCCACGATTGCATGATACGAACCGAGCTCCAGAACGCGAGCCGGCCTCACACCATGCTCCAGATACCACTTCTCGATGTATGCCCGGTAAGCGCACCCGCGCTCGAACGCGATCAACGTCGATAAAGCAATATCC
>NZ_DASRSY010000135.1:0-17304 GCF_035656215.1 Paraburkholderia sp.
ACCGAGCAATCGAGACGCAAATCCGTGTCTGACATCTTCATGTCGAGCAGCCCGCAGTGATGCGGCGTCTTCTTCGGATTCTTGCTCGGCTCGAAGTGCGTGCAGCTCAGGCACATGCGATGCGGCGGAATCGTGCCTTGCGCTTCCAACTGGTGGATGGTCTTGAGCAACGTGCGATAGAACAACGCCTGTTCTTCGTCGCGCAGCGTGCCGACCGCTTTGGCCAGGAAGTCCGGCCATTGCGCAGCGCGCTTGGCGGCGGTTCGGCCACGCGCCGTCAGACGGACGGCGAGGGCGCGGCCGTCGTCGAGGGCACGGCGTTTTTCGACCAGGCCTTTGGTCTCGAGCGTGCTCACGGCATCGCTGGTAGTCGCGGCGGTCAGGGCCGTTTCACGGGCAATTTCGCCGAGACGCATCGGGCCTTTGCGTTGCATCAGCAAGACCAGGATTTCGCCCTGGGTCGGCGTAAGGCCTGCGCCTTCCGCCCATTCCCAAGCCTGGCTCCGCATGGCCGTGCTCAATCGCAGTAGGCTGTGGGTCACTCGCCCGGATGCCT
The DNA here is from genome assembly GCF_035656215.1 of Paraburkholderia sp. Lineage (GTDB taxonomy): Bacteria > Pseudomonadota > Gammaproteobacteria > Burkholderiales > Burkholderiaceae > Paraburkholderia. Next base: position 557 of record NZ_DASRSY010000135.1, read on the forward strand.
GTTCTCCGTATACGCCTTCGCTCATAATCTTCGTTTGGTTTATTAAGCTTGCGTGCGATGCCGACGAACCGCTGCCGAACACGCCCGTAGCCTGTGTGGGGTAGCCTCGCCCAAAAGCAGACGAGACGGAATCTACTATCTCAAAAATTTACCGCCCTGCAAGCCAAAGCGGCGAAAACGACATTCTATGCGAGAGCGGCGAATCGTACAGCTAAGTTATCCAACGCAAGCTGTGGATAACCATGGGAAAACACTGGGGATGGCATGTGTGTCGATTCTTGATAAGCAATCTGGCCACCCCCGCCGTACAGAAGTTGTCCTCGTTTCCCGGTGCCAATGCACCTTCGACCAGTCTAGTTATAGTTTACGTAGAACTTTGACTTTGCAGGGAATTATTCAGTTGTCCACAGGCAGATGCAATGCTTGTTAACTACTACTATGTTTGTATACGTAAACTTTAGAAAAACCTAAAGCCCAGCGATCTGGAAATTATTTACGAAAAAAAACCCGCACGAAGCGGGTTTTCCTTACGGTTTGACGTAAGCAATCCTGTATCTGGCTAGGCTCGCCACTGCAGACACTGTTGCCTTACAGCTTCGTGCAAGGACTTTTCCCGCTCGAAGACGCCACGCAACCACGTCGCATCATTGACCTGACCGCGCGCAATCGCACCGATTTCGGCGAGCGCGTTGCCCGAACCCAATGCTTCGGCGTGCGGTGCAATCAGATCCAGTGTTTCGAGGATATCTTCGGAAATCGTCTTGCGTTCGCTCGTTTGCGGATTGATACAGTTGCCGGCCAGACCGAATCGGCATGCCTCGAAACGGTTGAACGTGTAGACGAGGTAATCGTCTTCTTTCGGCGTGATCGGCTTATCGAGCAGGAGATGCCGTGCAAGCGTCTGGATGTAGCAGGCGATCGCCGCGGCACGATCCACCGACATCGGCGTATCCATCACGCGTACTTCGATCGTGCCGAAACCTGGCTTCGGCCGGATGTCCCAGTAAAAATCCTTCATGCTGTTGACCACGCCTGTGTGAACCATCTTCGAGAAATATTCTTCGAAGCTGTCCCACGTCAACACAAACGGCGCGCGGCCCGACAGCGGAAACGCGAACACGGAATTCAGTCGTGCCGAATGAAAACCGGTATCGACACCTTGCACGAACGGCGATGAAGCCGACAAGGCGATGAAATGTGGAATGAAACGCGACATCGAATGCAGCAGATACAGCGCGCTATTCGGATCCGGACAGCCGATGTGCACATGCTGGCCGAACACCGTGAATTGCTTGGCAAGGTAACCGTACAACTCGGAAAGATACTGAAAGCGTGGCGTATCGACGATCTGCCGTTCGCTCCATTGCTGGAACGCGTGCGTGCCGCCACCGCACAAGCCGACGTTCAGGTGGTCGGCTGCGGAAACCAGCGTGTCGCGGATCTTGCGCAAATCGGTGACGGCCTGTTCGTGCGTCGTGCAGATACCGGTCGACAACTCGATCATGCTTTCGGTAATTTCCGGCGTAATGTTGCCGGGAATTTTTTCGTCCTTGATGAGACGCATCAGATCCGAGCCGGCTTTGGTCAGATCATAGTCGTGCGTATTGACGATCTGCATTTCGAGTTCGACACCGAACGTGAACGGTTTCGAATCGATGAAGGGTTCGAGTGACATGGCGTCCCCTGAGTCAGGTCGGCCGGGTATTTGTCACATGCCCGGCCGTTTTTGAAGCGAATAAGTTGGATAAAGCGCGTACAGCGTCGAGAAGCGGTGTGCGCTTACGCTTCGCGCCGTTCACCCACCAGCGCAAGGCTGCGATACACGAGCCACGGCCCGAGAATCTGCAGCACGAAAATCGAGCACATCACGATGGCCCGCAGTTGCGGGTCGAAATTCGGATAGAGGTTGTACGTATCGTCGACGAGCAGGTACGCGAGCGCCGACATGGGTGATAACGACAAACCTAGCGCCATCCCCTGCTTCCAGTTCAAGCCGCTCGGCTTGGCGAAGGCCAACACGCCGACCAGTTTCGCAACCAGACGCGCAACAATCAGACCCAGCGCCGCAACACCGCCGAGCGCGATGTCTTTCCATTCGAACGAAGTCAGCGTCAGCACGAACAGAATCACGGTCAACAACCAGCCGGCGGTGCCGAAATGTTCTGGCCACAACTGCGGACGCGCTTCAAGATTCTTCACGATGATGCCTGCGGCCAGCAACGCAAGAATGGTGGAAAGCTTGAACAGATGCGCCACCGCAATCGCCAGCAGCACGAGGCCGAACAGCGCGACGAACGAATGCTCGTCCTGCATGTTCAGACGGCGATAAAAAAACGTGCACGTACGCGCCAGCAGATAGGCCAGCACGAGCGAGCCGACCAGCAGATACAGCGGCTGCAGAATCGTGGCGTATACGTTGCCGTAAACCTCCTGATGCAACCAGCTCGATACAAGCTTTTCGATCACCACCGCGTACATGCTGTTCAGCGCGGTAAGGGTCAACAAACGTTGGGTGACCTGACCTTCCGCACGCAGCTCGGTTTTGAGCTGGATCACCATCGCTGGCGAAGTCGCCATGGCAATGGCCGCAAGCACTGTCGCCACCATCAGTGGCACTTTCAGGAACAACAAAACCGGCAAAACCAGCGCGAACGTCAGCGTGGCTTCGGCGACGCTCGACAGGATCAGCCAGGGATTGCGGCGAATCCAGCGCAGATCGAGTCGGCTGCCAAGTTCGAATAACAACAAACCGAGCGCCACATCGAGCAACGGCCGTGCAGCGCTTGCGGAATCCGCGTCGATCACGCCCGAACCGGCTGCGCCCGCTATCAGGCCGATGACCGCATACCCGGAAATGCGCGGCAAACGCCATGCGCGATAGCACAGCTCACCGCACAGACCCGCGGCGAGCAATGCGAGACCAGCCCAAAAAATGGCGTCGGGTGTGAGAGGCCAGGCTGGAAAAAATGAAAACGCCGATTTCATCGTGATGGGTTCTCCTTTGCAGCAACGGCAGACGACACGAACCGGCGCAAATACCGGCGAGCGGGTGGGCGCATGAGACGCTCACTGTCGCGATCGTTTCGCGTGACCAGCGTTGCGAGTTTTCAAACGATCGGATGATCTGAATGCGCCGCAGCCGCAGCCACAGAGAGCGCGGCGCATTCCGGGGTGCGGCCGCAGCATCCGGCCCGGCACGGTGAAAGAACGCCCTCGACTTTGAATCAGATTCTGATTGAGCGGCACCGTTCCGTTGCAGCGTGTGCCGCCTGAGGCGAGGCACGACGCGGAAAAGAACGGCGATTGTGCCATAGCTTTTTCAGACTTGACCGAAAAGACAGGAACATGCAGGCAAAACGGTAAAAACGTGCGTTATCTACTAGAGATGAGGAAAAAGCGACCGTTTGAAAAGCGAGTCTGCCGCTCAGAGCGTACAGATTCAACGTTGCAGATGTATTTTCCGGAGCGTCGCCGATGGTGTTTTTCCATCGATTGCCAGCGGTTCTGATCCGACGATCGCGCTCGATCTCGAGAGGGCTCTTCTGTTTACAGGTTTACCGTATGTATACGTAGTAACAGTTAACAAGGTGCCTCGTTTTCTGTGGATAACCTAGATTTACCGAATCAATTCATCGGGTTGCTGCTCGTATAACAGGATGCACAGCGTGTGCGGCAGTGACGGGTATACAAGGGTAACTTTTCGCGATTTTCGACGGCAGCCAAGTTACCCCGTTTACGTCCACAACGGTTCCACATGAGTTGCGCCGGTAAACGGCGCGGTTATCCACAAGTTTCGGTGGATAACTTTTCTCGTCGCAAATGTTCAGTGCGCGTGGTTAACGCACCGTGCCCTGGCGTAACGCGCGCAAGAGGAAGCGAGCAGGATCGATGTCTTCGGCCAATTCCCGTTCGAGCGGCCATGGCTCACCTTCGATCTGCGAGGCGATCAACTCGGCGCCTAACGCCGCCCACACCAGACCGCGAGACCCGTAGGCAAATGCGCTGTACAAACCATCGACGCGCGGCAAATCGAGTGGCCATGCGCCACGCAGACGCTCGGCATCGCGCGTCGAGGCGGCTTCGTCGGCGACGTTGCCGATCATCGGCATGCGGTCGCTCGTGACACAGCGAAACGCAACGCGCCCGGTAAGCGCCGTCGCCCGTGCCGAATCGACGATCCCGTCAAAGGCCGGCAGCATCTGTGCGACACGCTCGAGGTTTTCCAGATGGCCATCCGGTCGCAATGCGGTGTCAGGGTCGTCGAGTTCGTAGGTAGCGCCGGTCAGCGTGACGCCGTCGGCTAGCGGGACAGCGTAGCCTTCGCCAATCACCGGCATCCCAAGCGGAGGTACAGTGCCCGGAGGCAGCAAAGTCAACTGGCCGCGGATGCTGCGGGTCGGCGCGTGCTGCAAACCTGCGATGCGCGCGGCGTCGTGTGCGCTCGCGACAATGACCACTGGCGCGCGCGCAATGACCTGCCCTGCTGCGTCGAAGACGGTCCATTGATTGCCGGATCGCTCAAGGCGCGCCACGTCCACGCCGAAGCGGCGTTCGAGCAGGTCGCCTGCCGCTGCGCACTGCGCGGCGCAAAGCGATGCCGGGTCGATCCAGCCGCCATGCGGAAAAAGCCAGCCGCTTCGCGTGAGTGGCATGCCGGCAAGATCTTGTGCTTCGCTGAGCGATACGGGTGTCACGTATTCAGACGGGTAACCAAACGCCGCGATTGCCTGGCTCATCGAGCGCGCTTCTTCGTCGTCCGCAGCGATTTGCAACAGACCGGGAGCGCCACGCAATGGACGGTGGCCGAGCCGTTCGAGCGCTGCCCAGCGCCTCAGCGTGTAGAGAAATCCCGCACGCGTGACGCGCGAAGCGACGCTGTCGTCGCGCGAGATCATTGGATGGAACACGCCGGCCGGATTGCCCGAGGCGTCCTGCGCCACCGATGCATGGCGCTCCAGTGACGTTACGCGCCAACCTCGCGCGGTCAGGCGCTCGATCACGGCGCAGCCGGCAAGACCGGCGCCGATTACGACGGCGTGCCGCTCGTCGACTTCGAGCGGTGCCAGCGGTTCATAGCGGCGCACGCGCCAGCGCGGCGCGAAGTGGCCGACCAGCATCGCCCGTTTCCAGCCGAAGCCGTCGACCTTGCGATACTCGAAACCACATTGCGTCAACGCGCGTTTGATGTCGCCGGCGCTGGTGTAGGTAGAGAACGTGGCGCCCTCACCGGCCATCCGCGCGAGCGACTTGAAGATCGCCGGCGTCCATATCTCGGGGTTCTTGGCTGGCGCGAAGCCGTCCAGGTAGAACGCATCGGCGCGCAGTCTCAAGTTCGGCAAGGTTTCCCCTGCGTCGCCGAACACGAGCGTCAGGACGATCCGGCCGTCGTCGAACTCCAGCCGATGGGTGCCAGGCACGAGCATCGGCCATGCGCCGGCCAGCGTTTGCGCAAGCGCGGCGATGGCCGGATCGGAAATCGTCGCGGCAAATACGCTTTGCAAATCGGCTTGAGTAAAGGGATGTTTCTCGGTCGAGACGAAGTGCAGTCGCTCGCAGCGCGCCGGATCGTCACGCCAGGCAGCCCAGGTCATCAGGAAGTTGATGCCCATGCCGAAGCCGGTTTCGAGCACAGTGAAAATGCGACGGCCCTGCCATCGGTCCGGCAGCGCATTGCCGCGCAGGAAGACGTATTGAGCCTGCTCGAGACTGCCGACAGCGCTGTGATAGATGTCGTCGTAGAGCGGCGAAAAAGGTGTGCCGTTGTCGCGAAACGCGAGGACGGCGGGGATCAGCGGATCGGTCATGCGCGGCGGAAAATGACGCTCGAAAGAGCGGGTCAGACGTTACCGCCAGCGCGCGCAACTCGCCGGGCGGCGAAAAAGACGCGCTGCAACGTTGGCAAAAACCAACGCTAAGCCCCGTCCATACTGGGTTTGAGCCTCTGATTGAGGCTCGCGAAGCGAAAAAAGAAGGGTTTCCCCTCAATATCGGCCCCGGAACCGCTTAATTTCTTCGAAACCCTTATCCTGATTGGGTTTGCGCTGCGCTATCATAGCAAGCGCCGCGAAGGGAGCGGCAGCACGGCCGACGGGTAGTCAAATCGCCCGGCGCTATTGTCCGGAGGGGATCCGGACCGCAGCTGCTCGACGGTGTGCCCGCGCACGTATAATCGGCGCGTTCGCGCTGTTCGTGTCAACCTAAACTCAGAAAGGAACCTTAATGAACAAACAGGAACTGATCGACGCCGTCGCAGGACAGACCGGCGCCAGCAAGGCTCAAACCGGTGAGACGCTGGACACGTTGCTTGAAGTGATCAAGAAGTCTGTGTCGAAGGGTGACGCGGTCCAGCTGATCGGCTTTGGCAGCTTCGGTTCGGGCAAGCGCGCAGCACGTACGGGTCGTAACCCCAAGACCGGCGAGACTATCAAGATCCCGGCCGCCAAGACCGTCAAGTTCACGGCTGGCAAGGCGTTCAAGGATTCAGTCAACAAGCGCTAAGCAGATTACTGCCTGGCAGTTGACACCCGCCAATGGCGGGTTTTTTTTCGCCTGCGATTCTGTGTTTTAGCCGCAACTGCAACCGCAACCGGCGCCGTGGCCAAACAATCAGCACCGGGGACAAGGGGGCTGCCTAGTCGTGGCGATGCACGATTTCGCCGTGACCATGGCCGTCGTGGTCGTGGTCGTGGTCATGATCATGGCCGTCTTCGTCGAAGTCCCATGCCGGGAACGGATCGGCAAATTGTTGCCACGCTTGCGGTCCCGCCGCGTATTCCGCGTCGGTCACGAGGCACGCGTCGAACTTCGCTTTCCAGACAGCCGGGTCGATGCCGACGCCGATCATCACCAGTTCCTGGCGACGATCGCCGATGCTCAGATCGCCCGGATCGCCATACCAGTCGGCGGCAATTTCAGCGGCCAGCTCGTCATCGCCGTCCGGCCATTCGCTGCGATCCTGAGCGGCCCACCACATCCCCGCCGGACCATGCCGGCAAGCGCCACCCGCCTGCGACAGCGAACCGGCGATGTCGTTACGCGTTGCGAGCCAGAAGAAGCCTTTGCTGCGCAAGACGCCCTTCCACTCCTCATGTAGCAGCGTCCACAGGCGCTCCGGGTGAAACGGCCGCCGCGCGCGGTAAATGAAATTGCCGATGCCGAATTCGTCCGCTTCACCGTGATGAGCATGGCCGTGTTCATGATCGTGCTCGTGATTGAGCGATGCCAGCCAACCCGGTGCGCTCGATGCCTCGTCGAAATCGAAGCGCCCGGTGTTCAGCACTTCGCCAAGCGGCACTTCGCCGAAACGGCTCACCACTTGCACGGCGCGCGGATTGATGCGGGCAAGGATACGCTGCAAACGCGTGAGCTCATCCGCGCTCACCAGATCGGCCTTGTTCACCACCAGTACGTCGCAGAATTCAATCTGCTCGATCAGCAATTCGACCAACGTCCGGTCGTCTTCTTCCGTTGCGGCGATGCCCCGTTCGGAGAGCGCGTCGGCTGAACCGTAGTCCCGCAGGAAGTTGAACGCATCGACCACGGTCACCATCGTATCGAGCTGCGCGACATCGGACAGCGACACGCCGTCGTCGTCGACGAAGGTGAAGGTTTCGGCAATCGGCATCGGCTCGGCCACGCCGGTCGACTCGATCAGGATCGCATCGAAGCGCTTTTCGCCGGCAAGCCGCTTGATCTCGACCAGCAAGTCGTCGCGCAACGTGCAGCAGATGCAGCCATTCGACAGTTCGACGAGCTGTTCTTCGACATGCGAGAGCGCGGCGGCGTCGCGCACGAGCGTTGCATCGATATTGACGGCGGCCAGGTCGTTGACGATTACGGCGACGCGCAAACCGGCGCGATTCGCGAGGATGTGATTCAGGAGCGTGGTCTTGCCGGCGCCCAGAAAACCGGAGAGCACGGTGACTGGCAATAGCGGCTGGTTCATCGCAGTACGGAAAGACAAGAGGATTGGAAGGCGTGCCGGGCTTGGGGTCGCATGACCCTGGGACCAGAAGATGGCCGAACAGCGACGGCAGCACGAAGCCGCATTGTGCATCAAACGGGGAGTGGCCGCGTGACGGGCCGGATCGGAAAGTCTGGGCAGCCACGCTGACAGGCGCTGTCTGGAAGGCCGCACCGGCATGAGCGCCGGCAAAAGTGTCTGGTATCGAACCGACGAAGCCACCCACGAAGATACCGCTCAGTGTGCAGCGGGCATCAGATTCCACTTGCGCAGGATCGCGGCGATCTGCTGCGCGTACTTATCGCGCAGCGCAGGCGTCTCGGAGTGATACGCGCCGACCGCCTGCCAGGTATTGCCATACTTGTTCATCTGGCGCCGCAGATGCCATGCTGCGATATAGACGTTCTTGCAAGGCTCCATCAGCGTGCCTTGCGAGATGCCGTACTGGGCGAGCGTCGGCAGATGAATCGAGTTGATCTGCATAACGCCGTAGTCGGTCGAGCCGTTGGCGTTCTTATGCAGCGCGTCCGGCCGATTGTGTGATTCCTGCCACGCAATAGCGCGCAGAATCAAGGGGTTGACCTTCTGATACCCCGCAGCCGCGTCAAAGCAATCGGCGCGCGCGGACCCTGCTGCGATCAGCACGGCAAGTCCTGCGGCGACGGTGACGAAGGTTCGTTTCATCAGTCAAGATGACTAAACAAATCGCAAGAGTAAGGTTCGGTAAGGCAATGCATCGGCCATACTTCAGCCGCTAGAAGCCGCCGAGGCTCACTGGCCGGGCCTTCGTCGGACATCGGGGAAAACCCGTGTCGACAAGTCGCAACCAGTACCTCGAACGGCTCGTATCATACCGGCAGACTGAGACGCGTCAAGTTGGCTAACCGACATAATCAGGCGTAAAACCAAGGACTTCTGCGGTTTGGCGCACGGAAGCCATTTGCTTTCAATTGCTTGACGGTTCGAGACGGTCTTTAGAGTAATCGTACGGAGCCGTTGTTTTGTGACAAATCCGACATGAAAAACTGTTACTGTTCATTTTTTTCGGACATTGGATGTCCGGCATCCGGGCCGCTGATTGCCTGTGGCGCCGGCTGGCAGACCGATAGGGCGGCGGCCTGCTCAAATGTTCGCACTGCATGACCGTCGACGGCTACGGCCGTTGGCATCGATCCCACATTCCATGAGAAGAAATCGTATGGCATTGCGTCGCGTCGCAACGGCGCTGCTGGTGGCTGGATTGATCACCGCGCAGACAGCACAGGCACAGGTGACACTCAACTTCGTGAACGCCGATATCGACCAGGTGGCCAAGGCGATTGGCGCGGCGACCGGCAAAACGATCATCGTCGATCCGCGAGTGAAGGGTCAGCTGAACCTCGTTTCGGAAAATGCGGTGCCCGAAGACCAGGCGCTCAAGACCTTGCAATCCGCTTTGCGGATGCAGGGCTTCGCGTTGGTTCAGGACCACGGCGTGCTGAAGGTCGTGCCCGAGGCCGACGCCAAGCTGCAAGGTGTACCGACCTACGTCGGCAATACGCCGGTGGCACGAGGCGACCAGGTGGTCACGCAGGTGTTCGTGCTGAAGAACGAATCGGCCAACAACCTGTTGCCGGTGTTGCGTCCGTTGATCTCGCCGAACAATACCGTGGCGGCCTACCCGGCCAACAACACGATTGTCGTGACGGATTACGCCGACAACGTGCGGCGTATCGCGCAAATTATCGCGGGTGTCGATACGGCCGCGGGCCAGTCGGTGTCGGTCGTGCAATTGAGGAACGCCAACTCGATCGACATTGCCACGCAGTTGACCAAGATGCTCGACCCTGGCGCGATCGGCAGCACCGACGCGACGCTGAAGGTGTCGATCACCGCGGACCCGCGCACCAACTCCTTGCTGATCCGCGCGTCGAACGGCGGGCGTCTCGCGGCGGCGAAGCAGCTGGCGAAGGAACTCGATACACCGACCACCATGCCTGGCAACATGCACGTCGTGGCGCTGCGCAACGCGGACGCGACGAAGCTCGCGAAGACCTTGCGCGGGATGCTCGGCAAAGGCGGCGACAGCGGCTCGTCGGGCGGCTCGAACGAAGCGAACTCGTTCAACCAGAACGGCGGTGGCGGGTTGGGCGGCGGCAATTCGACAGGTACGTCGGGCACGCCGCCGCTGCCGTCGGGCGGACTCAACAGCAGCTCGTCGGCGTCACCGATGGGCGGTAGCGGCGGGGGATACGGCTCGAACGGCGGTGCCGGTTCCAGCGGCCTGCTAGGCGGCGACAAGGAGAAGAGCGACGACAATCAGCCGGGCGGCATGATCCAGGCGGACTCTGCGACCAACTCGCTGATCATTACGGCGGCCGAGCCGGTGTACCGCAACCTGCGGGCGGTGATCGACCAGCTCGACGCGCGGCGCGCGCAGGTCTATATCGAGGCGCTGATCGTCGAGTTGAACTCGAACACGAATGCCAATCTCGGCATTCAATGGCAGGTCGCGAACAATTCGCTGTATGCCGGCACCAACCTGTCGACCGGCAATAGCAATAGCATCATCAATCTGACGGCCGCCGCCGCCGCAGGCGCGGCCACCGGCGGTCTCGCCGGGGCGCTCGGAAACGCGAACGGCGGGCTCCAGCAGGGGCTCAACATCGGCTGGATTCACAACATTTTCGGTGTGCAGGGGCTCGGTGCGCTGCTGCAGGCGTTGTCGCAAACCGCCGACGCGAACGTGTTGTCGACGCCTAACCTCATCACGCTCGACAATGAGGAAGCCAAGATCGTCGTCGGTACGAACGTGCCGATCCAGACGGGTTCGTATTCGAACCTCACGAGTGCCACCGCGACCTCGGCATTCAATACTTACGATCGCGTCGACGTCGGTCTGACGCTGCACGTCAAGCCGCAGATCACCGACGGCGGGATTCTCAAGCTGCAGCTCTACACGGAAGACTCGGCGATCGTGAACGGCACGACCAACGCGACGACCAACCCGGCCGGCCCCGAGTTCACTAAGCGTTCGATCCAGTCGACGGTGCTGGCCGATAACGGCGAGATCATCGTGCTGGGTGGCCTGATGCAGGACAACTACCAGGTCAGCAACAGCAAGGTGCCGCTGCTGGGCGATATCCCCTGGATCGGCCAGCTGTTCCGCTCGGAACAGAAGACCCGCAACAAGACTAACCTGATGGTGTTCCTGCGCCCCGTGATCATCACCGACCGCGCTACCGCGCAGGCCGTGACGTCGAACCGCTACGATTACATCCAGGGCGTACAGGGTGCATACAAGTCGGACAACAACCTGATCAAGGACAAGGACGATCCGGTGGTGCCGCCGATGCCGATCGGCCCGAGCCAGGGCGGCTCGCCGGCGATGAACCTGTTCGATCTCGACAAGATGCGACGTCAGCAGATAACACCGCCGCCAGATTCGGCTCCGGCGCCAGTCACGAATGGCGGGGCTGTGACGACGAATCCGGTCATGAACAATGGCGGAACCGTGCAGCAGATGTACCCCGCCACGAATGGCGCCGCTGTGCAGACGAACCCGGTAACGGTGACGCCTTCCACCGCTTCGCCCGGAGTGCAGCCGTGAGCACGCCGTCCACGCCGCCGTCAGCTTCCGCGTCACCGACATCGGCGCGAGCCGGTGCACCGACGCAAGCAGCGGCACAAGCCTCGGCGATTCCGCCTGCGGTCGTGGCGGAGCATGCCGAACGCATCGCACCGTCAGGGGTCGCCGCGCGCCTCGTGCCCTACGGCTTTGCCCGCAGTGGCCAGATTCTGGTCGCGCATCAGCACGCCGACAGCCTCGAAATCTGGATCAGCGAGCGCACCAGTGACGCAGCGCTTGCCGAAGTCGCGCGTAACTTTGGCGCGTTGTCCATTGTGCGTGTGCCGGCTGACGAACTTGCCCAGGCGATCAATCAGGCCTACGCGCGCCAGGACGGCAGCGCGGCGCAGGTGGTCGGCGAAGTGGAAGGCGAAGTCGATCTGTCGCGTTTGATGCAGGACATTCCCGAGGTCGAGGATCTGCTCGAGTCGGAAGACGACGCGCCGATCATCCGCATGATCAACGCGCTGCTCACGCAAGCCGCACGCGAACAGGCTTCGGATATTCATATCGAGCCGTTCGAGACTTCGTCGGTGGTGCGCTTTCGCGTCGACGGCACGTTGCGCGATGTCGTGCGGCCGAAGAAAGCGTTGCACGGCGCCTTGATCTCGCGGATCAAGATCATGGCTCAGCTTGATATCGCCGAGAAGCGTCTGCCACAGGACGGCCGTATCACGCTGCGCGTCGGCGGACGTCCGGTCGATGTGCGCGTCTCGACGCTGCCCACCGGTCACGGCGAACGCGCGGTGCTGCGTCTGCTGGAAAAGGATGCGTCACGACTGAATCTCGAAGCCCTCGGCATGGCGCCGGATACGCTCGTCAAGTTCGACAAGCTGATCGGCAAGCCGCACGGCATCGTGCTAGTCACGGGCCCGACCGGTTCGGGTAAAACGACCACGCTGTATGCGTCGATGTCGCGGCTTGAGACCGCGACCACTAACATCATGACGGTCGAAGACCCGATCGAATACGACCTGTCCGGCATCGGCCAGACACAGGTCAACGAGCGGATCGGCATGACCTTCGCGCGGGCGCTGCGTTCGATTCTGCGGCAGGACCCGGACATCATCATGATCGGTGAAATCCGCGATCTGGAAACCGCGCAGATCGCAGTGCAGGCATCGCTGACAGGTCACCTGGTTTTGGCGACGCTGCACACGAACGACGCGGCATCCGCCGTGACGCGTTTGACCGACATGGGCGTCGAACCGTATCTGCTGGCGTCGTCGCTGCTCGGTGTGCTGGCACAGCGGCTGGTGCGGCGCTTGTGTTCGGTGTGCCGCGAAGAACGCGTCGAAGAGGATGGCAGTGTACGCTGGCATCCGGTCGGCTGCGACAAGTGCGGGCAGTCCGGCTATGCAGGCCGGCGCGGCGTCTACGAACTGCTTCTGATCGACGACGAAATCCGCACGCTGGTTCACCGCAACGCAGCGGACGCCGAGATTCTCACCGCCGGCCGCGCGCAAGGTATGCGCACGCTGCGCGAGGATGCGGACCGCTGGCTTGCTTCCGGGCTGACGTCGCTCGAAGAAGTGATCCGCGTGACGGGCGGAGCATAAGCGCATGCCGGCATTTCGTTTCGAAGCGATCGATGCGGCGGGCAAAGCGCAAAAAGGCGTGCTCGACGCAGACAGCGCGCGCGGCGCGCGGACCAATCTGCGTTCGCAAGGACTGACGCCACTCGTCGTCGAACCGGCTGCGACACGCACACGTGGCGAGCGCAATCAGCGCCTGTCGCTGGGGCGGCGTTTGTCGCAGCGCGAGCAGGCAATTCTCACGCGTCAACTGGCCAGTCTGCTGATCGCCGGTTTGCCGCTCGACGAAGCGCTCTCGGTGCTGACCGAACAATCGGAACGCGACTACATCCGCGAGCTGATGGCGTCGATTCGCGCTGAAGTTCTCGGCGGCCATTCGCTCGCGAATGCGCTGACGCAGCATCCTAAAGACTTCCCCGAGATCTATCGGGCGCTGGTCGCCGCCGGTGAACATACCGGCAAACTCGGTCTCGTGCTCTCGCGTCTGGCCGACTACATCGAGCAACGCAACGCGCTCAAGCAGAAGATCGTGCTCGCGTTCACGTACCCGGCGATCGTGACCCTCATCGCCTTCGGCATCGTCACGTTTCTGCTGAGCTACGTGGTGCCGCAAGTGGTGAACGTGTTCGCCAGCACCAAACAGCAACTACCGATTCTCACCATCATGATGATGGCGCTGTCCGGTTTCGTGCGGCACTGGTGGTGGGCGATGCTGATCGGCGTGGTCGTACTGGTGTATCTGGTGCGCTCGATCCTGAAGCAGCCCGGTCCGCGCCTCGCCTTCGACCGGTGGCTGTTGACCGCCCCGCTGCTCGGCAAACTCGTGCGCGGCTACAACACAGTGCGCTTTGCCAGCACGCTCGGCATTCTGACGGCAGCGGGCGTGCCGATTCTGCGCGCGCTGCAAGCCGCCGCCGAAACGCTCAGCAACAACGCCATGCGCGAGAACATTGACGATGCGATCGTGCGGGTGCGCGAAGGCACATCCCTGTCGCGCGCGCTCGGCAATACGAAGACGTTTCCGCCGGTACTGATTCACCTGATCCGTTCGGGCGAAGCGACCGGCGACGTGACCACCATGCTCGACCGCGCGGCCGATGGTGAAGCACGCGAGCTGGAGCGTCGCACGATGTTCCTGACGAGCCTGCTCGAGCCGTTGCTGATTCTGGCGATGGGGGGCGTGGTGCTCGTGATCGTGCTGGCGGTGATGTTGCCGATCATCGAGTTGAACAACCTGGTGCAGTGACCGGAGAGAGGTTGAAGTTGCGCGGCCGCTTCGGCTATGTCGGCAGCTATGCCGACGGCTTACTTAGGTGGCGAGTGCGGCGCCCGCGCAATCAGCTGAAGCAATCCAATGCGGGATGCTTCAGCGCACGTAGATCGTAGGACCTGCGGAATTAGCCGGCAGGAACACTTCGGAATGCGCGCCGTTGCGGTCGATGATGATCGAGCGGGGGCGGACTTCGGAGAGTTTGGCGCCTTGCATGAGCGTGCTGCCGAGCGACACCGCATGCGGTGGCTCGCCGCCGACGCTGACGATGGCTGCGGCGCCTTCACGCAAAGCGAGGATGCCGAACAGATGCACGTCCTGGTTAGCGCTGCGGGTGAGTTGGCCGCCGAACAGCGTGGCGGCCTGGTCGGTCGAGACCTGCGCATGCGCGGCGGCCGCCGGCAACGGTGCCCCCGACGTCGTGGAGATCGTGATGACCCAGTAGGTCAGCGTCGCGCAAAACACGGCGAACAGCCCGAGCGACAGAAGGCGGATTTGGATGGCGTTCATGTGCATATTGTACGGACTATTGTGAAAATTGCGTTGGGGGAAAGTGCCCTAACCTGGCGCTTCGCGCCAGGCCCGGCGTTTTCTCGCAACCCTTCAACACCATGACATTAAAATGACTGGCCGGGCGTGTTCAATGGCACCCTGATTGCCTGACACGCGAATCCCGCCCGATCGAAAATTTCACCTGAAAAGAGGTAGCACGCTATGCAACTGTCGACCACTCGCCGTACTGAAATCGCGGGTCCGCGCAGCCGTCGTCAACGCGGTTTCACGCTGATCGAAATCATGGTCGTGATCGCGATTCTGGGCATTCTGGCCGCATTGATCGTGCCGAAAATCATGAGCCGTCCGGACGAAGCGCGGCGCGTGGCTGCCAAGCAGGACATCGGCACGGTGATGCAGGCACTGAAACTCTACCGTCTCGACAACGGCCGTTATCCGACTCAGGAGCAAGGCCTGCGCGCGCTGGTCGAAAAGCCGAGCACGGACCCGGTGCCGAACAACTGGAAGGACGGCGGCTACCTCGAACGTCTGCCGAACGATCCGTGGGGCAATAGCTATCGGTATCTGAACCCGGGCGTGCATGGCGAAATCGACGTGTTCAGCTATGGCGCGGACGGTAAAGCGGGCGGCGAAGGCAACGACGCCGACGTAGGTTCGTGGCAGTAGTCGGGTAGTTCAGTAGCTCAGTAAGCGCCGTTGATTTTCAGGCGCGCCGGATCGCCCTGCTCTTTTGGCGATCCACCGCGCGTCTTATCGACTCATTGTTTTTCTGATCTTTAGTTGATCGTTTGTGACCGGCACTATGCGACTGTCCGCTTGCAAGTCCCGCGTGGACACTCCATGTACGGCGTCGCTGCCGGGCATGGTGTGCGTCGGCGCGCGTGTGCGTGGCTCGCGTGGCTCACCTGGTTTACGCGCTGGTGGCCCGAAGCGTGCCGCGGGTTTCACACTGCTCGAAATGATGGTGGTGCTGGTGATCGCGGGCATTCTGGTATCGCTGACCGCGTTGACGATGACTCGCAATCCGCGCACCGATCTGAACGAAGAAGCGCAACGTCTCGCGCTGCTGTTCGAGTCGGCCGGCGACGAAGCGCAGGTGCGCGCACGGCCGATCGCCTGGCAACCGCTCGACGGCGGCTTCCGCTTCGATCAGCGTACCGAAGACGGGTGGCGTCCGCTGCGTGACGATCTGCTTGGGCCGCGCAACTGGGAAGGTGGCGTGACCGGCGTCACGATCAATTACCCCGGGTCGGATTCGCACCCGAGCCGTGTCGTGTTCGGCACCGAAGCGATCGACGTGCCGGTGCAGATCACGTTATTTTCGGCGGCGGGCCGCGCGACGATCGTCGGCACCGGCAATGGCCGCTATGAGGTGCACTGAGATGCGTCGTTGCAGGGACACGGGCGCGCGCGTATCGCAGCGCGGTTTTACGATGATCGAAGTACTGGTGGCGCTGGCGATCATCGCGATTGCGTTGGCGGCATCGTTGCGCGCGGTGGGGAGTCTGGCGAATGGCGAAGCCGATTTGCATCGTCGTCTGCTCGCGGGATGGAGCGCGGACAATACGCTGGCGCAATTGCATTTGACGCATGGCTGGCCGAACGTCGGCTCGACGAGTTTCGACTGTTCGCAGGGCAATTTGCAGTTGATCTGTACCGAGCATGTGACGGCGACGCCGAATCCGGTGTTTCGTCGAGTGGAAGTGATGGTGACGATGCCTGGGCGTTCCGGCAATCTTGCCCAGATGGTTACGGTGGTCGCGAATGAAAACAACCGTTCGCTCTAAGCGACCTAGCCGATCGGGCACGCGTGGTTTCACGCTGATTGAGTTGCTGGTCGCGATCGCGATCATGGCGGTG
>NZ_DASRSY010000136.1:0-10263 GCF_035656215.1 Paraburkholderia sp.
CTCACGCCCCGATACGAGCGGATAGAAAATGCGGTCACGGATTTCCTCGGGAATGCCAGGTCCGTTGTCAATGATATGCAAGTCCAGTGCCAGCTTACATAAACGTTTCGACACGGTAATCTTGCGCGCAATGCGAGTGCGCAATTCGATGCGCGCGTCGCCTTGCGAGATGCGTTCACGCAGCGCTTCGGCTGCATTGCGCACGATGTTCAGAAGCGCCTGAATCAGTTGCTCCTTGTCGCCGCGCAGGTCGGGCACACTCACGTCGTAATCGCGCTCGATCGTGAGACCGCGCGGAAACTCCGCGAGAATCACCTGACGCACGCGCTCACACACTTCGTGAATATTCACGTCGCCGACGATATGCGGATGACGGTGCGGCTCCAGCAAACGATCGACCAGCGTTTGCAGCCGGTCCGATTCCTTGATGATGACTTGCGTGTACTCGCGCAACTCGTCCCGTTCGCGCTCGCCGAGTTCGAACTCAAGCAGTTGCGCCGCGCCGCGAATCCCGCCAAGCGGATTCTTGATCTCGTGCGCGAGATTGCGGATTAGTTGTTTGTTGACGGCCGTGAGGTCATTAATGCGCTCCTCGCGGTCGGAGCGTAAATGCCGCTCGTTCTCGAACAGTTCGAGCAACACATAGTCTTGCGCGCTCTCCAGAAAGCCGACGATCGCGTGCACATGCAGCGGCTCGTGGCCCGGACGCTCGAGTACGGCGTCCAGATGCGTCGCGTGAAAACGGTGGGCGGCGATCGCGGAAATCGTGGCGACCAGTTCGTCGGCATTCGAGAAGATGTCCTGCCACGCCATCTGCGTCAGTTGCTTTCGCGAAAGCTCCAGCATCGATTCCGCCGACGGATTCGCAAACACGACGCGCAGCGTGCGCTTTTCGAGCACCAGCACGACCGTCGGTAGTCCCTCGAAGCCCGGCAGCAAACCGGAACTCACCAGCTGAGCGTCGTCCGACAGCGTCTGCTCGTGCCCTTTTCTTGCCTTCATCAGATTCTTCAGAACCATCTTGCAGTCTGGCCGATAGGAGATGGTGATAAATCAGGTGTACCGCTTATTGCTCTGCCTCGTGTCCTGCCTGGTGTCCTGCTTCATTGCCCCTACGCTTCGAACGAATTCAGGTCTAACAAAAAAGGGACGGCGCCGCCGTCCCTTTGTGACCGATCGCGAGCGTCGGGCAAAGCGCTTCGCCGTTTGAAGGGCGAAGCGCCATTGCCGCTTACAGCGAGTAGTACATTTCGAATTCGATCGGGTGCACCGACTGACGATAGCGTTGCAGCTCGCCGGTCTTCAGTTCGATGTACGCGTCGAGCATCGAGTCCGTGAACACGCCACCGCGCGTCAGGAATTCGCGGTCCGCGTCGAGTGCGTCCAGCGCCTGGTCGAGGCCGGCACACACGGTCGGGATCTTTGCATCCTCTTCCGGCGGCAGGTCGTACAGGTTCTTGTCGGCAGCTTCGCCCGGGTGAATCTTGTTCTGCACGCCGTCCAGACCCGCCATCATCAGCGCGGAGAAGCACAGGTACGGATTCGCCATCGGATCCGGGAAACGCGTTTCGATACGGCGGCCCTTCGGGTTCGACACGTGCGGAATGCGGATCGATGCCGAGCGGTTCTTCGCCGAGTAAGCGAGCTTCACCGGTGCTTCGAAGTGCGGCACGAGACGCTTGTACGAGTTCGTCGACGGGTTCGTGATCGCGTTCAGCGCGCGAGCATGCTTGATGATGCCGCCGATGTAGAACAGCGCGAATTCCGACAGACCTGCGTAACCGTTGCCTGCGAACAGGTTCTGGCCGTCTTTCCAGATCGACTGGTGAACGTGCATGCCCGAACCGTTATCGCCGACCACCGGCTTCGGCATGAACGTAGCCGTCTTGCCGTACGTGTGCGCGACGTTGTGGATGATGTACTTCATTTGCTGCAGCCAGTCGGCGCGTTGCACCAGCGTCGAGAACTTCGTGCCGATTTCGTTCTGGCCCTGGCCCGCGACTTCATGGTGATGCACTTCGACCGGGATGCCGATCTGTTCGAGCAGGAGACACATTTCCGAACGGATGTCCTGGAATGTGTCGACCGGAGCGACCGGGAAATAGCCGCCCTTGGTGCCCGGACGGTGGCCGGTGTTGCCGCCTTCGAAGTCCATCGACGACGACCACGGTGCTTCTTCCGAGCCGATCTTGACGAACGTGCCCGACTGATCCGTGCCCCACTTGATCGAGTCGAAAATGAAGAATTCCGGTTCCGGACCGAAGAAGGCCGTGTCGCCGAGGCCCGTGCTCTTCAGGTACGCTTCAGCGCGCTTTGCAAGCGAACGCGGGTCGCGTTCGTAGCCCTTGCCGTCAGCCGGTTCGACGACGTCGCAGGTCAGCACGAGGGTCGACTCTTCATAGAACGGGTCGATGAAGGCGGTGTTCGCGTCCGGGATCAGCAACATGTCCGATGCTTCGATGCCCTTCCAGCCGGCAATCGACGAACCGTCAAACGCATGGCCGCTTTCGAACTTGTCTTCATCGAATGCCGACACCGGCACCGAAACGTGTTGCTCTTTGCCGCGCGTGTCGGTGAAACGAAAGTCGACAAACTTGACGTCTTCGTCTTTGACGAGTTGAACGACGTCGGCCACGGATTTACTCATAACCTATCTCCTGATTAACGAATTCGGCGGATTCAGCCGCCGCCCAATCTAGCTGACCCGCTCCGGCACGTCCACCCCTCTATCGTTGAGGACGAACATAAAAGTCTGCTGGAACAAATCGATCGACACCAATAAAGCAGCTTCTGTGCCATGCATGCGCCAATCCGACGCAAAACCGCACTGCGCGCGCATTTGCGGGGAATGCGCGCACCGAACAGCATGCAGCCCCGAAATCTGTACGTCGCGTGACGCACCGAGTTAGTGCATTCGTAAAACCAACAACTGCCGACGTCTCTATTTTGGTGCATTTGCGGAAAAACGCACCATTATTGGGCGGTCGTCTCCTTGCTTCGCGCTGACCAGACGCCTTATCTGAACGGCATGCGCCCTGGCCGCCGCGCGCTAGAATGGTCATTTGGTCCGAAGGAGATTTGCGCTCATGAGCACGCTCGAACAGTTGTACGCCCAGGCGGACAAGCGCCGCATCGAGAACCAGTTGCCCTATGCGGGCGCGATATTGCCCGCCGAAGCGTTCGAACTGCTGCAACTCGACCCGCGCACGCGTCTCGTCGACGTGCGCACTCGCGCCGAACTCGATTGGGTCGGCCGGCCGCTTATCGGCGACGGGCAATACGCGCATGTGGAGTGGACGCGTTATCCGGGCGCCGTGCCGAACCAGGAATTCCTTCAGCAACTCAGCCAGTTGGCCACGCCCGATACGCCGGTGCTGTTTTTGTGCCGCAGCGCCGCGCGTTCGAAGCTCGCCGCGATCGCCGCCGCCCAGGCCGGCTTTACCAAAGCGTATGACCTGCTGGAAGGCTTCGAGGGCGATAAGGACGGCCAGGGGCATCGGAAGACAGTGTCGGGCTGGTGCTTTCGCGGCTTGCCGTGGATTGGCGCCTGATTGATGGTCGGCGGTCCAGACGTTGCTGCCCGCTTCAGCGGCGCCTGCGTGCGCGTATCGCGACAGGAGGGATGCAACGGGTCGCTTTCGCCAGACGCGCATGCAAGCCGGTGCACGAGAACACTTGAAGGTGCCGCCAGACGATGGGCGGGACGATTAGCCGCATCGTCGGCGCTGCATGTGACAGGCCGATGATGCATCGAGTCTTAATAAGTTAGGCACGGGTGCGAGTGAGCCCGAACGAAGTCTGACGTGTTGGGCTGATCAACCGCGGCTCAACCGCGCGGTTTAGCCACAGCCGCCTCAAACTCGACGATATCGCCGCCCAGCAGGTGCACCCCTTCGCGCAGCTTCACGAAGGCCGCTGCCACCGCTTCCGGTTCGCCCTTCACACCGAGATCGATGTGATGCCGTGCATACACGCCGCCGCGCTCCGCATCGCCCACGCTCGGCAGGCTGAACACCCGCACGCCCGGAAAATCGTGTTCGATCTTTTCCATCAACGGCGTCAGGCGCGACTCGGGCAACTCGAAGACCAGCAATGACTTTTCCGCGTGCGGCATCGCGTGATGCAGATGCGCGTATTGCGTATCCAGCACCCACTCGATCATCGGCCACGCCATGACCGGGAAGCCCGGCACGAAGTAGTGCTGTTTGATCGAGAAGCCAGGGATCTTGTTGTAGCCGTTGGGAATGATCGATGCGCCCTGCGGATACGTACCCATATTCAGACGGTGCCGGTTCTCCGGCGACGCCAGATCAAGCGGCGTTGCCGCGTTCGCCGGATACATATCGCGGATGCGCTCCTGAATCAGCTGCGCGGCCTCCGGATGCAGTTCGAGCGGCACGCCAAGCGCGGCTGCCGCGCACTGGCGAGTATGGTCGTCCGGCGTGGCGCCGATGCCGCCCGTGGAAAACACGATGTCGCCCGATGCGAACGTGCGCCGCAGCGTTGCCGTGATGCGGTCCGGCTCGTCGCCGATGTATTCCGCCCAGCCGAGCGACAGCCCGCGCGCACCCAGCAACTCGATGACCTTCGGCAGATGTTTGTCGATGCGTCTGCCCGACAGGATTTCGTCGCCGATGATGATGACGCCAAATGTCATTGCCGCCTCTTTCGCTTAATCAATATTCATCAGTAAGGAACCGGCGCCGCGTGCCGCGGACCGTGCTCTTCCGCGCGCATGCGTTGCAGCGCGCGCAAACAGTAGTAGCCGAACCACAGCGCCGAAAACACGAGGATGAACGCGTAAATCCAGATCGTCACCGCGGTGATCACCGGGAACAGCACGATCAGCCATACCGACGATGCCCACAATAGAGTAGGCAGGGACCCCAGCAATCCGCTCGCGATGCCGATCAATAGCAGCGGCAGCCGGAAGCGCCGTACCAGCGCGCGCCGCTCGTCACGCGTGGCATGCAGTGCGAGCGCGTCGTAACTCATTACGCGATACGTCAGCCAGCCCCACAGGAGCGGCGGAATCAGCGCGAAGAACGGCGGCACCAACCACAGCGGCAACGTGACGATCAGCAACACGAGACAGACCAGCGTCGTCCACAACGCCTGACCGAGGCTACCGTACCACGTTCCGCCGTGGCGCATTTCGAGTCCAGTAAATTGCCGCGCCGACAGAAAGCGGATCACGGCCGGCATCGACAGCGTGGCGATCAGCAGCAGCACCGTGACGACGATCAGCGGAATCGCCATCACAATCACGATAAACGGCGCGATCGCCGCGTGTAGCGCCGAAAAGCCGAGCCAGTCGAACAGACGATACAGCGTGACCGTAAACGACCAGCTTTCGAGCCACGTGCGGGTAGCACCGGTCAGCGTCTGCCAGGAAAACCACAGCGTCACGCCCCACCCAACCGTCGCCGCCAGAAACGGCAGAAAGGTGAGCCAGAGCATGCGCGGGTGGAGCGCGCTTGCAAGCGCACGTCCGAACGAGCGCAACAGATCATTCATGCGAGCCAGTGCCGGTGAACGAAACGATGGAATAAGGGAAGCGGCGCGACGAACCGGCAAAGAGTCCGGCAAACGGATCTGAACGCGGACCAGAAAACGAACCAGGAACGTGCGCGAAAACGTGGACAGGATAAACCACGTGACGCGCCGCCGGGAAAACCGGCGGCGTGAGAGGAAGAATGCTCAAACCGGGGTGGCGTCCCTACCCTCGGTGCGACGCTTCGGCGCAAGCCGCCCGGCGATGCGCACGAAGGCGAGCCAGTGCTGCGCCCAGAAACCGTCACCATAGCGGCGGCCTTCGAGCTGGTCACGGATGCCGGTCGGCTCCATCTCCCGGTTCCAGGAGACGCTGCCAAACAGCATGTCCCACCACGGGAACAGCACACCGAAATTGCAACCATAGTTCAGGCCTTCATGACCGTAGCCGATCGCGTGGTGACGGCGATGGAAAGTCGGACTGACCAGCAGGCGCTCACCGAGCCAGCCGAAGTACAGGCGAATGTTCGCGTGCTGCACGCTCTGCGCCAGGTTGGTGATGGCCACCAGCACGACGAATTGCGATGGCGGCACGCCGATCACCAGCGCGATCACCGCGAAGAATGACGCTTGCAACAGATCGTCGAGCAGATGGTTACGGTCGTCGGACCACAGCGACATCTGTTGCTGGCTGTGATGCACCGCGTGCAATTCCCACCACACGCCGATCCGATGTTCCCAACGGTGGTACCAGTAACCGGCGAAATCGAGCACGAGCAGATACATCACGAACGTGACGAGCGGCTGCGTAGTGACGCCTGGCCACAGATTGTCGAATTCGATATTCGCGATGTTGTGCAGACGCAGCCAGGCCTGAACGTTGTCGAAGAACGGCTGCAGCGCGAAAAAGAAAAACAGGTTGAGGATGCCGAGCTTGGCGATCCAGGTGTAGATCACGTCGACGCGCACTGCCTTGCGGTTTTCCCATTTCTCCACCGGGCGCAGCGCCTCGAGCGGGCGCAGGATCGCGTACATCGCCAGCACCTCGAAGACGCCGACGATCACCCAATACAGGCTGTCGTAAGTGTCTTCGTCGTAGTCCATCAGATCGAAGCGGAACAGCAACGGCTGCACCACGTCGACGTACAGCAGCGTCTGCACCGCCGAGACGAAGCTGTCGAGAGAAGAAAAAATCAGATGGAACATGGTGCCGGCCTGTTACTTCCTTATTACAGCATCAAGCGCCGTTCGGCGCCGTGACCGGCGCGCGATTGAAGAAATAGATACCGTGCGGCGAACGGCCGACGGCAATCGTCTGGATCAACTTACGCGTGTTCAGGTCGATGATGCCGACGTGCTTCGCGAAGCGGAAGGTAACCCACAGATAGCGTTTGTCGGCGGAAAGTTCCATATCGTCCGGTCCCGGCATCAGCCCGGTGATGTCGCCGACGTTGGTGAGCGTGTCTTCGTCGATGATGCTGATCGTGCTCGCGACACGGTTCGACACCGCCACATGCTTGCCGTCAGCCAGCGAGCGGAAGTTGTGCGCGCCCTTGCCTGTCTGGATCGTTTTGACGATTTTCTGGTTGCGCCAGTCGACAACGGCGACGTAATCCGACCCGGTCATGCCGATCAGAAGGTACTTCTCGCCCGGTGTCATCCACAGGCCGGCCGGCACCTTGCCGACCTTCATCTTCCACTTGACCGTTTGCGTGGCCAGATCGATTGCGGCCAACTCGCCCGAAACCTGCAGCGTGACGAAAACCGTCTTGCTGTCATTGGTGAACGCCATGTGGCTCGGCATCACCGCGAGCGGCAGACGCGAGGCCAGCATCATCTGGTTTTTCTGGCCGTCGTAATGATAGATGTCGAGACGGTCCAGGCGCAGCCCGGTGGTGACAAGCCACTTGCGGTCGGGCGAAAAGCCGATCTGGTACGGGTCCTCGATGTTCTCGACCCAACGCTGAACCTGGCCCGTCTTCGGATCGACGAACATCAGGTTGTTCGACACCGAGTTGGCGACGATCAGCGACGAATTGTCCGGCGTGGCCATCAGGTGGTGCGGTTCCTTGCCCGTCGGCACCGTGCCGACAACCTGGCGGGTGGTCTCATCGATCAGGCTCAGCGTGGCTTCGCCGGAATTGAGCACGATCACGTTGTTGGCGTGGGCCGCCGGAGAAAAAAAGCCTGCGGCGGCGACCAGTGCCGCGCCTGCGGCGAACGTGGCAGTCAAGCCGGGAAGAAAAAATTTACGCATGAAAACTCACTTCGGAGAACGACCGTCATTGTAGAACGTTTGCTATGACCAGCGGTTGACGCGGATGCGGGTGCGACAAAAGGAAACTGAAGAAGCGCGTTGGCCATTTGCGCGAATTCTGTCAGGAGGTTCTGGTTTACTAACGGCCCAATGCCGGTCTCACGTAGGAAAATTTGAATCAATTCATTATTTCCCACTACAGCACGATTTATTACATTCTTATATTGACATCCAAAACATAAGACAAACTCAGATCGCTCTTTATTTAAATACACTTAAAACATACTTACTAAAAATTAATTACATGAAATATTTATTTTCAACCAATTAAGAATTTTCTTATTCCACCCCTTCCCCGCCAGACCTGACAATCCCGCCGATCATCGCCCATGCACTTAATCCTGTGGACTTAAGCGCGTGACACCGGCGATTCGGACGCGCGAAAAATCAGCAGGACAGAAAACGGACCACACGGACAACCGCGGCCTATATGTCTTTATGTGCGCGACGCATTGGGGCGATGACGCCTTATCCGAATCACCGTGCTTTCATGCACTTGCCACGCATGTAATACCGCGGAGTTTCTGAAATAATGAACAAGATTTACAAATCGGTTTGGTGTGAGGCGACGGGAACGTGGGTCGCTACGTCGGAAACGGCTCGGGCGAAGACCAAGCGCGGCTCAGCGCGCAAGCTGGCGGTCGCGCAAGCGGTGTTGGCGGGGGCGGTGCTGATGGGTGGGTCATCGGTAGCATTTGCGGATGCAGATGCCGCCGCTAGTTACTTCGACGCCAGCGGAACGGGCACCGGAGATAACGTCGCTATGGCCTCGGCAAACAGTCAGGCCCTTGCAGCGGGCGTAAACGCTAAGGCTACGGCCAGTAACGCAACTGCTATCGGCTATGGCGCGTTCGCGTCCAGTGCGTCTGCCCTTGCAATTGGCAGTAGCGCGATGACCACGGGTATTGGCGCATTCGCAGGCGGCGCGTCGTCCTTTGTTGGCGGTAACTATTCGGTCGGGCTCGGCACCTCATCACTAGTCGGCGGCAATTATTCGGTCGCGCTGGGTGCGAACGCTCAGGCGTCGAAAGACAATAGCGTTGCGCTGGGCGCGAACTCGACTACAAAGGGCGATCTGAGCGCACTGGCCTATGTACCCACCGGCGCAGATGCCACAACAATCGCAGGCACCGCCGCGGCAGGTGAAGTATCGTTAGGCTCCGCCAGCAAAGAGCGGCGCGTGACAAACGTCGCCGCTGGCGCAGCGGACACCGACGCCGTCAACGTCAGCCAACTCAAGGCCGTCGACAGCCAGATCGCCGCGGCCACCGCCAATAGCGTCCAGTACGACGCAACGCCTACCGACAAGAGCAGCGTGACGCTCGCCGGCCCGGCATCGGCGGACGGCGGCGTAACCGGCGGCACGACGATAACGAACGTGCATCAAGGTGCGGTTTCCGCTACCAGCACCGACGCCGTCAACGGCGCGCAGCTCTACGCTATTGCCGGCGACACCAGCAGCAACTACATCCAGGAAAACGGTAGCGGCGTCAAATACGTCCGCACCAATGATACCGGCTTGGCGCCAGACGATGCCCATGCCGTAGGTCTCGCATCATCGGCAGTCGGTTACGACGCACAGGCCAACGGACTGCGTTCAGTTGCGGTCGGCGCCTGGACCAGTGCAAGCGACATGGCAGTCGCGGTCGGATCGAACGCTCAAGCCTCGGGCTTAGGATCTGCCGCCTTGGGAGCGTATTCAATGGCTAGCGAAGTGGGCACGACAGCCCTTGGTGCTGGTTCGTCGGCAACTGCTCAGTACTCCACTGCGCTAGGCAGCGACTCGCTTTCAACGGGCACGGGTGGCGTGGCAATCGGCAACAAAGCCGCGGCTCAAAATGACAACACCGTCGCACTCGGTAGCGGCGCCACGGCATCTGCGCCCAACAGCGTCGCACTCGGCGCAAATTCGACCACGACCGCTGATCTGACTGAAGCGGCAGTTGTACCGTACGGCCCGGGTGCTACAGCCGTCGCGGCCACTACCGCAAGCGGCGAAGTATCGGTCGGCTCCGCAGGCAACGAACGCCGCGTGACCAATATCGCGGCCGGCGCTGCCCCGACAGATGCTGTCAATGTCAGCCAACTCAGCGCAGTTGACGGCAAAGTCGACGCCATCGCTAAAACCGGCACGCTGCACTACTTCAAGGCCGATGGGGTCGGGACCGGCTCAGATGACGCCGTCGCGAGTGGTAACCAGGCGGTTGCTGCAGGCGCAAACGCCGTAGCTAGCGGCGACTATTCGTCGGCATTCGGCTACAAGGCTCAGGCTGAAGGCCTCAATGCAGTTGCAATCGGTAATATGGCAGACGCCGCAGGCATGACAGCGGTGGCGATTGGCAACGGATCGAATGCATCCGGCTTCGGTTCCGTGGCATTCGGCGCCTATTCCGCCGCGGGTATTTTGGGCACTGCTATCGGTGCGTATTCGACCGTGACTGGTGCCAACTCCG
>NZ_DASRSY010000137.1:0-7431 GCF_035656215.1 Paraburkholderia sp.
GACCAAGACTTCTGCAGCTGCAAACTCGCCGAATGCGCGCCGAGCGGCGCGAATTGACCTCCCACAGTTTGGTTCACTCTCTTTGACAGTTGTCAGGATCAGCGCGACGACGTCGTGATCCCGTGATCCGTAGAGGCCGGAGCGAATCACATTGGCAAAGCGGTGACCGGATACATCGCGCAAAACGGTCACGGCGAACGGAGGCAGTGCACCGACTACCACCCGTACTCGCCTGTC
This sequence comes from Paraburkholderia sp., assembly GCF_035656215.1. Taxonomy (GTDB): domain Bacteria; phylum Pseudomonadota; class Gammaproteobacteria; order Burkholderiales; family Burkholderiaceae; genus Paraburkholderia. The sequence goes on from NZ_DASRSY010000137.1 coordinate 238, forward strand.
GAGAGCCCGACGTGCGACATAAGACGATCACGCACACGCGGCTGAGGTGAGGCACGCCGCGCCGCAAGAGACCGATCCGGCGATTCGCGTCGGCGCTTACCTGAGCAGCGCGACATCAGTGGGACGTTGCCGCGTGAACTGATGTTCAAGGCGAATCCGCAACCCCAGATCAAGCAGCAGGAGCTGCTCACGCAGGAAGCGAACGCGAAGCTCGCTAATCCCCTGCAAACTGATCCGTTGATCCAGTACCTCTCCCCGGCGTGCTATCGCCCAGCCGGAAATGGACGTCTGCTCGCATTTCACGCAGCCCAGAACCTGGGCAACGACATCAAGATCTGGAACGGAAGCGACGTTCAGGATATGGGTCAACCGGAAACCTGGCAGACAACTCTCGAAGTTGTCTTCGGTGTCGTCAACCCGGCTACGTAAAGTCGGGGAGAGTATTTCGTGAGGCATCGCTACTCCGGAGGGAAATAAGTCGAACCGGTGCAAGCCATGCCGCTCCCGCTTCGTTGCCGACCATCGGCCGCATCGCCTTACGGCTTCCACCTTGCCCGGGAGGGGCAGGTTGGCGTCGGGGTTTTTCCGACTCTTGATGCAGTACTAATAATAACAAGAATTCGGACACTGTGGCTCGTGCATTCGCTGCTACTCGAAACGATGGTGAGAGCAGCGCCTAGCGTTCCGACCTGCCCAAAGATGCTACGAACTACCAATCGCCACCGTGGCACAGCCCCTTCAGGCGTCGCTTTGACGGACTGGCCATTGCGCAGGCGTGAATTGCCGTCACTTCGCGGCAACGCCGGGCGACCGCGCCAACATATATCCGGTCAAAGGCTATTCGATCACCGTTGACCTCGACGATGAGCCCAGCCAGCACGGTGCGCCGTGGGTCAGTCATCCTTGATGACGCCGCGCAAACCGTCACGAACCGGCTTGGTGTGAATCGCTTTCGCGTGGCGGAAACGGCGGAGTTCAACGGGTTCAATCGTGGCATCCGGGCGGGACCGCATCCAGCCGCTCGTCGGCCGGACGTGTCGCCATTCCAGCACTGTCCACACGTCCAGGGTGGTTCCGTGGAGCGGCCTGCGGCCGATGCTACCCAGCATGTTGCCGAAGGTTGCGGCGGGAAGCACCGGGCGTGTATTGCAATACCGGGCATGGTCACCTGGCCAGACCCCGTCCGCCCAAATGGTGGCCGACCTGATCAGGGGTAATTCAGGCTCTAAGGAACAAATGCCCGGCGGCCCGAAGCCGGCGGGGAGCGATCGTCAGCCATCGCCTGGAAGACTATCCGTCACAGCGTACTCTGCAGATCCGGGCCGGCCACGGGTGCGGACTTTTTTGGGAGGCGTGAGCCCGACTGACAGCATGACGGAACAGCCGCACGGTTCAACACCGAGCGGCCCATCCTCATGCGGGCAACGACGACCCGGATGCGAGTTGCCGCGCGCCGCGAAGGAGCAAAGAATGATCCGAACCGACAAGAAATAGCGACACACCCTGTTCGCGCCAAACCGCGATCTCCTTCTCGTCGCCGACAAACATCCCCAGCGGTTTGCCCGCGGCGCGCGCGGCGCTGCAAATGCTGTGCATCGCGTCAATCACACCAGTCGCGGCCGGACTGTCCTCGCCCATCGATACGGCCAGATCCACGCGTCCAATGAAGTACGCATCGATCCCGTCGACGGCCATCAGTTGCGGCAGCACGTCCAGCGCCTGAGCATCCTCGATCTGCGCAATCACGGTGACCTGCGCGGCGCTCTCGCGCAGCTGTTCGGCCATCGGTCGTGTTCCATACCCGGCCGCACGCGTCGAGCCGGCATAGCCCCGTCCGCCCACCCCCTGCCGCCCGTAACGCGCCGCTCGCGCGATATCGTGCGCCTGCTCCGGTGAACTCACGTGCGGCACCTGCACGGCGGTCGCGCCCATATCGAGCGCGGAAAGGATCACGTGGGGCATTGCTGTTTCGACGCGTACGATCGAGGGCATCCGGTATGCGCGCGTCGCCAGCAGGCATGTATCGAGTTTGGACCGATCGAACGGCACGTGTTCCGCATCGAAACATAGTGCGTCGAGGCCAGACATCGACAGCACTTCGGCCACCGTGTAGTCCGTGCTCTTCACAAACGTGCCGATCAGCAGTTCGTGCTTTTCGAGTCTGGATCGGAAATTCTCTGGGTAAGTGCTTCGCATGAGTTCTCGCTTCGAGTCGGGTTCAGGGCAATCTGGAAGGCGTCGCGGCTAGTGTCGCGTGGGGTTGGACGATGTGCACCAGCCATTGCAGGAGCAGTCGGTTCGTCTCATCCGGCACCTGTAGTGGAATCAGATGTCCGGCTTCAGAGAGGGCCTCGAACGTCGCGTCCGGTATCGCTGCAGCCATCTGCTGCTGGGCATGCAGTCCGCAGATCCGGTCGTGTTTTCCCGCCATCACCAGGACAGGCACGTTGATCGAACCGAGTAGTGGCCGGTAATCATGTCGCGTGGCGAGCGCTGCCGACTGTGCACGAAAGCCGTCGAGTCCGATCGAGCTGGCCATGCTGATGATGTCCGCAACGAATTCCTCTGGCCGCTCGGCGTTGCTGTCGCAGTAGGCGCGGGCCAGCTGCTGGGCGACGAAGGGCATCCCGTGCCCGACCGCGTCCTGAATCTGTCTGTTCCGCGAAGCGTGACGCGCCAACGTGTCGGGCAAAGGATTGGTCGCAAGCAGCGCCATTGCGGCCACCCGCGGCCTCGCTGTGCGCCAGATTTCGAGCGCGACCATGCCGCCCATCGACAGGCCGATCGGCACGACCCGGGCATCCGCCTCGACGCTGGACAGCGCGTGCTGCGCCATCGCGCCGATCGTATCGGCGCCGTCATACTGCGCGACGACCACCGGCCCCACCGCGCGAAGTGCGTCGATCTGTCCGGCCCAGACACGCCCGTTGCACAGCGTGCCGGGCAACAGCAACAGCGTCAGTGGCCCGTTCATGACCACTCAGGCGCTCCCGGGTCCTCGCCGGCGCGCGCAACCAGCACGCTCACCGGATCAGTGCCCTCGTTTTTGAGCGCGCGGCCGGTATGACGCGGGATCGTCAGCGTATCGCCGCGGTTCAGCGTGATGCGGGCGCCAGCGGCGTCCTCGACCGTCAGCGCGCCACGCTGGACGATCAGGACTTCCGCGCAGGTCCGCCGATGCATCCGCACACTGGCACCGGCCCGCAGGTCGAGCCGGCGCAGCGTGAACCCATGCGGGTCATTAATCGGGCCGGCCTCGATGCCGTCGGCAGACGCCGCGCCAATCACCGGAATCTCGTTCACTCCGTCGCGCTGCAAGCCGCCGTGCGCCGCGGTGGCCGTCGCGTTAGCGAGCACGATGCGCCTCCGCATTTCCCCGGCAGATGGCGTGCGGATATAGGCGAGCTGCTCGCGCGTCGAGGGGGCAACCGGTTGTGCGCCGGGCGGCACGGTCTCGCCTTCGGTGATGTCAATTAACGTGCCGTTCTCGAGCAGGACGAGACCGTGCCCGCGCGCCGTCTCGATCACCTGGGGCGCCCAGTGCACGCGTCCGGGGTCGTCGCCGCCCAGCAGGCTGAACATGAATCCGATATCGTCGCCGATATTTTCAAAGCCTCGAAACACGTGAACCGGAATCGAGATCGTGTCACCCGGCCTTACCACGACTTCGCCGGCATCGCCGTGCTCGCCCCAGAAGAAACGCCACGTTCCCGTGTGGATCATGAAAACTTCGGCGGTATCGTGACTGTGCAGCGAATTGGTACAGTGCGGCGGCTGGCGCGCCCCCCCTACGTTAAAGCCATGTGGCTCGCGAATGTGCACATGCTGGTGCGGGTTCTCGGCGACGCCCGGTCCGATGATCGTAAAGTTTTCCTTCCTGTCACTGCCTGGGCTGCGCGCATCGATAAACGCGTTCGTGCAGGGGATCAGGTCGGCGAAGCGAACGAGCCGCCCGTTCCAGTTCAGCGGCGGGGTGTTGGGGTGTTGCATCTTTGCTCCGTCTTGTATTTCCACAAAGTCATCCGGACCCGGTCGCATCCGATGGGTGCCCATCAATTCGCGCCAGGACTGATCAGATCCGACATCGCGCCCGCATAAAGCTGCGCTGCCGCACCGACCGTGTCGAGCCAGCAGGCGAAGGTGATCCTGCCGTCACGGCGCCCGCACCATGCGAAAAGCGGAACATCCACCAGCGTGCTGGCGCCGGCATGCCCGAGCACGCCGTCGCCCGCGTAGTGTCCACGCCAGCGTGCCCGCACAAAAGCGTCGTGGTCCCTGCCAAGCGTCTGTTCGATGAAAAGTTCGCCGTCGTCGAAGCTGTCGAGCCACGCACGAGAGAAGTCAACCGCCTCGGTCAGCACGCTCCCGTGCCAGACCGAGCCCGCCCTCGTGATCGCCCCGGCGTCGAAACGGCGCAGACAGGCATCGAGGTGCGAGACCGCGTGCGCGATCAGGTCATTCGCCGCGTCGGCTTGCGCAAGCGTCGAGACGAGCGGTCGCGCCAGCAGCTGGCCGAACGCATGAACGGCGTCGCCTGGCGGCGTCAGACGCGGTGCCAGGCGTTGTGCGTGGACGCGTGCCAGCGTGTCGATCGGCTCGCCGGCGCGGCTGCAGATCGTCGCCAGATCGAACGACCACCACATTTCGACCACGCGTGCGTCGACGACCAGCCACTCGACGATGCAATGAAAGCCCTGATCGCTCGACGCGGAGGTCGTCGCGCTGACCGTAAATGCCACGCGCGAGGCCTCGCCATCCTCCACTTCGACCAAGGCGTCAACCTCGGCCGCGAGCGTTCCAAGCGGCGCCAGTAGTCGCAACATCGTCCGGTGCTCGCGCAGCACCGCATCGCGGCCAAATGTCTCGCCTGCGGTGCCATGCAGACGTATCGCATGCAGGTAGACGTCCGCGAGTGAGGGCATCGACTGGTTCACCAGAAAGTCGCGCACCCAGCGTTGCGCGGCCTCCCGTCCGTTCCAGGACTGCGTGGACATATGGTTCTCTCCTTTAACCTAGTGGACGGCCGCCATCGATCGGAATCACCGCACCAGTCGTGAACGTCAGCTGGGTTGCCAACACGACGACCGCAGTAGCGACCTCGTCGGGCATTGCCAGCCGTTGCAGCGGCGTGCGCGCCGTCTGCTCGGCGCGCCACGCCTCGTCCAGTCCCCGGACGAATTCAGTGTCGACCAGCCCGGGCGAGACCGACACCACCCGGATTTCGGGTGACAGCGCACGTGCGAGCGACTTCGTCAGATTGTCCACCGCGGCTTTTGATGCGCAATACGCGATGTTGCTTCCCATCGCAGTCTGCGCGGCGATCGACGAGATGTTGACCACCAGACCCCGTCCATGCTGTGCCAGCAGTGACTGGAAAGCCCGCACGGACGCGATCGCCCCGCGCACGTTGGTCGTGAAGATCTGGTCGATCAACTCATCGTCCAGCTCGTCAAGGGCGCGATGAGCAACATAGCGCGTCATGCCCGCACAGTTGACCAGTACATCAAGCCCTCCGAACTCCGCGGCCACGCGCGACGCGAGCTCACGCAGGCCGTCGCTGTCGCTCACGTCGCACTCCACGGCGCGATGCGGCTGCCCGGCGACGCCGGGCAGCTGCGCGGCCAGCGCATGCGCCGCCTCGGCGCTGGTGCGATAGCCCACCAGCACCGTCGCGCCAGCGTCCGCGAGCGCGGTGCTGATCGATCGGCCGAGCCCGCCAGCACCGCCCGTGACCAGCGCGACATGGCCGCTCATCGCGAGGGTCATTGCTTCCATCTCCGCACGCGGATATCAGCCTGTTCCTTGTGCCCTGAGAAATGTTCAAGCTCGCACAGCCGCGAACACACTTCGCCAATCGCCACCGATGCTTCGTCGGTCAGCACGCGCTGATATGTATGGGTCTTGATGAACTTGCCGACCCAGAGGCCGCCCGTGTAGCGGCCGGCCTTGCGCGTCGGCAGTGTGTGATTGGTGCCGATCACCTTGTCGCCATACGATACATTGGTACGCGAACCGAGGAACAGGGCACCGAAATTGGTCATCCGTTGCAGGAACCATTCGGGATCGCGCGTCATCACCTGGACGTGTTCGGAACAGATCCGTTCGGCTTCCGCCAGCATTTCTTCCTCCGTGTCACACAGAATGATCTCGCCATAGTCCCGCCACGCGACGCTGGCAACGGGCGCTGTGTCCAGTCGTGCAAGCACGCGTTCGATCTGCCCAGGAAGTTCCTGCGCGATCCGCTTGCTGGTCGTCAGACAGACAGCTGGAGAATTCGGCCCATGTTCGGCCTGTCCCAGCAGGTCGACGGCGACGAGTTCTGCATCGACCGTGTCGTCGCAAATGACCAGCGTCTCGGTCGGCCCCGCGAGCAGATCGATGCCTACCTTGCCGAACAGCTGGCGCTTCGCCTCCGCAACATACGCATTGCCCGGACCCACGATCATATCGACCGCCTCAATGGTCGCAGTGCCCAGCGCCATGGCAGCAATCGCCTGGACGCCACCGAGCACATAGATTTCGTCCGCTCCGGCGAGCGCCATCGCGGCGACCATCGCCGCCGATGGCTTGCCTTCGAACGGTGGCGCACAGGCAATGACCCGCTTGCAGCCCGCCACCTTGGCGGTCAGTACGCTCATGTGTGCGGACGCGAGCAGCGGGTATTTGCCGCCCGGCACATAGCAACCGACCGCGTTGATCGGGATATTCCGGTGACCCAGCACGACACCCGGCAGCGTCTCTACCTCGACGTCGCGCATCGACAGCAACTGGATCTGCGCAAAACGCCGGACCTGTGTCTGGGCGAACAGGATGTCGTCGATCGCCTGCTTCGGTAACGAATCGATACACGCCTGGATTTCAGCGTCGCTCAGACGGAAGGTCGGGCGGTCCCAGTGGTCGAATTTCGTCGCATATTCGCGTACTGCCGCGTCGTCGCGCTCGCGGATGTCGGCGATGATCGACTCGACCGTCTGACGCACGCCGGCGTCGATTTCCGAGCGCTCATCCTCCGACTTACCTTCCTTAATAGTACTAATCATAACTGTCATCTCCACATGTGAATTGATGATTCCGAGTCCTACGCAGCTGTTTGCTGCGGGACCATGATTTGCCTTAGCACCGCAAGTTCATCGAAGACGCTCCACTCCTCGATGATCTGGTTCTGGTAGATCCGTCGATGTGTGACCCCCAGGA
>NZ_DASRSY010000138.1:0-3101 GCF_035656215.1 Paraburkholderia sp.
AACAGACCTTCGCGCCGCAAGATCGCCGAGTAACGCGCGTCACCGGCACCATGCTGATAGGTGACGACGAACTCGTTGAGACCGCGATACCCCGCCGTGGTTTGTGGCGGTTGCGGCGGCGTGGCGTTGTTGCCGTTGTTAGCTGCGCCGCCATTCATATTGCCGGTAACGGGGGGCTGCGGCGCAGGCGCTGCTGCGGCCGGCGGATTTTCCGCGGTGGCTGGCACCGGCGGCCGTTCGCCCGGGTTGCCGCGCGGCGGCATGCCGTTCAGCAATGCCGCGACGCCGTCGGGTGTTGCATAAGCATCGACCAGCGGACCGATCAAGGCCACGCCGATCATTGCGCCAATTGCCGCGAACGGATTGCCGTTGCCATGCGCGTCGAGCCGACGTGATAACAAGCCGGTGACCTGTTGCTTCAGGCTCTCGCGCAACGCGGGAAAGTCGACGTATTCGTTGACGGTTTGCGCATCACGTGCATCCGCCGCGCGCTTGAGGTTGTTCAGCGCCATGTAGGGCGACGCGTAACCGAACCCCAATGCGGCGATCACCACAATCACAATCAAAGTGACGATCAGTGGCCGGGTAGCGTTGCGCCTTGTACGTGTTGAATCTGCCATCGAGTGGGACTCTCCATCAGGTGTGATCTAACGTGGACCATGGCCACGCGAAAACGATCCCAGGCGATGCGATATCCGGGAAGGCGCGGGCAGGCCAAAAGCCTTTGCGCGCGCCGCACTGTTGCAGCGGAGCGTCTGTGCCGTGCCGCTTAAGACTCGAACACCGCGCCGTGCACGTTGGCTTCGTCGGCGATGCAGCGATCGATCATGCGGCACACGGCGTCTACCGTGCCGACCATGATCAGCCGCGACGGCCCGTGATAGACGCGCACCGGCGCACGACGTGCCGGTTCAGCCGTATTCAGCCCCGAATTCAACGATACGCGAGCAAAAGCCGGCAGCGAGGAAGGCAAGCTCGATACGCTGGCGGGCTCGTCGAACAGCGATGGCGCGCTGGCCGTGGACGCCTCGATCAGTGAGCAGGGCACCAGCTTGCGCAGATGGCGCAAACGACCGAACTGGCGAAAAGGCAGCAGGCGGGCAAAGCGTTCCATGAGTCTCTCCAGGCGATTCAACGTTGGGGCAGCTTCGGTTTGGCGGACGAGCGGGGTAGTCAGAACTCACCGGGGCGGATCAGCCCAACGGCGATACCCTCTAGCGCGAACTCCGCACTGCCGGTTTCAACGAAGATGTTTTCGTAATCGGGGTTCTCAGCGATCAGTTCGAGCCCGTTCGGGCGGCGCTTCAGCCGCTTGACCGTCACGTCGTCGCCGAGACGCGCGATGATGATCTGGCCGTCGTTGGCTTCGCTTTTCTTCTGCACTGCGAGCAGGTCGCCGTCGAAAATACCCGCGTCGCGCATGGACAGCCCGCGCACCTTCAGCAGGTAGTCCGGCTTGCTCGAGAACAGCGCCGGATCGCACGCATAGTGCTGCGAGATGTGTTCCTGCGCGAGGATCGGGCTACCCGCGGCAACCCGGCCGATCAGCGGCAACGACAGTTGCATGATGCTGGCGTGCGGCAGCGTGAACTGGTACGGCGAATCTTCCGGGCCCGTCAGCAGGCGAATGCCGCGCGATGCGCCGGCCGCGAGTTCGATCACGCCCTTGCGAGCCAGCGCCCGCAAATGTTCTTCTGCCGAGTTGGCCGAGCTGAAACCCAGCTCGGCGGCGATCTCCGCGCGGGTGGGCGGAAAGCCGGTGCGTTCGATGGCCCGGCGAATCAGATCGAAAACCTGCTGCTGTCGTGCGGTGAGTTTGGTCATGGGGCCACTGTATGTATGAACAGGTGCCTGTATTTTTATACAGTATTCGGCGCAATTCAAGCTTTACTTTAAGTTCGTGGTCCGGGGTGGCGTTCCGGCGCCGTAAACGGACGCTCCAACACTCGTTTTCGTGTCGCAACGCCTTATCCAGCCGTCATTACCACTTTTGCGTATTAAAGAATGAAGAAACATTATTTTTAATGATGAAAGCTCTTCGATAGACTGCCCTTCGAGTTGGCGCTCATGTGCACGTGACCGCGACGTAAAAGAACACCACACGCTGTTTCAGCGGACCACAACGCGGAGAAAGTTGACATGAACCATCAAGGTACGGGGCTGGCAGGCAGGACCAGAAAATTCGTCGCGGCGCTCGCATTCGGCGCTGTCGGCACGATCACCGGTTTCGGCGTCATGACGCCGGCACGTGCAGCTGACGCCACGCTGCTGAACGTGTCGTATGACCCGACACGCGAGCTGTATCAGGACGTCAACCAGGAATTTGGCAAGGAATGGAAGGCCAAAACGGGCGAAACGATCACCTTCAAGCAGTCGCACGGTGGCTCGGGGGCGCAAGCGCGCTCGGTGCTGGACGGTTTGCAGGCGGACGTCGTGACCCTGGCGCTCGCCTACGACATCGACGCGCTGGCTAACAAGGGTTTGCTCGACAAGGGCTGGCAAAAGCGTTTGCCGGACAACGCCTCGCCCTACACGTCGACGATCGTGTTTCTCGTGCGCAAGGGCAACCCGAAGCACATCAAGGATTGGGACGATCTGATCAAGCCGGGCGTGTCGATCGTCACGCCGAATCCGAAGACCTCGGGCGGCGCGCGCTGGAACTACCTGGCCGCATGGGCCTACGCAGAACATCAGCCGGGCGGGAACGACCAGAAGGCCAAGGAATTCGTCGGCAAGCTCTATAAGAATGCCGGCGTGCTGGATTCGGGCGCGCGTGGTGCGACCACCAGTTTCGTGCAACGCGGGATCGGCGACGTGCTGATTGCGTGGGAAAACGAAGCGTTTCTCTCGCTGAAGGAATTCGGCCCGGAGAAGTTTGAAATCGTCGTGCCGTCGGTGAGCATTCTGGCCGAGCCGCCGGTTGCGGTGGTGGACAAGGTGGTGGACAAGCACGGCACGCGCAAGCTGGCCGAAGCATATCTGAACTTCCTGTACAGCGAGCAAGGTCAGGAAATCGCGGCGAGGAACTTCTACCGTCCGCGTTCGAACAAGGTGCCGGCTGAGCTGACCTCGAAGTTTCCGAAGCTGAAGCTGTACACGAT
>NZ_DASRSY010000139.1:0-3851 GCF_035656215.1 Paraburkholderia sp.
GACTGTTCCGTCTGCTGACGGTGGTGTGGGTCGGTAGTCTGTTGACTATCGGCTATGCCGTCGCGCCGGTGTTGTTCACCTCGCTCGACCGGATGACGGCGGGCGCGGTGGCGGCGCAGCTGTTTCGTATTGAAGGCGTGCTGGGCGCGGTGTGCGGCATTTTGCTGCTGGGTCTGGCGAACGTGCTGGTTCGCCGCGGCAGCGACGCTTATCGTCGTTTGCGTTGGTTGATCGCCGGTATGCTGGTGTGCGTGCTGGTGGGTTACTTTGCGTTGCAGCCGTTCATGAATGCAATGCGCATTGCCGCACTCGAAGCGGGCAGTGACGTCGGACATTCGGCCTATGCGACGCGTTTCGGCATCTTGCACGGCGTGTCGAGCCTGTTTTACCTGATCGAAAGCCTGCTGGGCGTGGCACTGGTGTGGAAGCTGCCGGCGAGCGTCGGCGTGGAGACAGCGGAGCAGGGCGCTCGCCACGCTGCGGGGAAGGTAGCCGGTTAAGTGGTGCTATTCCGGCTTGCTTAAGCGGGTTTGCCTGTAGAGTGAGGCAGGCGGCTTAACCCAAGCGGCATAACCCAAGCGGCATTACCTAGGCGGCCTGAGCAGCTCACCCCAAGGTGCGGACACCGCCCGCACCCTTCGTCATTCGCTTACTTCGACGACTGATGCGCGCGCTTCGCGCTGGTCTGGCGCTTCTTGGCGCGCTTAACGTTGCCGCCTTGCGTGACGCGTTCATTGCCGCGCACCACGACAGCTTTTGCCTTCGGCTTGCGCATCGGGATTTCGCTGGGCTTCACCACGGTGACCACGCGCGGTGCGCGGCCTTTACCCGGTTTGGCTTCGACAGCCGCTTCGCGGGCGCTCGGCAGGGCGCCGCGCTTGGCCTTCACGGCCGGTTGTGCTGCTGCTTCCGGCTTCCAGATTACCAGCAGCTTGCCGATATGCTGGATCGGCGCGGCGCTCAGCTTGTCGCAGATCTGTTCGTAGATGGCAATGCGCTCTTCACGTTCGTCGCCGAATACTCGGATTTTGATCAGTTGATGTGCGCCAAGGTGAACCTTGATTTCCGACAGCACAGCGTCGGTCAAGCCTTCGGCGCCGACGAACACGACCGGTTTGAGCGCATGTGCCTGGGAGCGCAACTCGGCGCGTTGGTCGGAAGAGACTTTAAGGGCTGGCATGGAAAGTGGGAGACTCGACTAAAATGGCGGCACCTGCAGCCCGGATAGATTCGGGCCATGGCACAGGGCGGCGCGTCAGAACAACAGAATCGCGGATGACTGCCAGTTTTGGCGGTGGCCGCGCGAATTAACCGCGTATTATCCCCTAAAGCGCGACATCACGCAGCAAGAGTTCTACCTTTAATGGCAAAAAACAAGTTCAATACCGCGTGGCTGCACGATCACATCAACGACCCGTACGTAAAAATGGCGCAGCGGGAGGGTTACCGCGCCCGCGCTGCCTACAAGCTGAAGGAAATCGACGAGCAGGACAAACTGATCCGGCCAGGCCAGGTGATTGTCGACCTCGGCTCGGTGCCGGGCAGCTGGAGCCAGTACGCCCGTAACAAGCTTGCCAAGGGCTCGCAACGCGACGCCGAGCGGGAGGGCGGCATCGACGGCACCATCATCGCGCTGGACATGCTGCCGATGGAGCCGATCGCCGACGTTCATTTCATCCAGGGCGACTTCCGCGAAGACTCGGTTCTCGAACAACTCGAAGAATTAGTCGGGGAGCGTCAGGTTGACCTTGTAATTTCGGATATGGCGCCCAACCTGTCGGGAGTGGCGGTGGCGGATGCCGCGCGAATCGAGCATCTGTGCGATATCGCGATGGAGTTCTCGCAAAACCACCTGAAGCCGGATGGTGCCCTTTTAGTCAAATGTTTTCATGGCAGCGGTTACAGCCAGATTGTCGAAAAGTTCAAGCGCCAGTTCAAGGTGGTGGCGGCCCGCAAGCCGAAAGCCTCGCGGGACAAATCGTCAGAAACGTTTATTTTGGGTAAGCATCTCAAGCGGCCCGCGTAGGTTCGCTGCTGGACAGTTCCGCATCTGCCGTTAATGTGCCCAAGGCGCCGGAAATCGGCGCTTTGACGGCCCGCTACGCTATTTATGTGGTAGCGAAACGTTATGGCAGGGGTCTGCGGACTGGATTAGAATGCTTTCGTGGTGCCGCAAGGAAAATGTAGGCGCCCGTCTAAGTGAAGGAGTGGTGCTTTGAACAACAATATGTTTTCGAAAGCAGCAGTGTGGCTGGTTATCGCACTGGTGCTGTTTACGGTGTTCAAGCAGTTCGACAAGCCCCGTGTCCAGGAAGGCGTTTCCTATTCGCAGTTCATGGACGACGCAAAGAACGGCAAAGTCAAGAACGTTATTGTCCAGGGGCGGAACCTTACGGTCACTCCAGCAGACGGCCAGAAGTACCAGATCGTGTCGCCGGGCGACATCTGGATGGTCGGCGATCTGATGAAGTATGGCGTTCAGGTGAGCGGCAAGGCTGATGACGAACCGAATGCGCTGGTGTCCGCGCTGTACTACCTCGGACCGACGATCCTGATCATCGGCTTCTGGTTCTACATGATGCGACAGATGCAGGGAGGCGGGAAAGGCGGTGCGTTCTCGTTCGGTAAATCCCGTGCACGTCTGATCGACGAAAACAATAACGCAATCAATTTCACCGACGTCGCCGGTTGCGACGAAGCCAAGGAGGAAGTCTCCGAACTGGTCGACTTCCTGCGCGATCCGCAGAAATTCCAGAAGCTGGGCGGGCGCATCCCGCGCGGCGTGCTGCTGGTCGGGCCGCCGGGAACCGGTAAGACGTTGCTGGCGCGCGCTATCGCCGGCGAAGCGAAGGTGCCGTTCTTCAGCATCTCGGGTTCGGACTTCGTCGAAATGTTCGTGGGTGTCGGTGCGGCGCGTGTGCGCGACATGTTCGAGCAGGCCAAGAAGCATGCACCGTGTATCGTGTTCATCGACGAAATCGACGCGGTTGGCCGTCACCGTGGCGCCGGCATGGGCGGCGGTAACGACGAACGCGAACAGACCTTGAACCAGATGCTGGTCGAGATGGATGGTTTCGAAGCGAACTCGGGTGTGATCGTGATCGCTGCAACGAACCGTTCGGACGTGCTGGACAAGGCGCTGCTGCGTCCGGGCCGTTTCGACCGTCAGGTGTACGTCGGTCTGCCGGACATCCGCGGCCGCGAGCACATCATGAAGGTTCATCTGCGCAAGGTGCCGATTTCGAACGACGTCGACGCAGCGGTTATTGCACGCGGCACGCCAGGCTTCTCGGGTGCCGATCTGGCGAACCTGGTCAACGAAGCAGCACTGTTCGCGGCTCGCCGTGGCAAGCGCATTGTCGAAATGAACGACTTCGAAGACGCGAAAGACAAGATCTTCATGGGTCCGGAGCGCAAGTCGGCCGTGATCCGCGAAGAATCGAAGCGTGCTACGGCGTATCACGAGTCGGGTCACGCGGTCATCGCCAAGCTGTTGCCGAAGGCCGATCCGGTACACAAGGTCACGATCATCCCGCGCGGCCGTGCGCTGGGCGTTACGTGGCAGTTGCCAGAGCATGACAACGAAACGTATTCGAAGGACTACCTGCTGGACCGTCTCGCGATCCTGTTCGGTGGCCGTGTTGCGGAAGAGCTGTTCCTGAACCTGATCAGCACCGGCGCGTCGGACGACTTCAACAAGGCAACGGCCACGGCTCGCGCCATGGTGGCTCGTTTCGGCATGACGGACGCACTCGGACCGATGGTCTACGTCGACGACGAAAACGACGCAACGCCGTTTGGCCGCGGTTTCACGCGCACCATCTCGGAAGCGACGCAGCAGAAGGTCGATG
>NZ_DASRSY010000140.1:0-4146 GCF_035656215.1 Paraburkholderia sp.
CTTGACTCGCTTGTGGCAGCCTGAGCCGTCACTGCGTGACGGAATGCGCGCCTAGAAACTGACAGACATGGCGATGTAGCGCCTGTACACCAGGGCTCGATTCAAGCGCACGCCAGCAGCCATGTACGAGCCCGGCGCCAATCCACAATCGTGCCTCTCCGCCGGCCGCAATGACGCGCTCGACAAACACCCGCGCATCGTCGCGCAACGGATCGTGTTCAACACCTATGGCAAGCGTCGGCGGCAGACCGTCGAAGCGCACCGCGTCCAGCGGTACGGTCCACGCGGGATAGGGCACGCGTTCGCCCCAATATAGATCGCGAAACGCACGGACATCAGCAAGCGTGAGCATCGGCGCATGCGCTTCGTCGTCGCGCGCGGGCATTTGCGGTTCGGTGCCAAGCATTGGATAGACCGTTGCAAGTCCGTGTATGCCTTGAATACCGTCATCGCGCAACCGGATCGCCACGCTGGCAGCGAGATTGGCGCCGGCACTATCGCCCGCCAGTTGCAGCGCATTTTCCGCGAGTGAATCAAACGGCAAACGGCCGTTCAATGCCGCGAGCGTGACCTCCAGACAATCGTCATGGGCGGCTGGAGCGCGGTGCTCAGGCGCAAGCCGGTAATCGACTGCAATCACATCGAGGCCGGTATCCGCGGCAATACGTGCGGTCACGATTTGATGACTTTCCAATGATCCGAGCACGAAGCCGCCACCGTGAAAGTACAGGACGGTACCGCGGATCGTTCCGTTTGCGTTTAAGCGATTTCGATAGCGCCGCAGCCTGATCGGATGGCCCGCGCTTGCCTGAAACACGGCGTCTTCGACGATTACATCGGTTGGTAACGGCGGCGTGAGCGCAGCCGCAAAGCGATCGTAAATCGCGCGCTGCTCGCTCGGTGGCAATGAGGTCGAATGTCCCGCATAGATTGCAGCGGTCCGTTCGATGAACGCGGCAATCTCAGGTTCAAGCATGCTGACTCCCATAAGGCGGCGTCTTTACAGGCAATCCAATCAGGCGCCCTGCAAACCTGGGCGCCGGCAGCACAGTATGCGCTTGCGCCAACTCGCGCACGCGTGCCTCGACGTCCGGGTCGAAGGCAACAGCGCGCGGGCCGCCCGTATCTACATGCAGCAGCATCTGCTCTCCCGCGGCCACCGGTTCAACGCCATCATCATCGAACATCTCGAGGTAAAGATGCAGCCGCTTCGCATCATGCCCCAGCACGCGCATATCGACGCGAACCTGCACACCCTCCTTGATTTCATGCAGATAGTTGATATGCGCTTCGAGCGTATAGATCGAGCGGTTACGCGCCTTACGCACTGAATCAGGCAGCCCGATCACATCGATCAATGCGTCTGTCGCGAAGCTAAAAA
This sequence comes from Paraburkholderia sp., assembly GCF_035656215.1. Taxonomy (GTDB): domain Bacteria; phylum Pseudomonadota; class Gammaproteobacteria; order Burkholderiales; family Burkholderiaceae; genus Paraburkholderia. The sequence continues at coordinate 1,382 of NZ_DASRSY010000140.1, forward strand.
TCAGCATATAGAACGCGTCGCGTAGATGGCCGTTGTAATCGACCCATTCGGCGCGAACGATGTCGCGATAGCAGGGCAGCAAAGCGTGGTCCGGCATATGCAATTATTCTCCTTCATCTCTATGAATGGCACGGGCCGCTGCGATTGTGCGCTGCCGACGCATTCAGGCGAGGCGGCGCATCGTCCCGCACGCAGCCTCACTCCGAAGGAAGCAACCCATGCCGCGCCTTAGCCGCTTCAATCGCCGTCAGCACACTCGTAATGCAGTCATCCCGATAGCGCTCAAGCTGCTTGATCGAGCGCGACCCGACCTGCTCAGACGTTCCGTCCACCACCCGATCGATCAATTCATCAGTTAGCTGCGGTGCTACCAGTTTAGTCCAGGGCAGCTCCAAAGCCGGTCCAAACTGCTGCATGAAGTGGCGCATACCCGCATCGCCGCCCGCCAGCGTGTACGTCAGGAACGTGCCCATGAACGACCAGCGGATTCCCGCGCCGAAGCGGATAGCATCGTCGATTTCGCCCGTGGTCGCCACGCCTTCGTTGACCAGATGCAGCGCCTCGCGCCAGAGTGCTTCGAGCAAACGGTCGGCGATAAATCCGGGCACTTCCTTGCGCACGAGGAGCGGTCGCATCGACAGTGAACGATAAACCTGCATCGCGGCGTCGATGGTTGCCGGTGCGGTGAGTTCACCGCCGACCACTTCGACGAGCGGCAGCAGATAGACCGGATTAAACGGGTGCCCGACGATGCAACGCTGCGGATTCACCGCCCGTGCGTAAAAATCGCTCGGCAGCAGGCCGGAAGTGGATGAAGCGATGATCGCATCCGGCTTCGCCGCACGGCTGATCTGCTCGTGCAAGGCGAGCTTCAATGCTTCTCGTTCGGGCGCGCTTTCCTGAATGAAATCCGCCTGTTCGACGCAGGCTTCAATCGTATCGACGAAGCGCAATCTCTCGGGCGTTGCGCCTTCCGACAAGCCGACGCGTTCCAATGCCGGCCACGCATTCGCGATGTTCTCGCGCAACTGTTTCTCCGCGCCGGGAGCGGGGTCCCACGCGACGACATCGAGCCCGTGCGCGAGCGCTCGCGCCACCCAGCCGCCGCCGATCACGCCCACGCCGATTGCTGCAAATGTTTTGATATCGACGATCACTGCCATTGCTGACGTTTCCTTTGCCTGCGAGTTCTAAGATTTCGAAGCGCGCCCTATCAGGCGCAACGGATACGCGCCATATTCACGCGTACTGTCCAGCCACACGCCGTTCCAACTGCCGCTCGCCACGCGCGGGCAAGCCGAGTTTGCGGCGACCTTCTGCGGGTGTCAGCGCGCGCCCGCCAAGCCGTTCGATGATTTCGACCGCGCGTTGCACCAGCGTGCCGTTCGTTGCATGCACACCTTTATCGAGCCAGATGTTGTCTTCAAGGCCGACCCGCACGTGGCCGCCGAGGAGCATCGCCTGCGCGACCATCGGCATCTGCATGCGGCCGATGCCGAATCCGGCCCAGTGCGCGCCAGGCGGCAGGCTGTCCGCCATCGCTTTCATCGTCGTGGTATCGGCAGGCGCGCCCCATGGAATGCCGAGGCAGATCTGAAACAACGGTGGCGCGTCGAGCAAGCCTTCCTTGAGCAATTGCTTCGCGAACCATAGATGGCCGGTGTCGAAGATCTCCAGTTCCGGCTTCACGCCGAGTTCCTGGATGCGCTTTGCGCCGGCGCGCAATTGCGCGGGTGTCGACACGTAGATGTAGTCGCCGTCGCCGAAATTGAGCGTGCCGCAATCGAGCGTGCAGATCTCCGGCAGCAACTCCTCGACGTGCGCGAGCCGCGTCAAACCGCCTACCAGGTCGGTTCCCGCGCCGAAGCGCATCGGTTCCTCGCCAGCCCCGATCTCGAGATCGCCGCCCATGCCCGCCGTCAGATTGATGATCACGTCGGTGCCTGACGAGCGGATCCGGTCGACGACCTCGCGATATAACTGCGGATCGCGGCTACCGCGTCCGGTCTTCGGATCGCGGACGTGGCAATGCGCAACAGTGGCGCCAGCTTTCGCGGCTTCGATAGCGGCTTCGGCGATCTGCTTCGGCGTGACGGGAATGGACGGATGCTTGCCGACCGTATCGCCCGCGCCGGTGATGGCGCAGGTCACGATGACTTCATGATTCATGCGTGCTAGTTCCTGTGGATTGAAATGCGCGACTCGATGGATGAGAGCCGGACTGGTTCTAAACCGCGTCTAAGCTGACCGCGTCCAGGCGGCCCCGTCCAGGCGACCCCGTCCAGGCGACCCCGTCAAAGTCCGAGAAAAGTTTTCACTGCCGGCAAGCCGTCTTTACCGTCATAGGTTTTCACGCCCGCGAGCCACGCGTCCAGTACTTGCGGGTTCTTCTTCAGATACGCTTTGGCGGCATCGGCGGGCTTCTCCTTGTTCATCACCGACTGCATCACCACGTTCTCCAGTTGCGTCGAAAAGCGCAGATTGCTCACGAGCTTGCCCGCGTTCGGGCACCGCGTCAGAAAGTCGGGGGACGTCAGCGTATAAACGCGCGCTTCGCCATCGTTCGGACCGAATACGCCGTCGCTGCCGGTGAGGTATTTCATATCGATCTGGATATTCATCGGATGCGGTTCCCACCCGAGAAACACCACCCATTTCTTCTCACGAATGGCGCGATCCACCGACACCAGCATGCCCGCTTCACTCGATTCGACCAGCTTGAAACCGCCGAGGCCGAACTGATTGTTGGCGATCATTTTCTGAAT
>NZ_DASRSY010000141.1:0-9704 GCF_035656215.1 Paraburkholderia sp.
CCGTTGTTGCCGATGGTGGTGTTGGTGGTCAAGGAGCTCTCCTCAGGTTCCGATCGTGAGCGTTTTTAGCATCAGTGTCTTGGCGGTGTTCAGGGTCTCGACGTTGGCCTGGTACGAGCGCGAGGCCGAGATCATGTTGACCATTTCCTGCACCGGGTCGACGTTGGGCAGCGTGACGTAGCCATCCGGATTGGCCGCCGGGTTGCCGGGGTCGTAGGCGGTCTTCATCGGCGTCGGGTCGTCGACCACGCCGGTGACCTGCACGCCGCCGATCTGCTGGCCGGAGCCCGAGCGCGCGCCGCCGATCGGGCTGACCGCGAACACGACCTGCTTGGCCTTGTACGGCTGGCCGTCCGGACCGGTCGTGCTGTCCGCGTTGGCGAGATTCGACGCCGTCACGTTGAGCCGCTGCGACTGCGCTGACATCGCGGAGCCTGCAACACCAAAAATATTCATTAAAGATGGCATGTTTCCTGACCTCTCCTATGTCGATCGGAGTTGGCGCTTTAGCGCTTACTCCGATCCCATGCAACGCTGTCGATCGGAGTTGGCGCTTTAGCGCTTACTCCGACCCCTTGCAACGCAGTTGCACGGTTCGACCCGGCTTCAAGTTAATTCCCGTAGCGATTGTTCCTGCGTACTGCTATGTCTTTTTGCGGTGCCTGTTATTTACGAGCCCGACGTAATCGCCGCAAGCATCGTTTTGATCTGGCTCGACAGCACCGTCATGCCCGATTCGAAGTGCAACGTGTTGTCCGCGAACTGCACCCGCTCCGTATCGATGTCGACCGTGTTGCCGTCGAGCGCGGGTTGCGTCGGAATGCGGTATTGCAGATTGCCGTAGTCGTCAGGCGTGCCGCCGGTCGGCGTCAGCGTCGCGTTGCCGGACATGTGGCCCGGCGCGGTCGACACCATCGACATGCCGCTCGTTACCCCGGCAGGCTGCGTCATGGCGAGCGTCGAGTTGTTCGAAGCGCCCGTACCCGTCCCGCCGCCGGTCTTCTTCAGCGCGCCGGCCAACGACGAAGCGAAGTCGACGTCGCGCGCCTTGTACCCGGGGGTATCGGCGTTGGCGATATTCGACGACAGCAGTTCCTGCCGGTAAGCGCGCACATCGAGCGCCTGGCGGCCAAAGGCGAATTCGGCATCGAGTTTGTCCAGCATAGAAATCTCCGGAGAACGTTCCCGAGTTTTTCCCGTGCTTGCCTCGCATGAGACCTGCGTCGGCCGGGAAGACCTTTTTGCATGAAGTGCATCTTATGGGCCGAACGCAAGTAGCAATCGGACGAATAACCGGGAAAGGGGGCTTCTATTCAACGTTTGCCCAATGGGGGCGCTCACTAGAATGCAAGGCGTACCGATGCATTCGATGGAGAAACCCGATGGACCAGCCCACCTTCGATCTGACGCACCGCGCAAGCTGCGTGGCGGCGCATCGCGTGAGTGCGGGCGTGGTCCGGCGTGCGTCGCGCGGTTCATCCCGCCTCCTGACTCGCCTCGTTGTAAACCTGGCGGTATGGGTTGCCGGCGGCATCGTGCTGCTGCCGGCCACTACTCAGGCTCAACAGGCTCAGGACGCCGGTGGTCCCATCGTGATTCCGGGCCCGGGCGAAAAGAATCCTGCCTCCCTTGCCGATCTCGCCGCGCAGATGCAGGCAACGCCCGCGAAACGCGCGGGGTCCGCCGCGACGCTCGCCGCCGCTACCGCACAGTCGCTGACGGCGGGGGCTGCCGCGCGTGACGCCGATCAATTCACGCGTGCCGCCAATGCGAGCGGTTCGATCGTGATTCCGGGCGCGGGCGAGCCGCCTGCCGCGCCGCAGATGATCCGCACCAGTTTCAAACCTGACGCGAACGGAGTCGTGACGATTCCCGCGCCGGGCAACGCCAATGTGGCAGCAGCCGAACCGGCGGCCGGGGTTGTTACACGCGTCAATGTGATGCGGGGCTCGCGTCAGGTCGTGCCGGTTGTGGTGACGCCAGCACCGAATGCCGGGCGGCAAGGCGCCGGCATGCAGCCGGTGGCCGCCAATGCGCCCAGCAACGGTGTCGAAAGCGCAAACAGCAACGCGCCCGCGGCCAGTGGCTTCGACAGTCTTGCCTCGCGTGGCGAGCCGCCTCATTTGAATGCGAACGGCAAACCCGTCGTGACCACGGCAGTCGCACCGAAGCCTGCGCCGACACCCGCGCCGATGCCGACATCGCCCGCCACCATCGCCCGCACGCCGTCGATGCGTCAGGTGGCGCCGACGGTCGCGCAACAGAATCTGCGCCCCGCAGCGGTGGCGCAACCGGTGCCGCTGGCCGGCCAGCAAGACGCCGAGGCGATTCGCAGTGCCGCGCTCGTCTTTTTGCAGCAGCAATCGGCGGGCTTGCCCGGCAAGGTCGAAATCACCGTCGCGCCGGCGTTTCCGCGCGGCCTCGCGGCCTGCACGATGCTCGAACCCTTCATGCCCAGCGGCGCGCGCCTGTGGGGCCGCATGACCGTCGGTGTGCGCTGCGCCGGCGAACGGCCGTGGACCATTTATCTGCAAGCGCGCATTTCGCTGCGCGCCACCTACTATCTGGCCGCTCGCGCAATGGCGCCGGGCGAAGTGTTCACAGCCGCCGATCTCGTCGCGCGCGACGGCGACCTGACCGGTCTGCCGCAGGCGATCGTCACGGACCCGTCGCAGGCAGTCGGCTCGGTGTCGCTCGTACGCGTCGCCGGCGGTATGCCACTGCGCCGCGACATGCTGAAGAGCGCGTCGGCGGTGTCGATTGGACAAACGGTGCGAGTCGTCGCGGGCGGCACTGGTTTCGCGATTTCGGCCGAAGGCAGCGCGATGAACAACGCGTCGCCGGGACAACAGGTACGGGTCAAGACGGCTAACGGCCAGATCATCTCCGGCATCGTCAAGGATGGTTCGACGGTGGAGATTCAGTTGTGACGCCGCGCCGTAGCACGTCCGGCAGCCAGCGTGCCGGCGCGGAATCAGCCGCGAAGACTGGCGCGGCCCGTGCAGTGGATTTCGAATCCGTCGTGGGGTCGGATCGCCTTGAAAGACAAGGCACAACCTGGAGCGATTGCGCTAAAGTTTTGATCACCAGTTGCCGTTATCAGGATCAAATCGTTCAGGAAGCCAATCGTGAAAGTCGATTCCACAACCAATTCGAATCTGCCGACGTTGAAAGACGCCTTGTCCCGCTCGCAACAAAGCGACGCGGCGACTGCGAACAGCACGCAGAGTGCGGGCACGAGCTCGCCGACCACCACCAGCGGTTCGGGCGACGCCAGCGTCAGCCTGTCGGGTCTGTCGCAGCATCTGCGCAGTCTCGCGGCGTCCGGTTCGGCCGATATCGACACGGCGCACGTCGAGTCGATCAAAGCAGCCATCAAGGACGGCTCGCTGCAGATGGATTCGAGCAAGATCGCCGACGGTGTGCTGAATACCGCGCGCGAACTGTTGCAAAGCAGAACCTCGTCGACCGGCAACTAATCGACGCATCGAAGTACGGTGAATTGCCGGGCGGCATTCGACAAACCCGGCTCGCGAATCATGCGCGAGCCGTCGTGTTCAGCGAGTTGTTGAGATGAAAGACGCCCTGCTTGCCACCCTCATCGAAGAATATTCGGCCGCCGAGGCATTCGCCTCGATTCTGACGCTCGAGACCAAGGCACTGACCGCCTTGTCGCCGCTGGAATTGCTGCCGCCGATCGTCGAGAAGAAAACTGAACTGATCGGCGTGCTCGCCACGCTCGAAACCACCCGCAATACGCTGCTCGCGGAAATGGGCTTGCCGGCCGGCTGGCCTGGCATGGAACTCGCGGCCAGCGCGGATACGCGGGTCGCCGAGCAATGGGCGCTGCTGCAAAAAGCAGCCGACCGGGCGCGGCACTTCAATACAAGTAACGGTGAACTGATCCGCGTGCGGATGGACTACAACCAGCGTGCGCTGACGGCGCTGCAGGTAGCCGTGCCGCAGAAGACCGGTTTCTACGGACCGGATGGGCGGATTCCGGCACATCCAGCAGCTTGAAGATATGGCTCGCGCAGTGCGTTTCACGCGCTGACGCAATTGAATAGATTGTTTTGAACAAAAAGGGCTCGTCGTTGACGAGCCCTTTTTGTTTTTGCCCTCCCGCACAGGGCGCTTAAGCCCTCCTCCAACGCGCGTTGGCCATCCGGCCAGGTAGCGCGGAATCCTCCATCACGTTGAAATCACGGGTTCCCCCACGGCGGTTCTCCGCCGTCACGTGCAGCTTTTCGAAGCTGCGTCAGACGAGCCAGGCGGAGCGTTATCCACTAGCGAGGTTGTGTAATCGTGTGTATGATTCGAGGAGTGCAATATGAACAGTGCCGAAGTCGTCAAAGTGATTCAAGCGGATGGCTGGCGGCTGATCCGAATATCGGGCAGCCATCATCATTTCCGGCACGCGGTAAAAAACGGTCTCGTGACCGTCCCGCATCCGAAGAAAGATCTTCCGCCCGGCACACTGAACAGCATCTTGAAACAGGCAGGCCTGAAATGAAGAACCTGATTTTCCCGATCGCGATCGAGCCTGGTGACACGCACCATGCGTACGGCGTGATTGTCCCTGACATTCCGGGTTGTCATTCGGCGGGTGATTCGCTGGAAGACGCCTACGCGAACGCGAAAGAAGCGATCGAGGCGCATCTGGATACGCTGCTCGACGAAGGCTTGCCGATTCCCGACCGGCTGACGCTGGCTGAGCATCGGCGTAATCCGGACTACGAGGGCTTTACCTGGGGTTTCGTCACCACGCGGAATATTCCGGCGCTGAAAAAAGCGGTGCGCATCAATATCTCGCTGCCCGAGGCGCTGGTTCACGATATCGACGCTTACGCCCAGGCGCGCGGCATGTCGCGTTCAGCGTTTCTCGCGCTGGCCGCGGAGCATGAGATGGCGGACGCGTAAGAAGGTGGACGTTGCGCGCACCGCCGGTCAAACATCAATCCGTCAGACTCACGTCGCCTCGGCATTCGCCCAGGCCATTTCGCGCAGGCGCGTGCGCAAGCGCGCCACGGCCTGGCTGTGCAACTGGCACACCCGCGATTCGCTGACTTCCATCACCGCTCCGATTTCGCGCAGGTTCATGCCGCGTTCGTAGTACAGCGACATCAGCAGCTTCTCGCGCTCCGGCAGGCGATCGATCGCCTCGATCAGCGCTGAGCGCAGGCTGTCGTCCAGCAGCGCCGAAAGCGGATCGGAATGATCGACGCAGTAACGGTCGAGAAACGGTTCGTCGTCCGCGGAACGGTCGAAGTCTTCGTAATAGATCAGCTGGCTGCCGTGCAGATCCTGGAGCATCGACTGATACTCGTCGAGCGGCATTTGCAGATGCTCGGCGATCTCCGTTTCGCTCGCCGAGCGGCCCAGATTCTGTTCGACCTTGTGCACGGCAGATTCGACTTCACGCGAAGTGCGCCGCAAGCTGCGCGGCAACCAGTCGTTGCTGCGCAACTCGTCAAGCATTGCGCCGCGAATCCGCTGGCTGGCATAGGTTTCGAACTGCGCGCCCTGGTCTTCCTTGTAGCGGCTCGCCGCGTCCAGCAGTCCGATCATGCCGGCCTGGATCAGGTCGTCAAGATCGACACTCGCCGGCATCTTGGCTACGAGCTGCAAGCCGAGGCGACGCACCAGCGGTGCGTACTTCGTCAGAACTTCGGCTTGGGAAATCTTTCCCTGAGCGTTATACATCGTGCTCCCCTTGTCCTTGTGCCGCCTCTCAGGCGTGCTGCGCGGACGGTTGGCCGGCGTGTTGCGCCGCTGTAACTGTCGCAGGCGCCATCCAGGGCGTTTGCGACGACATCGCTGGCCGCATCGGCCAGTACTGCAATTCGGCTGCAAGGTGCCGGAAGTCGCGCGCAGCCGGTGTCGATGGGAACGCATCGACGACACACCGCGACAACTCCAGGGCTCGCGCCATCCGCGCATCGGCGGCAATACAACCGGCGTCTTCCAGCGCCACCGTCAGGTAGCGTCCGGCCACACCGGCCAGGTTGACGAACGCGGTATGCGCGTCGTCCACGCTCTGCACGTGGTTCACCAGCACGCGAAACTGCCCGGTGGCGTGTGCGTAGTGCAAACGCTTCATGCACGCGTACGCGTCGGTGATCGCTTGCGCGGCCACCCGCGTGACGATCATCACGTCGTGCGCCTGCGTCGCGAGCGGCGAAAGGTAGCCGTGCTGGTCGAGTTGCGCATCGATCAGCACGATGTCGGCGGAGCCGCGCAACACCACGCCGAACTGCGCGGCGGCGTGGCCTTCGCGGTTATGGCGCGAGGCGGCCAGCACGGAAAATCCGAGCGGGTGGCGCACGGCGGCCTCGTCGAGCGTCATCTGGCCGCGCATCACCGCCGCAAAATTGCCCGTGCTACGCATGTCGCCAAGCATCGCACTCACCGATTTCTCGCCAAGGCACTCGTCGATCACCAGCACGTCTTTGCCCTGCTGCGCGAGCGCCGCGGCGAGATTCACCACGGTCGTCGTACAGCCGACGCCAGCCGAGCCGCCCGTCACCGCAAGCACGCGCGAGCCGCTTCTCGCCAACAGCCGCCGCAGTCCTTCTGCCTGATCGGACATGAACTTATCCAAAGCGGACCTCGTGCAGTTCGGCCGTCGAACGCGCGGACAACGCGGACAACAACGCCGGAATGTCATCGTCGTGCGGCACGAACGGGGAGTTGTCGCGCGGAATACAGAACGCGCTCTTGATCAGGAATTTCTTCGTCGCGACGTACAGGTTTTCCGGCACCTTCTGACCGGTCGACACGTAGTGCACCGGCAGCTTGTAGCGGATCACCGTATCGAGCACCCCGCCCAGATTGGTGGCTTCGTCGAGCTTGGTCAGAATGCAGCCGGCGAGCGGCTGTTGATCCGGTGCGCGCTGATAGGCCTGCACGACTTCGTTCAAGGTGTCGCCGTGGCTCGTCGCGTTGAGCAGCAGCAGGCGCTGTACCGGCTGACCGGCACGGCACAGCATCGCGATCTGGTCGGAGACCAGACGGTCGCGCTGGCTCATGCCGATCGTGTCGATCAGCACGATGTGTTTGTTGCGCAACTCGGAGAGCGCGAGTTGCAGATCGGCGCCGTCTTTCACAGCGTGAACCGATACGCCGAGAATCTTGCCGAAGATGCGCAGTTGTTCGTGACCGCCGATCCGGTAGCTGTCGGTGGTAAGGAGCGCCACCTTGCTGGCGCCAAAGCGCATCACGCAGCGCGCGGCGAGCTTGGCGGTGGTCGTAGTCTTGCCGACGCCTGTCGGGCCCATCAGCGCGAACACGCCGCCGCGCTCCATCAGCGCGTCTTCGTCTTCCATGACCGGCAGGTTCGATTCGAGCACCGAATGGACCCACTCCATGCCGCCGTCCATGTTGTCGACGTCCTCGGGCAGGTTGTCGACCATCATCTGCACGAGCTGCGCGGAGAAACCGGCGGCGAACAGGTGCTTGGTGAGTGCGGCGCGCGCCGGGCTGCGACGCTGGCGATCGCTCCACAACAGGCCGGCGAAGTGTTCTTCCATCATCCCGCGCATCGACGACAGTTCGCTCATCACGGTGTCGTTGACGACCTGCTCCATGCGCGCCTTGATCGCTTCGGCGATTGAATTGGACGTGCGGGCGTCGTCGCCGGCGGGCAGCGATTGCGCAACTTTCTGCGCGGCGCGGCGCGCGGCGATTTGCGCGGCTTCACGGGCCCACTCGGGCTTATCGGCGGTTTGCGGCATGACCGGTTGGGCCAGAGCGTGTTGCGAGGCGCGCGAGGCCGGTTGGGCGGCGAGTTGTGCTGCGGCGGGTCCGACTGCGGCGCCGAGGCCTTTGGCCATGGCGGCAGCCGGCGTCATCCCAGCGTGGTGCGCGCTGTACACGCCCTGCTGCGGCTGTTCGGCCGCGATGCGGCGAGCGTGATCGATCAGCCAGGGATTCGATTCGGCCATCGTGCGCGGCACCTCAACCGCAGGTGCTGCCGGCACGCCGGCGGCTTTGAGCATATCGGCGCGGATGTCTTCGGCGAGGCGCGTCGCTGCAGCGTGGGCGCTGGGTTGCTCGATGCTGATCGGTTGCGACAGCGGCGCTGCAGCGAGTGCCGCTGCCACTTTAGGGGCGTTCGGCAGCGCGGCATTCGGCGCGGCGGGAATGGCTGGCTTCGCGCCGGCAACCGGCGCATCGCTTGCGGCGAAATTCGCAGCGTGGCTTGAAGCAGCGCCAGCGGTGGTCAACGCCATGTTCTCGGCGCCCGCTTCCGGGCTTGCGCCGAACACCGACGAGAACACATCGGGCATGCCGCTCGCATACGGATTCGCTTGCATCATCGGATTGGCGCGCGGTGCGGCGAGCGCGGGCTGTTGTCCTGCCATCGCATTCATCGGCGCGGCCAGCGGTGCGCCTGCGCTGCCGCGCGGCGCCTTCGGCGTGATGGCGGCGAGGTCGCTATTGGCCAACGCGACGATCTCGACGCGACCGTCGTCCATCGTGCGATTGGACAAAACGACGGCATCCGGGCCCAAGGCTTCGCGCACGAGGCGCAGAGCATCGCGACTGGTAGCGCCGACAAATTTACGAATGTTCAAGCTGGACCCCCGATGAGGTAGACGGACTTACTGACTAACGGACCGGCAACATACCGCTTCCCATTGAGATCATTATTGCGAAACCCGTCGAGTGACGATCGATGGATAAAGACCGTTAAAGGTGGGTAATTCGGGCGATGGAAACGCGCCGCAAGTCACGGTTAGGGCAGTTTTAAACAGGCTCGCCGCGCGCCCCCGGTGGCGCTTCCGCGGGCGAAGCATGACCTTTGCCAGCCGCTTGCGGCATGAAAAGTTAGGCGCCGAAATGAAAACCGGCGCTCGAGGAGCGCCGGCGGAAACCATCGATCTGGAAAGCTGCGGCTGACTGTCGGGTCTAACCGCGCCGGGTTTAAGCGTGCGCTCCGATCAGATTCACGACCTTGATATTGCGTGTATCCGGCACTTCCGCATAAGACAGCACCTTCAGTTGCGGCAGGCTGCGGCGCAGGAAGCGCGCGAGCATCGGCCGCAACGCGTGCTGCACCAGCAGCACCGGTGACAGCCCAAGATTCTGCTGACGCGTCATCGCCTTCTGTGTTTCGTTCATCAGGGTGTGCGCGAGGCCCGGTTCGAGGCCCGGATTGGAGCCCGTAGACAGCGCCTGCGACAACACCCGCTCCAAGTTCGAATCGAGACCCATCACCTGCATGTCGCCCACGCCGGGGAACCATTGCTGCGTAATCGCGCGGCCCAGCGAGAGGCGCACGGCGGCGGTGAGATCGTGCGCGTCGGTGATCTTCGGCGTGTGTTCGGACAGGGCTTCGAGAATCGTGCGCATGTCGCGAATCGGCACGCCTTCTTCCAGCAGGTTTTGCAGCACCTTTTGCAGCGTGGTGAGCGGCAGCGACTTCGGCACCAGATCGTCGACCAGCGACGGCGTGTCCTTCTGCATCCGCTCCAGCAGCGCCTGCACTTCACGGCGGCCGAGCAGTTCGGAGGCGTGCATGACCACCAGGTGATTCAGGTGCGTCGCCACCACGGTGCTCGAATCGACCACCGTATAGCCATACACCTGCGCCTGTTCGCGCAGATTCGTATCGATCCAGATCGCCGGCAAACCGAACGCAGGGTCTTGCGTCGGCGTGCCCGGCAGCGCAGCGGACACCTGCCCCGGATTGATCGCCAGCC
>NZ_DASRSY010000142.1:0-7657 GCF_035656215.1 Paraburkholderia sp.
GTTTGGAAAAAACGCGCGCGACCACCGTCAGCCACAACAAGCCACGTCATTCCGATCATCATGCACCTCTAAAGCAGGGATTTGTCTGCGTGTACGGCATCCGTTCTGACTGCTCGCCTTCGTCCTCGCCAAAAACCGCGACCGTCAACTGTTGCGTCAATGACGCATCCGCGGTCCGAACGGCTCTCTCAAGATAGCGTTCAGGCCCGCTACGCCCACGGTCGATTTACCGATTCATAGTATAGGTCTTAAAGTTCACGCCGAAGCCTCCTCGCGTATCCGCAATGGCTTCCATTGGTTGGCCGGTCGGCATGCATATCCCGTACCTGAATTTCAGGTTTACCGGGATTGATCAGGTTGGAAACGCGACAGCCAATGTGCGCTTGAGGTGGGAGCGGCGCCGTTATCCATTGACCAGACGGCGCCGCGATAGAAGCGTTGCAAACAGAACATGCCAACTGCGTGCAACGCGCAACTCACTGCCTCATGCCGCACGCCGCGCGCGGCGGCGCCCGGCTCGCCGGTTAGAAATTGAAGTTGTCGATATTGCTCGCATCGAACGTGGTCGGCGGTCCGAGAATGATTTCGCCTTGCGGTCCGATCGTGCGCTTGCCAAGCTTGCCGGCATCAAACGATTCGCCTTCCTTGCCGGTGATCGTTCCCGAGGACAGTGCCGCCGCGGCATAAGCCGCGAGGTATCCAAGCTGATTCGGATCCCAGAGCTGGAATGCCTTGACCGTCCCGTTCTTTACGAACGCGCGCATCTGGTTCGGCGTACCCAGCCCAGTTACCTGCACCTTGCCCTTGCTTGACGACGACGAGATATAGCGCGCCGCCGCCGCAATGCCAACGGTTGTCGGCGCGACGATCGCCTTCAGATTCGGATACGCCTGCAGCAAGCCTTGCGTTTCGACGAACGACTTCTGGTCGTCGTCATTGCCGTACGCGATCTTCACAAGCTTGATCTTCGAATACTCGGGCTTCTTCAGTTCCTCCTGCATCCACTTGATCCACGTATTCTGATTGGTCGCGTTAGGCGTAGCCGACAGCACCGCGAACTCGCCCTCCCCGCCCATCAGTTTCGCGACCAGTTGAATCTGACCCCGGCCGATGCCTTCCGCATTCGCCTGATTCACGAAGAGTTGGCGGCCTTCAGGCGCCGTGTCCGAGTCGAAAGTCACGACCTTGATGCCTTGCGACATCGCTTTCTTCAGATACGGTACGACCGCGTTTGCGTCGTTGGCCGCGATCACAATCGCGTCCTGCCGCTGCGTGATCAACGTGTTGATGTATTGCACTTGCGACGATGCGCCGGCATCCGACGGCCCCACCACCTTGCCCACGCCGTTGAATTCCTTGATCGCGGCCATGCCGCCGTCGTCGGCAATGACTTCATAAGGGTTGTTGATCTGCTTCGGCACGAAAGCAATCTTCAGACCGCTTTTCAGGCCAGCCGCGGACGCGGCGCAACTGATCGCGACTAACGCAATGCACAGCGCAGTCTTGCCGGTGTGACGTAGGGGATTGAACATAAGGCGTCTCCTGCTTTGTTGTTGGACGAGTGCTGTCCGGGTTGTCGGTATTTGGTATTTAGTATTTCTTTCGAAGCCGGTTTAAAGACAACGTTATAAAGAAGAAGCGGACTTCGCGATGAAACGCCGGTCACGCGCCGCCCGCCAGCGGGCAACCAGATTGGGAATCAGCACGGACGCCAGCAGCAGCACGCCAGTGACGATCGTGAGTGTTTCGCTCGAGACATCATCGAGGGTCAGCGCATTTTTCAGCACACCGATAATCAGCAGCGACAGCAGGACGCCGAACATCGAGCCGCGTCCGCCGAAAATACTCACGCCGCCGAACAGCACTGCCGCGATCACCGACAATTCGAAACCTTCGCCGTTATCGCCGCGTGCGCTGGTAAACCGCAGCGTATAGACGATGCCTGCCAGCGCGCTCATCGCGCCAGACAGCACAAATAGACGCAACCGGATCTTCGCGACTTCGATGCCAGAGAAAGCCGCAGCGGTCGGATTCGCACCGATTGCGTAGAGGCTGCGGCCGAACGCGGTGGACTGCAGCAGCATGGTAAACAAGACCGCGCCGACGATCACGATTGCAAAGGGCAACGGAATGAACGTCGAGCCGATCGTATCCATACCGAACGCCGTATAACTCGCCGGGAAATCCGCGACCGCCTGGTCACCGAGCAGCACATACGCCAGGCCGCGAAACAGCGCCAGCGTGCCGATCGTGACCGCGAGCGAAGGCAGATTGAGCTTCACGATCACGAGGCCGTTCAGCAAGCCCGCCAGCGCACCCGCAATCAGTACCAGCACGATCACGACCGGCATCGGCAGGCCCATGTGCCACAGCACGCCCATCAACGCACTCGACGCACCCAACACCGACGCCACAGAAAGATCGATTTCCGCGGCGACGATAATCAAGGTCATGGGCAGCGCCATCAGCGCGATCTCGGTCAGATCGGCGAGGATGTTGCTGACATTCGCGCCAGTGAGAAACACCGGCGACAACAAGCGCCCGAGCGCGAGCGACAGCGCCAGCACAACAACCAGCAACACTTCCCATTGCAACGGCGTTTCGCGTTTGCGTGTGAGCAACGCGGAATCGGGTTTAGCCATGATCGCGTTTCCTCATCATGCGTTTGGCGACGGAGCGGGCCAGCAAGGTGTCGGCGGTAATCGCGGCGACGATCAGCGCGCCCTGGATCGCCTGCTCCCAGAACGGCGAGACGTGCAGCACGACGAGCGCGATACTGATCACACCCAGCACGAGCGCGCCGAGCGTAGCGCCGAGAATGGTGCCAACACCACCGGTGATCGCCA
Source organism: Paraburkholderia sp. (assembly GCF_035656215.1). Taxonomy (GTDB): domain Bacteria; phylum Pseudomonadota; class Gammaproteobacteria; order Burkholderiales; family Burkholderiaceae; genus Paraburkholderia. Next base: position 2,847 of record NZ_DASRSY010000142.1, read on the forward strand.
CGCTGCCCACCACGGCGGCGGCAACGACCTGCAATTCGATGCCCTTCGCGGTGCTTGCATCGACGGTGCCGAAGCGCGCGAGCCACAATGCGCCCGCGAAACCGGCAATCGCGCCGGACAGTAGAAAACCCGCCATGACGCGACGCTCGACGTTCACGCCGGCAAGCCGTGCCGCCTCCGGATTCGAGCCGATCGCGTAATGCTCCCGTCCGCCGCGAAACTGCTTCAGATAGACAGCCAACCCTGCCAGCACGACGATCGCGATGAGCGCGAGCGTCGGTATGCCGAAGAATGTGCCGGTAGCGAGACGGGAAAACGCATCGGGCAAACTGGTCGCATTGATCTGGCCGCCATGTACCCACGCATAGTCCGCGCCGCGAAAGATGTAGAGCGTGGAAAGTGTCGCCACCAGCGACGGTACGCGCCCCACGGCAACGAGCAACGCATTGATCCCGCCCGCCACCAGACCGATCGCCAGTCCGGCCAGTAACGCGACGATCACCGGCATATGCGGAAACGCAACGTACAGACTGCCGACCGCATAAGCGCTGATGCCGACCGTCGACCCCACCGACAGATCGATATGCCGCATCAGGATCACCACCGTCATGCCGGCTGTCAGCAAGCTGATAATCGACACGTTGAGCAGCACGTCACGCAGATTCTGCAGATTCAGAAACTGCGGCTTCGCGAGCCCCGTGCCCACGATCAACAGAATCAGCACGACGAAGAGCGTCGTCTCGCGGCTCTTCGCAATGCTCGTGATGAAGCCACCCGGCGCGCTGCCGGAACGCTTCGGGGCCGGTGCCTGAACGGGCGCGGGATGGGTTTGAGAATGGCGCATCATGCTGCATGCCCCAACGGTGGAATCGGTTGACCGAGTGCGGCGCCCATAATGCGTTCTTCGGCTGCTTCGGCGCGCGCGATATCCGCGCTGATACGCCCCTCGTGCATGACCAGTACGCGATCGGCCATGCCGAGGACTTCCGGCAGTTCGCTCGATATCATCAGCACGGCCATGCCGTCGCGCACCAGTTCCGCGAGCGCGCCATACACCTCGGCCTTGGCGCCGACGTCGATGCCGCGCGTGGGTTCGTCGATGATCAGGACTTTCGGGTTGGTGGCAAGCCACTTGCCCAACACGACCTTTTGCTGATTGCCACCGGAAAGTGTGCCGACCGGCGCATTCGGGTCCCCCGCTTTGAGCCGCAAACGCGTGCCCCACTGATTGGCCAGCTGCGTTTCGCTGCGCGCGGAAATCAGGCCATGTTTGACGAGACGACCGAGCACCGTCATCGAGGCATTGCGCGCAATGCTCAACTCCAGGGCCAGCCCTTGCTGGCGACGATCCTCCGGCACCAGCGCAAGGCCGGCACGCACCGCTGCAGCCGGACTGCCGGCCGCAAGGCGCTTGCCGCCAATCAAAATTTCACCCGAATCGAGCGGATCGATGCCGAAGATCGCGCGCGCCACTTCGCTGCGACCCGCACCCACAAGACCCGCCAGCGCGACGATCTCGCCTGCGCGGACGTCGAAGGAAATGTCCTTGAAGACGCCCACGCGCGTCAGGCCACGCACCGACAGGCGCACTTCGCCCGGCGGCCGGTCGGCTTTCGGATAGAACGTCTCCAGATCGCGGCCCACCATCTTCGCGACGATGGATTCGGTGGTGAGATCGGCGGTGAGCCCGTCGAATACCTTCGCGCCGTCGCGCATGATCGTCGCGCGCTGTGTCAGCGTGAACACTTCATCCAGCCGGTGCGTGATGAACAGAATCGCCACATCGCGTTCGCGCAGCTTGCGCACAATCGCAAAGAGCCGCTCCACTTCGGGCAGTGACAAGGCGGCGGTCGGCTCGTCCATGATCAACACGTTGGCATTCAACGACAACGCCTTCGCAATTTCGATCACCTGCTGATCGGCAATCGACAAACCACGCACGAGTTGATCCGCGCGCAGATCGACCCCGAGCGAGGCCAGCAAACCATCCACCTCGCGGCGCATGGCGTCGTACTGAATGCGGCCGATCCGGTCGACCGGTTGCCGTCCCATGAAGATGTTCTCCGCGATCGAGAGATCGAAGAACAGCGTCGGCTCCTGATAGATCACCGCCAGGCCCGCGTCGCGTGCCTCAGCAGGCGTCGCGAATCCGCGCGCCACGCCGTCGACCAGCAGCTCGCCGGTATCGGGCTGATGCACGCCCGCGAGAATCTTGACGACCGTCGATTTGCCCGCGCCGTTTTCGCCGAGCAACGCATGCACTTCGCCCGGCCACAACGCGAGATCGCCGTCGGATAACGCACGGACCCGGCCGAATGATTTGCTCGCGTGCCGTAATTCGAGTCTGGGCACAGCGGATGGGGATTGCGGCACTACGTGTCTCCTTCTTCTTCGCTTTCGGGAATGCGTCAGACGCGGTACGTCAGATACGATAAAAGCGCTCCGCGTTGCGGCAAAACAGTGCTTCTTTTTCAACAACGCTCGCGCCGTCGACAATCGCTGCGTACGCGCGCCACAAATCCTGGTAAGAGCCGAACAAGCGATCGACCGGAAAGTTCGACGCGAACATCGCGCGCTCTACGCCGAACGTATCGATCGTTTCAAGCACGTAAGGCCGCAGGCTTTCGACAGTCCACCGATGATCGAACATGGCGAGGCCGCTGATCTTCACCGCGACATTCCTGCAACCCGCGAGCGTTCGCATTCCATCGCGCCACGCGCGATAACCGGCGACACTGCTGCGGTCCACGAACATGCCCGCATGGTTGACGATAAAGATCGTGTCGCCATGCGCACGTGCCAGCACAGCCGCCTCTTCCATCTGCGACGGATACAGTTGCAGATCGAAGGACATGTCGTAACGGCGCAGCAACGCAAAATGTTCGCGCCACTGCGGCTCGCGCATGAAGTGGCGGCCGACGTAATCGAACAGCTTGTTGTCGTGCACATTCAGGATCTGCCTGATGCCACGCGTATTGGCAAATGACGCGTGCGCTTCAAGTATTTCCGGTGCGTTCGCTGCGGACAGATCCACGGCGGCGACAATCGCGTTCGGCATGCCGCGCGACGCCGGACGATCCGCAATGGATTGCAACCAACGGGTTTCCTCGACCGGATCGGCGGGATCGTGATTCGCTTCCACATGCACCAGTTTCAGCACCTCGATATCGCCCGCCTCGCCGAGCAAATCGTCGAGCAGATAGTCGTGCTTCAGATCGCGCGCGTCTCCCACGAACGACAGGCCCGGGTTTTCCAGCCACGGATAGCGATGTGTCTTCAGATCCCACAGATGGATATGTGAATCGACAACCTGCATGCGATACCCTCCGCCCATTAGGCCAAGCACAGTCAGCAACGTCAGTTAAGCGAATTCAGATGAAAGACCGGTTCGAGTGACTGCTGAAGCGGCGTATGGTCTGGGGCCGTCTGCATGATGTCGGCCATGTAATCCCACCATTTGCGCATCACGTCGAGTTGCGGCAGCGCATTCATCGTGTGATTCGTGGTGCGCGTCAGAATAGCGAAAAGGTGGTCCGTGCCCGCGTCGAAGAAAATCCGATACTCGCGCACGCCGACGTTGTGCAACGCATCAACCAGCGCGGGCCAGATTTGCGCGTGACGTCGTTCGTATTCCTCGCGCATGCCGGGGTTGAGCACCATCCGGAAAGCGATTGTTTCCATTACGGCCTGTCTCCCGTCGTATCGACGCTTTCCCGTCCAGGCGTAGAAGCGTTCTGATACGACTATAATTCCTGCGTCGATAGCATCTCAATCCGTTGTTGGGATTGGGCGATCCACAAACCGAATCGCACCGGAACCATGAGCCAACACTCAGCTGCCATCGCACTCGTCAATCGGCTCAAGTTCAAGCACCTCGCGCTGCTCGTCGCGCTCGACGATGCGCGCAATCTCCATCAGGCGGCCGAGGCGATCAACGTTGCGCAACCGAGCGCGAGCCGCATGCTCGGCGACATCGAGGAAGCTTTCGGCTTTCTGCTGTTCGAGCGCAACGCGCGCGGCATGACGCCCACGCCGCTCGGCGTGGTCACGCTGGCGTATGCGCGGCGGGCACTCGCCGAATTGACCCGCTTTGCTGAAGACCTCGACGTCAAACGCCGCGGCGGGCACGGACAGTTGACCGTCGGCGCCATCATGGGCGCCGCGCCCGACCTGCTCGCCATGGCCGTCGCCGCCCTCAAAACCGAAAGCCCTTTGCTGAACGTGCGCATTCTTGGCGAAACCAGCGACCAGGTCGTGCAATTGCTGCACCGCCGCGAAGTCGATCTGGCGCTTGGACGCCTGACCAGCCCGTTGCAACACAACGATTTCAGTTTTGAGCCGCTCGCCCGCGAAACTTTGCTGCTGGTGGTGCGTTCGGTGCATCCGCTGGCGCAGCGCTCGCGCATCACTTTGCGCGAGCTGATCGACTGGCCGTGGGTGGCGCAACCTGTTACCAGCCCCGCGCGGGTGCTGTTCGAAGAAGAACTCGCGCGAGCCGGCCTTGCGACGCCAGTCAACCTCACCGAGTGCGCGTCGATCTTCGCCACGCTGCAATTGCTCGAAAATTACGACGCTGTGGCCATGCTGCCCGAGTCGGTCGTGCGCGATCATTTGCGCGGCAAGCTGCTGGTCGCATTGCCGCTCGAAATCGGCAAGAGCCTCGCCGGCTTCGGCATTCTCACGCGCAAGGAAGAAGCCCTCGCCGATCCGGCGCTGCGCTTTATCGATTTGCTGCGTGGCTTCTCGCGCAAGCTCGCACGCGACGATTCCGCCTCGACTTTGCTGACGCCTGTGATCGTATCCGCACCCGT
>NZ_DASRSY010000143.1:0-47607 GCF_035656215.1 Paraburkholderia sp.
CTTCAAGCCACATGCCGGCAGCGTTCTGGATGCCCTCGAGTCGCGGTCGTGCCGAGCGCTCATACCGTCGTCATGCCCGCTTCATTTGCTCTTCATGCCGCCTTCATGTCCCGTTCACGCAGAGCGAAAGCGCTCGCGATATTGCATCGGCGTGACGCCGATCCGTTTCGTGAAGACAATGCGCATCCGGTCGGCCGTGCCGAAACCGCAGTCGTAGGCAATCGTCTTGAGCGCTGCGCCGCTGCTTTCCAGCAACTTGCGCGCCGCATCCACGCGTGCACGTTCGACGAATTCATGCGGCGTCACCTTGGTCTCCTGCACGAACACGCGGGCGAAATTCCGTGCGCTCATTCCCGCGACATCCGCCAGTTGTTTGACCGTGAAGCTCTCGCGAATCCGCTCCATTACGTGCGCCTGCACTTTGGCGACTGGCGAGGTTTCGTCGGCTGACGCGGTCAGGTAGGGGCTGAACTGCGATTGGCCGCCCTGTCGCTGTGCAAACACCACTAATCGCTTGGCGACCGCGAGCGCCGTGTGCGACCCGTGATCCTCGGCGACCAACGCAAGCGACAGATCGATGCCTGCCGTCACGCCCGCTGACGTGACCAGGTTGCCGTCGCGCAGATAGATCCGGTCGAAATCGACATGGGCTTGCGGAAACTGCTCGGCGAGTTGCGCCGCGTGCTGCCAGTGCGTGGTGACATTGCGCGCGTCGAGCAGGCCGGCGTGGCCGAGCGCGAATGCGCCGGTGCAGATCGAGCCAAATCGCTCGCATTGCGCGGCGACTTGCGACAACCACTCCAGCAAACGTGTGTCGGGCGCGACATCGCCGGGTAGCGCCGGGCCGCCTGCTACTAGCGCAAGGTCGAACGGGTGGCGCGCTTTTTCGAAAGTGGCATCGGCGGTCAGCGTCATGCCGTTGGACGCACGCAGCGAACCCGGCTCCGCGCTGAGCAGCGTGACCTCATAGCGATCCTGTGGCGCGATGAACCGATTGGCTTCGGAGAACACATCGACCGGACCGGCGACGTCGAGCGCCTGCACGCCATGAAAGATCGCGATCGCGACGGTAGGCATCGAATGATTTCCTTTGACGATGGACGGAATCCGCACGTCGCGGCAGTCAACGTGGTGCGTTTGGCAGCGTTCGACGGTGCACGGCGATTGCCCGAGACAGCACGCTGACCAATACTGAACTTCATCGGACGCGCTGCTTAATCAGTCAGAAACACGGTAAGAACGCGCATCGCGGACCAGCATACCAAACGCGCTATCGACTCACAAAGACCGCGCGTCCGGTTCATTCACGTCTTTCACGGAGCACTTCACATGACCACGATCGCAGGCATCCAGATTCCCGATAGTATGATGGCGCGCGAAGCGACGCAGCTCGTGCGTGATACCGAAACCGAACTGTTGTATCACCATTCGCGTCGGGTGTTCCTGTTCGGCTCTCTGGCCGGCGCGCGCAAGCAACTCAAATACGATGCAGAACTGCTGTACATCGGCGCGATGTTTCACGACATGGGGCTCGTCGCACCGTATAGCAGCGAGCATGATCGATTCGAAGTGGATGGCGCGAACGCGGCGCGGGATTTTCTGCAACGCCACGGCATCGGAGAAGACGATATCGAACAGGTGTGGAATTCGATCGCGCTGCACACGACGCCTGGGATTCCGCAGTATATGAAGCCGGTGGTCGCTCTGGTCACGGCGGGCGTTGAAATGGACGTGCTCGGCCTCGCTTACGATGAGTTCAGCGAACAGCAACGGCATGAGGTCACGCATGCGCATCCGCGCGGCGCGCATTTCAAGGAAGGCATCATCGATGCATTCGCGCACGGCACGATTCATAAACCGGAGACGACCTTCGGCAATGTAAAAGCGGACGTGCTGGCGCTGAAAGACCCGCATTACCATCGCGAGAATTTTTGCACGATGATTCTTGGGTCGGCGTGGAGGGATTAATTAGTCGACGTGCCGCGGCGAAAATGACAGCGGCATAGTAGAAATATTATCGGCACAATTTTCATCCAGCATGTCATTTCCAGTAAGCGTTCGCGACTAAAGCCATGAAACACCCGGTGGTTCGTGTGCAGCGGCCAGCCCGGGTGTTGCATTCCCAGACCCGTCATGTGCAGCGGATCGACCGCGGCCTGTCTGTCTGAGCGTTTGAACGTCGCCTACGTAGCCGATTTTGAAGCCCGGCTGCTCACTTGAAACTGGAGATGACATGAAATCGATTCGAGCTTTGATGATGTGTAGCCTGTTGCCACTCGCGCTGATCGCGGGTTCAGTACAGGCACAGGGAATAGGGCGCGCCGGCACATATCTGATGCCGCCGAACTACGGCATGATGATGGAGAAGCTGACTCCTGAGCAGCGTACACAGGCTATCGGCATCGAGCAGAAAATGATGCAGATGGACATGGAGTATCAGGACACGATGGCGCAGATGGAGATGAAGCATGCGCATGAAATGATGCAGATGCAAAATCAACTACTGGATATTTTCAAAGGCCATTGAATCTCATCTTGATTCGACCGGTTCGCGTTTCGACTCACGACAAACGCGTGCCGGTCATCCTCTGCCATGCAACGCGGCGATTTCCTGTAAATCGAGATCCCGTTCCAGCTCGGTTAGCAGTTCGTCATGAATCAACCCTGACCGATGCATCCGCAACAATTCGCTGCGGCCGGCCGCCACGGCGGCGAGCACAACGTCGTAGTGTGCGGTTCGAACATCGGCGGGATATTCCGTCACATCCTGGAAGGTTTCAGTCATCCGCGCCCGATAGCTGTATTGCTCCAGCAGGCGCGGATGAATCACCTGGCCCTGCGCGTCGTGCACGAGCGGTTGGATCGCGGCAAACTGCGTCGCTTCGACCCTCGCCCACGCCTGAGGCTCGGTCAAATGCCGCTCGTTGCGCTCCTCTACGCTATCCGGTTTGACCCAACGAATCAGCGCGCCGATCGTGGTCCCCTGGCCGAGCACGGTCACGAGAATCACCGCGAATGACGCGACCAGAATCAGATCGCGCCCTGGCATCGCCTCGGGCAACGAGAGCGCGATCGCCAGCGTCACCACGCCACGCATGCCGGCCCAACTTGTCACCGTCGACGAGCGCCAGTCGAGCGCAATGTTTGCGTGCCGCGTCAGCTTGCACACGAGTCCCTTTAACCATTCGACGGCGAACACCCACACGAAGCGCGACAGCACGACCGCTGCGATCACTGCGCCGACAGCGGGTGCAAACGCGTTCAACGTATCGCCGACGCCGCCCAGCCGCACGATCACGCCGCGCAGCGACAGCCCGATCAGAATGAACACTAGCGCTTCCATCAGGAAGATCAGGACTTGCCAGAAAGCCGTGCCGCGCATGCGCACTGCGGCAGAGAAAACTTCATGCTGATGCCAGCCCAGCACCATCCCGCAACTGACGGTTGCGATGACGCCCGAGACTTCCAGCATGTCACCTGCGATGTAGCTGATCCACGGGGAGAGTGCGGATGCGGTGATGATGAGGTAGGCGTCGTCGAGGGAGCGCAGCAGCTTGACGACCACGAAGCCGATTGCGATGCCCACCGCCACGCCACCCAGGCCGAGCACGGCAAACTGCCCGGCCGCGTGTTGAGCGCTGAACGTGCCAGTCAGCGCGGCCGTGACGGCGAAGCGGACCAGCACGATGCCGGCGGCGTCGTTGAGCAGGCTTTCGCCTTCGAGGAGCACCATCAACCGGCGCGGCAGCGCGACGCGTTCCAGTACGGCCTTCGCGGCGATGGCGTCAGGTGGCGAGACGATCGCGCCCAGCGCGAAGCACGCGCTCCACGGTAAGGCCGGCACGACCCAATGCACAACCAGGCCGACCGCGAGAGTCGTAAAGACGACAGCGCCGATTGCGAGCAGCAGGATGCCGCCGAGATTGCGCTTGAATTCGTCCCACACGGAGAAGTACGCGCCGTCCATGAGGAGCGGCGGCAGGAACACGACCAGGACCAGCTCGGGATCGAGGTTGATGCGAGGCAGTCCAGGCACGAAGGCCATTGCGGCGCCGCCGACCAGAAGCGCCGCGGCCGGTGGGAGTCGCAACCGCCTGGCGAGCAGTTGGAGACCGATCATCGCGGCGAGCGACAGCAGGACGAGTTTGAAGGCCATGACGGAGGACATGCGGAGGCCTCGGCGGGTGGCTAGGGATTACTTTTTATCACAGGGAGGGGATTCTGCCTGCGGCTGAGCCGACGGACGATACACCTATGGCATCAAATACTTGAGTTGACTGCGCGCAGATTGTCCACAGCCTTGTGGACAAAAACTGGGGATAACTTTAGGGAGTCCGCCCGGACGGCTAGTCCGTTTTCAACGGTTCGATTTTCTGAGTTGAAGCTTCCTAATACTGACAAATGGATAGCACTGTAGTCGCACTACACGTCTCTTTTTCGGGACTGTGTGCAACGCGCCCCATCCGTCTTTCTTGTTTTCCCTAGGTTTGGATGTCAGTGTTGAATCACTTTCACGTCCGAATATCCCGCGTCCGGATTGGCTGCGGGCAATTCTTTTCAGTTGCTACTCCGCTTGTTGTCGCCGTGAAATGACGATGACTGACAGAGACATACGTGTTTCCTTACGCATCGTGTGCGAGCTGCTACGGGTTTCGTTTAGGCGGCCACAAGGAAAGTGTAATTTTAGGAATTGTCGGATAGCGGGGGCGGAACCGTCCTTATAGGGTGCTCGGTCTTCAACCAAGTACAACCAATAAGGATGACTATGAAAAATCACAGACTTACCGAGGGAGCAGGAGGCCTGGTGATTCGCCTGCTGACCGCATTCATGCTGCTGGTGGTAGCATTCGGCGCCAACGCGGACGACTACTGTTATTCGCTCTATGCAAAGTCCGGCGCAAAGCCGGGTACTACATCGTGCCGGAATGACGTGTTTGGTAACACGCCCGGGGGTATGGGGAACTATGCGTGTATCAACAACATTTCCCTGATCGATCAGTGGTGCGCGACTCCTGCGACGGACGAACCGGAACAAAGTTGCCCGGTTGCTGATCCCGTGTATCCCGGCAGTGGCGCGGTCACGCTAACGGAGGCTGACTTCGTTAGCGGTGACGACATTCCGATGCAGTTCACACGGACTTACCGATCGAAGCCACTGGGTGTTTCCGCCACTGCGATGGGACCGGTTTGGTTTCATAGTTGGCAACGCAACCTGGGACTGGCGAACGCCAACAGCGGCAGTACCTCGAAGGTGCTTGCGTATCGCGAGAACGGTGAACCTGTCACATTCAACTGGTCAGCCGGCACCTGGCGTACAGCGGGCTTTACCGGCCTGTCACTGTCGCAGAGCGGATCGGGATGGACACTAACCGATCTTCGCACTGAAACCGTCGAAACGTATTCAGCGCAAGGCGTGCTGTTTTCGGAAAGCACCAAGACGGGTTTTGTTCGCACGCTGAACTACGATGGTTCAGGCTTGCTGACCACGATCACGCAGCATGCAGCGGGGACGGATGCGAACAAGAATATTACGCTTCGTCTCGACTACGACGACAAGCACCGTCTGTCACGCCTGAATGATCCGCTCGGGGGGATGACCCAGTATGGGTACGACGCAAACGGCAATCTCGTTTCGGTCACGTGGCCTGATGGATATGCACACCGCTATGTCTACGACGACTCCCGCTTCAAGAACGCGCTGACCGGTGAGATCGATGAGGCGGGTAGCCGGATTGCGACCTGGAGCTACGATTCCCAGGGGCGTGCGATGGCGGTTAGCCATCCTGAATCGTCTCGCAATGCACAGTTCACTTACGGCACAGGGACAACCTCCGTCACCGATAGCAAACGAACGACGACGCTGAATTTCTCTTCGGTCGTCGGGATGCTGCGGCCCACCTCCAGCAGTTCGGCCGACGGGGCCACCGTTCTGGCCTGGGACGCGTCGGGCAATCTGCTGAAAGATACGGGCGCAAGTGGCAATACCGAGTACGCGTACGACGACGCAGGGCGCCCAGTTCGGATAACGGTCAATGGCGTGTCCGGCACGTCGATAACCACGATCCGCTACGCCGACACTACGAGCCTGCATCCGGCGACCATCGCGTCGCCCGGAGTCATCCAGTCGTTCGTATACGACGCGCAGGGCAATGCTACCGGTATGAGCGAAACGCCCACCGCGGATAGCACCGGCGCAAGTGGCTTCGACGCAGCAAAATCCGGCGGCGCAACCCGTGCCTATGGCATGGTCTATGACGTGTTTAACCGACTCACATTCGTTCAGATGCATGAGGGCGGCGCACTGATTGGTCAGTGGGTAGTCACCCACGACGCTAGCGGCAATGTGTTCTCGATCTATCCGACGGATGAGTACGTCGCGAGCGAGATAATTGCGCGCGATGCCAGTCATCGTCCTTTGCGCGGCTTTAACCCGACCGGCGATTTCAACTTGCGCTACGACCGGCGTGGGCGGATTGACCTTTTCACGTTCAATGAATATGCAAGTCCGGCGAACGGTGGCGTCCGACGCGTACTGAAGGTCAGATTCAGTTTCTCACCGGACAGCCAGGTTGTGTCACGGACCGGCACTGTCGCGACGAACGGGAGCATTCTTGACCTGAATGATGGTTCGGATATCGCGATCTCCAGCGATGAGATCGACCAGTGGATCGACAACTATAACTTCGGTGAATCCCCGGTAGGACCGCCCGCTAATCTCCAGGGCGCAAGACAGCTGCTGCGCGCTGGCTCATCCGTCGGCATGGGCACGGTCTGTAGAAGTTGCCATTTTTCGGCCGGCTTGTACGACGGTTTGCTGGTGCGGGGCATCGTATTCGTGTGGCGGCTGGCGCAAAACCCGGCAGTCCGGTACGGCATCGGGCAGGGTGTGCAAAAGGCACGTGATACGATCGAGCGCATCAAGGAGCAATGCAAGCCGGTCGTCAAGGACACGTCGGAAGTTAACTTTGGCAGGAATGACAACCAGATCTACCATACGTTCCGCTACCTCGATGCAAAAGGTATCCCACGTCAGCCGGTCATTAACGCGATTATTAAGGATGTGGCGGAAAACAGTGGTGCAAAGATGGCAGTCGGCGACGGGGAAACGTTCTACATAACCGTCAATGGCGTGCAGATCGGGTACTCGGCTTATCGACAGTCTGCGGACGTTGTTCGCGTTGGCTCGATCCGACCACCACGGTAAATGCGTCCCGAGGAAAATCTATGCAACGATCCTTAAAACCGCAAGAGCGCCAACTCATCGAGTTTCTTATATCCGTCAATGCGTCCTTGTACGAGGCAGATGTACCTCGGTGGATGGATCAGATTCAAAACTGTACGGTTCGAGAAGTCAACGTTCCCTATTGCCTGGCCATCAGTCATGAAGACGAAAGCTATAAAGGCTGGGAAAATTCCCACACGCTCGCGCGTGAACTGATAGCCGTCGATGAGGGGGTGCCGGTGCTTATCTATGCAATCGTCGATGACACTCAGGCAGGTTTGGTCTTGGACTCTTTCAATATCGATCGCCTTGATGGAGAGCCGCTTATCACCTATCCAGACGCAGGTGACGGGTTAATGATTGTCGAGGGGAACAAGAGGGTTGGTGGAGCAGACTTGCGCCATCTGTATGGCGGGTCGCGTTCGTAACTTGCCTTACCATGTGACCAGTCAGCGTAACACCTAGCTGTCGAGCAGACTTCACTTTAAATGGTCGACCGGCGCCCCGCTCCTCGGGAGCGGCAGCGTTGGTTCGGCGCCGGGCGGTTCACGCCAGATAAAAGGTGGTTTCAGCCGTTTGCCAGGCGGGCTGACGAATGCATCGACTCGGCAGAATGTATTTGCATCAGTGGCTTGGTACTGTTGTGGGCGTGTTATCCACAGGCTTGCGAACAAAAACTGGGGATAAGTTTGTGGCTGCCGTTTGGACGCCTAGCCAGTGAGGTTTGGCCCGCTTTTTCTCGGATCTGATTTTTTGAAATCGTACTTTGTACCGCGATTAGTCGCATAGCACTTTCTTGTGAAACCCCTCTCCCTTTCGGGCGGCGTGCTACGCGGCTCGTCTCTTCCGTTCCAGTCGGTCCTGGTTTAGGTGCCAGCGTCCAATCATTTTCACGTACGAATATCCAGCGTCCGATATTCTTGTTTTTTCGCCGCAACGCGATGAAGACTGACTGGCTCTCGCGTAATTCCCTACGGATTGCGGATGAGGTTTGAAGGCAACGTTTGTATGGGAATCCAGGGCGATTGCATGAAGCTCATAGGCCCAGCAGGCCAGCGCGATATTGATCGTTGGCGCAGGCCTTGAGGCGGCGGATCTTCAGCCCCGCTTTGATGTTTGTATCGCGCCTGAGCAGATTCAAGGCGATACGGCGCAGGATTGCGAAGTTCTGCGCAGCATTCTCGACCTTCACACGGCACTGGTCTTCGCCAAAGGCCATGTCGAGCACTAGTGCATGTTGTTCTCAATGCGCCAGTGCGAGCGTATGGCATGGGCGATCCTGTTCGCGTTGGCGCGCAAGTGCCTGCGGGTTGTCCTTGACTGCCAGCACGTAGTCAGGTTGCGACTGGATGACCTTGTCCGCGATGCGCTGCTGGCAGCCCATCGCATCGATCGTCACGATCGCGCCCTTGAGCAGCAGTGCGTCAAGCAACTCCGGAATCGCCGTGATCTCGTTGCTTTTGTTTGCCGTGCGCACCTGCCCCGGCACCACGCCCAGGCCACTGCCGTAGGCCGACACCAGGTGCAGCGCCCGCTGGTCGCCGCGCTGGGAGCCGCGCACCGTCTTGCCGTCGAGCGCCACCACCTGTCGACCAGCACCGGGCACAGGTGCGCAGTCCCGCGCATGAAGCAGGCTTCAAACTGTTGCGCATCGAGCGCGGCAAACACGCGCCCAAACGTGTCGTGCGACGCAATGCCGTTGACCAGCGGCAGGTAGCGCCGCAGCCAGTCCAGCTTCGCTTCGGCCCATGTCTGGATCGCCACCCGGCTGTCGGCGCCCGACAGAATTGCACACAGGGCCACCACCAGCATCTCCGTCAGATCATGAGCCGGCGTGCGGCTGCGCGGATCGCGCAAATCGCCAAACGCCTCTTCAATACTCAGCACATCTTCCCGCATCGCTTTGCCCCGGCCGCAAAAGCCAGAGTAAACGCGCCCTCAACCGGGCTTACAACCGTCCCGCCACCATCTGTAACGTTTCATGCAATTGCTCTGGATTTTAGTTCAAGGAGACCGTAATTTTAGGAATTGTCGGATTTTCCGTTCATTGAGTTCCTTATAGGGTGCTCGTATCTCAAACAAGTACAACCAATAGGGATGTAAATGAAGGACTACAGATTTAGCGGAGGGACAGCGGTCATTGCGTCCCGGGTACTGGCTGCATTCATGCTGCTCATAGTCGCGTTCGGAGCAAGCGCGGACGACTGCTTCACGCTTTACTCAAAATCCGGCGCAACGCCTGGTTCAAAGACCTGCAAGATTGACGTGACTAGCAATACCCCAGGCGGGATGGGCAATTACGCCTGTATCAATAACCTCGCTCTGATCGAGCAGTGGTGCAACGGAACCGACAATCCGTCTGATGACTCCTGCCCGGTGGCAGACCCAGTGTTTCCAGCAAACGGCAACGTGACGGTTTCCGAAGTTGACTTTGCGAGTGGTGACACGTCTCCACTTGTCTTTAGTCGTACATATCTTTCGAGGCCATACGATAAAGCGCAGACTGCGATGGGCGGCTACTGGGTCAACAACTGGCAGCGAAGGCTTGATCTGTCGGCGGTTAATGCGGGCACGCCGAAAATCGCTGCTTATCGGGGTAACGGGCAACCTCTGACATTCAAGTGGATTGGCGGAGCGTGGGCCGTGCCAGGAACCGCTGGTCTTTCGCTGACGAAAGCTGGCGACGGATACTTCTACCTGAAGGACGACCTGCTTGGTACGACGGAAGCCTACTCGGATACCACTGGCAAATTCTATTCCGAAACAACCCGCACGGGTGTGATCCGCAAGGTTACATATGACGGCAGGCAACGACTGTCAATTGTCGCCTGGTGGCCAGCCGATAACGTAATACAGGCAACAGCGACATCAATTAGGTTGGAATACGACAATAACGACCGTGTCGTTACCCTGGTGGATCCTTTGGGAATGCCCACGGACTATGCTTACGACGGGAAGGGCAATCTTGCTTCGGTAACTGCACCATATGGGCACGTTCGTCAGTATCTGTACGAGGACGCCCGCTTTCCAAACGCATTGACTGGTGTAAAGGACGAGTCCGGCTCGCGGGTTGCAACGTGGACCTACGATTCCAGCGGACGTGCAATCTCGGTTACCCATCCGGACACCACGCGGAACGTGTCGCTCAGCTACCTTTCGGGCACGACGACGCTCAGCGACATGTCCGGCATCAGCACGTATTCGTTTGATGTCGGAGATACGTTGCGTCCCCGCTCAATTGCAACGCCAGGCGGCACGGTATCGAGGACGTGGGATGCGGCAGGGAATCTTAAGCAGAGGCAGACGCCCGATGGCGGTATCCAGTACACCTGGGACAGCGCCAACCGGCCAACGAAGGCAACTGCGACAGTTTCCGGGAATAGAACGGTAACGACGATTGAGTACACCGATGCCAGTTCGTTGCGTCCGCACCTCGTCGCAACGCCGGGCAAGATCCGCGCGTTTGTCTACGACGCGCAAGGCAACGCCACTGGCTACGCAGAAGTGCAAACGACCGACCTGACAGGCGAACAGGGGATGCAAGCGGTCGGGACGGGCAGCAAGATGACGGTCGGCGCGAGTTACGATGGAGCGGGTCGTCTCCTGTCAGCCACAGTCATCCAGGACGGCCAGAAGCTTGAGGACTGGACCTATACCTACGACGCAAACGGCAACATCGCAACGACGAAGGACGCGGTCTCGGGATGGACGATGCGAACGCTTGAGCGTAACGCCGCGAACCGTGCAACGCAGATAGCGGGTAACAGCGGTCAGGCAAGCATCGCTTACGATGAGCGTGGTCGCGTAAAGTCCTTTCAGTATAACGAACCGGCAAGTTCTGTAAATGGTGGACTCGCACGCGTACTGGCAGTCGACTATCAGTATGCTGCGAATGGCACGGCCTCGTCGCATTCAGCGAAGGTCTCAACTAACGGCGCGTGGTGGCAGCCGATCAGTGACGCTGAGCTAGGTGTGTGGCTGACCAACTGGGAGTTGGGCAACGACCCGGTTGCGCCGCCGCCTATGCTCACGGGAATCAGCGATGATGCCGGAGCCTTCGTTCCAGAAATGTGCGTCGAATGTTATATGGCGTGGAAAGCCAAGTTGACGGGAACGCTTTACAGTAATGAACTGAGCGATACACTTCCGACGTGGGGCGAGACTACGGAGTTGATGCTGAGCGATCAGTCGCAAGTTCCGTATCCCTCTCTCGTGCCGGACTTGACCAGCTCTGCGAAGAGGTCAATGCTCTATAGCGCTCTTTTCAATACCGGTAGTGGGGGGATCGTTAAATGCGGTGGCAGGGAATCTCGCGAGGCTAAATGTTATTCTCAGCTCGAGAACGACAGGGATATGTGCCGTCTGTTAGCTGGGCCGAGGGGCAAGCGAAACTGGGCGCTATGTTTAGAGAACGCATTTGACAGATATCAACAGTGCAGGGGGTATTGATGGTTAAGCATCTGCCGTATTCTGTAGTTCTGACCTATACCGAAGATCCGCAGCAGTTGATCATGCAAGCTGTGGATTCAGCTAGGTTGGCTCCACTTTTGGCTGGAAGTATGGAGGTGCCATTCTTTCTGGATGAAGACGAGTTCAAGTTTGACGACGAATTGGCGCGACAGCTTGGAGTTGCAGTGCTCAATGTGATCGCAGCAGGCCGACCAGGCATCAAACAATGTTTGGCCCTTACGCAGCATCCAATCGACAGGCCATCAGAAGAGTGACAATTAGAGGTCGAGTGCCATCTGACCGACGTTTGGTCATGGCACCGAGGGGACAGAAGCGGCACCGCTTATACTCGAAGGCGAAGTGCAACTGTCCCCGATCGCGGGGTCATCGGCTTGTTCTTAGCGATGCGACACGTGGCGTGGTCGTCAGGACGGCTTACCTGATGACGGTGGTTGCGTGAATGCTTGATGGCGCTTCGGACGGCCGGTAATTGAGATAGTCTTGAGTGAGCTGCCGATATATATAATCCGCAGCTCCCACCTATGCCACGAAGAATCCTCATGCGAGTCGCCGTCATTAGCGCTTACTACAAAGAGCCGCGTCACGTCTTACGAAGATGTCACGAAAGCGTCCTTGCGCAGCGAGGTGAGGTGACCCACTTTATGGTCGCCGATGGGCCTGTCATAAATTTTGTGTTCAAGGCATAACATGTAGCTGAAGGAGCATGTATGCCACGCAAACCGAAGACGACCAATGAAGCGCAGGCGGCGTTGCCGTCGATTCCCAAGGAACTGATCGACCAGTTCGTGAAGGGGCCGATGACGGCCGAAGCGGTGCACGCCGCGTCAGCCGCGTTCAAGAAGGCACTGATCGAGCGGGCACTGGGCGCCGAACTCGGACATCATCTGGGCTATCCGGCCGGCGCGGTGCGGCCCGAGGACGCGACCAACCAGCGCAACGGCAAGAGTGGCAAGACGGTGCTGACCGACGACGGTCCGCTGCGACTGGAGATTCCACGCGACCGCGACGGCAGCTTTGCGCCGATCCTGATTCCGAAGCACGAACGGCGCTTTACGGGATTTGACGACAAGATCATCGCCATGTACGCGCGCGGCATGACCGTACGCGAGATACAGGGGTTTCTGGCCGAGCAGTACGGCACCGAGGTGTCGCCGGAGTTCATCAGCTCGGTGACCGATGCCGTGATGGACGAGGTGACGGCCTGGCAGGCGCGTCCACTTGAGCCGATGTACCCGGTGGTGTTCTTCGACGCGTTGCGTGTGAAGATCCGCGAGGAAGGGCTGGTGCGCAACAAGGCGATCTATCTGGCGCTGGGCATCCGGCCGGACGGCACACGCGATATCCTGGGACTGTGGATCGAGAACACGGAAGGCGCGAAGTTCTGGATGAAGGTGTTCAGCGACCTGAAGGTGCGTGGCGTGCAGGACATCCTGATCGCGGTCACCGATGGGCTGAAGGGTATGCCTGAAGCGTTGGGTGCGGTGTTTCCGGCCACCACCCTGCAGACATGCATCGTGCACCTGATCCGCAACTCGCTGGACTATGCGAGCTGGAAGGACCGGCGGGGCCTGGCGGCCGCCATCAAACCGATCTATACGGCAGCGGGTGCCGAGGCTGCGCAAGCCGAACTGGAGGCGTTCGAACAGGGCGAATGGGGCCAGAAATTCCCGACCGTGGTAGCTGCCTGGCGTCGGGCGTGGGATCGCGTGATTCCCTTCTTTGCGTTTCCGCCAGCGGTGCGCAAAGTGATTTACACCACAAATGCCATTGAAAGCGTGAACGCCCAGCTACGCAAGATCGTCAAGACGCGTGGACACTTCCCGACTGACGAGGCCGCGACCAAACTGCTGTGGCTGGCCTTACGCAATATCACCGCTGACTGGAGCCGGGCGGCTCACGACTGGAAGGCCGCGATGAACCAGTTCGCGATCCTCTACGAGGATCGCTTCACCAGGATTCATTTGTAAAATGGAACTGACGGTCTGCCCGAGGGCAGACTTTTATCTGCCTTGCACACAAAAATTCAGACACTCCCTCGCCGATGGATTTCCCGCCCCCGAAGTTGATAGCTGGACGGGTGTGGTTCACATCAAGATTCCCAATCACGCCGACTACGGGGATACTCCTCGCGGTGTAGGTGCCGCTTGCGCGGCCGCCAATGGATTTGATGCGATCTGTTTTCTTGACGCCGACAACTGGTATGAGCCAAACCATGTTGAAACGATGCGCATGATCGTCGAGAAAACGGGAGTGCAGGCAGTCACGGCGGCTCGAAAGATTTTCACTGCCCACGGCCGTATGCTCGGCGTCTGCAAAGAATCCAACGGCGTCGATTTCAGCGACACCAATTGTTATTTTCTTACGCGCCGCGCCTTTTCCGCATGCGCAGCGTGGCTATTCAAGGACGCGCGAGAAAGCATCAGCGGCGACAGGGTATTCTGGAACGCCGTGCAAACCGGAGGCTACACGCGTATCCACTCGACCGTGCCAACCGTGAACTACGTGAGCACCCTCGCATTTCACTACGAGATGTTCGGAGAAATTCCGCCCGACGACTCAAAGATGATCTTGAAATTTGCCGGCCGCCAGCATTTTCAGATGATTAGTTATGCGCAATTCAAGGCAATGGGCGGAGTGCCGCCAGCAGAATGACTGCTGTCTTACAAGCGCGGAGTGCGCCACGACACGGATTCCAGATGCGCCGCCGTCTACTCCACGCCAAGGCGCCCGTTTCATGACTGGCGGTTGGAAGGGGCCCATGCCGCACTCAAGGCAACGTTCTCTTAAACCTTCAACACCGCCCCCGCCACCTCCTCTCGCGACTGCACCTGCAAAACCGCATCCCTCTTATCCAGCAAATGCTGCCGCAAAATAGCACTCAACTTCTTCCCATCCCGCGCCTCAAGCGCCTTCAACATCTCATCGTGATCGTGAATCGCACTATCCCACTTCGGGATCTGAAAATTCGACCGAAACCGCAACGCCTGCAAGCGCCGGTTCACAGCCACATAAGTCTGCCGCAGTGCTGAATTCCTCGCCGCTTCATTGATC
Organism: Paraburkholderia sp.; assembly: GCF_035656215.1. GTDB lineage: Bacteria > Pseudomonadota > Gammaproteobacteria > Burkholderiales > Burkholderiaceae > Paraburkholderia. The sequence goes on from NZ_DASRSY010000143.1 coordinate 14,744, forward strand.
TTGTCGTGAATCGCCTGGTTACGACTGTAGTACCCAGCCAGATCATTCTGCGTCCGGCAAGCCAGCATCGCGTAATGCAACGCCTTGATCTCGGCAAGCTCGGCAGCCGTCATCCGCTCCGCCGCCAGTTCACCGGAAAAAGCCTCAAGACCACTCATCAATTCAAAGGTCTCACGCAACTCGGCTTCCGACATCTTCGACACCGACGCGCCGCGGTTCGGCGAAATCTCGATCAGCCCTTCGGCGGCCAGCACCTTCAGCGCCTCCCGCAACGGTGTGCGCGAAATTCCAAGTGTCTCGCACAACTCGCGCTCGTTCAGTTTCTTGCCCGGCTCCAACACCCCTTCGACGATAAAGCCGCGAATGTGCTCCACCACCGTGTCGTGCAAGCGCTGACGCTCGACCTTCGGCATCAGCGGGGAAGCGGCCACACTCGCATCGAAATCCGAATTTTGCATACAAAAACCCTCAACATCGTATTAGTGCGATTTTATCGGAAGCGCAAAGAATAGGTAAGAGCGCGGGTAAACACCGGTGTCAGCAAGTAATTTTCATCTTGGGATCGTGGCAGATCGTCTGATATAGTTTTTTGCATGCAAAATTCAATCGGAGGAGCCCAATGCTCAAGCTAGACTTTCACCCCGCTGGCCGTCACTTCCTGCAGATCCCGGGTCCGAGCCCGGTGCCCGATCGCATTCTCCGGGCGATGAGCTACCCAACCATCGACCACCGCGGCCCCGAGTTCGGCGAACTCGGCTTGAAAGTGCTCGAAGGCATCAAGAAAATCTTCAAGACGCAGCAACCGGTGGTGATCTATCCGGCCTCCGGCACCGGCGCCTGGGAAGCGGCGCTGTCGAACACGCTGAGCCCCGGCGACAACGTGCTGATGTTCGAAACCGGCCACTTCGCGACGTTGTGGAAAAAGATGGCGGAAAGCCTTGGGCTGAAGCCTGAGTTCCTTGGCCTGCCCGGCATCGAGGGCTGGCGGCGCGGGGTTCAGCCGCAAATGATCGAGGAGCGCTTGCGTGCCGACACGCAGCACGCGATCAAGGCGGTATGCGTCGTACACAACGAGACTTCGACGGGCGTCACCTCGGATATCGCCGCCGTGCGCCGCGCGATCGACGCCGCCGGACACCCGGCGCTGTTGCTGGTCGACACGATCTCGGGCCTCGCCTGCGCTGACTATCGTCACGACGAATGGGGCGTCGACGTCACCGTGTCGGGCTCGCAGAAGGGTTTGATGCTTCCGCCGGGTATTAGCTTCAACGCAATCTCGCCGAAGGCGTTCGCCGCCAGCAAGCAGGCCAAACTGCCGCGCAGCTTCTGGGACTGGACCGACATCGTCGAGATGAACAAGACCGGCTACTGGCCGTACACGCCGAACACGAACCTGCTGTACGGGCTTAATGAGGCGCTGGAGATGATTCTCGGCGAAGGGCTCGACAATGTGTTCGCCCGTCACGAGCGTCTTGCCGAAGCCACCCGCCGTGCGGTCCGCGCGTGGGGTCTGGAGATCCAGTGCGCGGATCCGGCTGTGTATAGCCCGGTGCTGACCGGCGTGATGATGCCCGAGGGTATCGACGCCGACGTGGTCCGCAAGGTCATCTACGAACGCTTCGACATGTCGCTCGGCACCGGCCTCGGCAAGATGAAGGGCCGCATGTTCCGCATCGGCCACCTCGGCGACTGCAACGACCTGATGCTGCTGGCAACCCTCGCCGGTTGCGAAATGGGGCTGCGGCTCGCGGGCGTGCCGCTCAAGGAAAGTGGTCTGCCTGCCGCTATGGAGTGGTTGAGCCAGCCGACACAAGCCTCAGGGATGAAAGCGGCGGCTTGAGCGCTTTAGCGCGTCGGTTGTCTGATACCTCGGCGTAACGACGCGCCACAGCGCATCTCGCAGCAAGGGAAGGCGGGGAGCACTTCCCTCAAGAGGCCGCGCATAGAACGCGGCTCATGAACAACATGCGATGTTCCCGCGGCATATGTCGCCGGGCGACGACGCAGCGCGCCATTCCAGGCGTGCCGTCGACAGACTGCAATGGAGAGAGACGATGAAGCGGTTTCGTTTGAGCAGTGCGACCAGTATCGTTCTAGTGATGCTATGCATCATGTACTTCATCACTTACCTCGACCGCGTCAATGTCAGTACCGCGGCCGCCGGATTCGGCAAGGAGTTCGGACTCTCGCATACGGAAGTGGGCCTGGTGTTTTCGGCCTTCGCTTATCCGTATCTGATTTTTCAGATCATCGGTGGCTGGGTCAGTGATCGCTTCGGTGCGAAACGCACGCTGATTTTCTGTGGCGCGATCTGGGGCGTGGCGACGTTGCTGACCGGTCTCGCCGGTGGCCTGGTTTCGTTGCTGGCCGCGCGCGTGCTGCTTGGCTTCGGCGAAGGCGCCACGTTTCCTGCCGCCACCTCCGCGATGGCGCGCTGGGTCGCGAAAGAAAAGCGCGGCTTCGCGCAGGGCATCACCCACGCGGCATCGCGTATCGGTAACGCGATCGCTCCTGGTTTGATCGTGCTGGTGATGGCGACCTGGGGTTGGCGCGAGTCGTTCTATATCTGCGGTGTGTTCAGCTTGCTGTGGGTTGCAGTGTGGGCGTTCACGTTCACCGAACATCCGAAAGATCATCCGCGTATCACGACCGAGGAACTCGACGTCTTGCCCGCACCGAAGACGAAAGTGGCCGGTGTGCCGTGGGGAAAACTGTTTCGCCGTATGTGGCCGGTCACGATCGTGTACTTCTGCTACGGCTGGACCTTGTGGCTGTTCCTTAGCTGGATTCCGCAGTACTTCCTGCACAGCTATCACCTGCAACTTCAAAAGTCGGCGATCTTCGCATCGGTCGTGTTCTTTGCCGGTGTGATCGGCGACACGCTCGGCGGTATCGTCACCGACTGGATCTTCACGCGTACCCGCAGCCTGAAGCGTGCGCGAAGCTGGATGGTGTCGGTGTGCATGTTCTTTTGCCTGCTGTCGCTGATTCCGCTGATGTTCACGCACGACTTGTATCTGTCAATGGCATGTCTCGCATCAGGCTTCTTCTTCGCTGAAATGACGATCGGCCCGATGTGGGCGATCCCGATGGATATCGCGCCGGAATACTCGGGCACCGCGAGCGGCATGATGAACACTGGCTCGGCATTGGCCGCGATCATCTCGCCGGTGGTCGGCGGATTTCTGATCGACTACTTCGGCAGCTGGGAATTACCGTTCGTCGGCAGCATGCTGTTGATGGCGATCGGCGTGGTGCTCGCGTTCCGCATGCAGCCGGAAAGCAAATTCGAGCTCGACGCGGCCGACAAAGCGCACGTTACGACCGTGGGTGTGTAAGCCAGATGCACCGCTCCCTCCCTTCGCCTTCAAAGAAATGACTACACCACTGAGTCAACGTCTCGCCGACGCACGCCGCGATCACCTGACGCTCGATGCGTTGCCGCCAGAACAAACGCCCGCGGATGGCGCCGCTGCCTACGCGATCCAGCACGACATCCTGCGCATCCTGGACGCGCCGATCGGCGGCTGGAAGATTGGCGCGAAGTCCGACAGCGGCCCGATCCAGGGTGCACCGTTGCCTGCGGGCGATTTGCACGCCGACGGCGCACGGTTGCCGCGCCAAGTCTTCGCGCCGCTGGGGCTCGAACTGGAGATCGCATTCCGTTTCGGCCGCCGCTTCGAGCCTTCCACGACACCCTATAGCGAAGCCGACGTGCTGGCGGGCATCGGCTCGATCGGCGCGACCATCGAAATCGTGGCGAGCCGTTATGCAGAATGGCCCAAAGTCGACAAGCTCGCCCAACTCGCGGATTTGCAGAATCACGGTGCGCTGATCGTCGGCGAATTTACGCCGTATCGCGAGGATTTTCCGTTTGTGGCGCCATCGTTGCAATTCAGTTTTGAGGGCCAGGACGAGGTCAGGGCAAAACCCGCCAATCCGGCGGGTGATCCGCGACGCCTGCTGACATGGCTCGTCAATCACGCCACGTCGCGCGGCATTGCTGTCACACCGGAGATGGTCGTCACCACCGGTTCGTACACCGGAATGTTTTTTCCGCAGAAGGCGGGCACGGCGAGCGGGTGCATTGAAGGGCTCGCGCCAATCAGCCTGACGCTGTACTAGCCCGTTTTCTTATAGGCCGACGACATGTCGAACCCCACTTCTGCTTTACTCGTTAAGCCGATCCATCTTGTTCCGTCCGCCGCGCGCCTGACGACACCACTCGCGCAGCATCTGCGCAAGTCGTTGCGCGGCGACGTGCTGTTCGATGCGGCGAGCCGCGGCCGTTACTCCACCGATGCGTCGATCTATCAGATCACGCCGATCGGCGTGGTGGTGCCGCGCGATCAGGACGACCTGCGGATCGCACTGGACATTGCACGAAGCGAGAAGGTACCGTTGCTCGCGCGCGGCGCGGGCACGAGCCAGTGCGGCCAGACCGTCGGCGAGGCGCTGGTGATCGACACCAGCAAGTGGTTGAACAACATCGTCGCGTTCGATGCCGATGCGCGCACGGTGACGGTCGAACCGGGTGTTGTGCTGGACCATCTGAACGCATGGTTGAAGCCGCACGGCCTGTGGTTTCCGGTCGATGTCTCGACGGCGGCGCAATGCACGATCGGCGGAATGGCCGGCAACAACTCGTGCGGCTCGCGTTCGATCGAATACGGCAACATGGTGCACAACGTCGACGCGATTGACGCGATTCTCGCCGACGGCAGCGAAGCGCGTTTCGCCTCATTGCGCGAGGCGCCGCAAGGCGCGCGCCTGCAGCAGATAGTGGAAGGCGTGAAGCAGATTGCCCAACGTGAGCGCGATGAAATCGTGGCGCGCGTGCCGAAAGTCTTGCGTCGTGTTGCGGGCTACAACATCGACATGTTCGATTGCCAGAACCCGCGCGCCTATACCGACGACGGTATCGCGAATCTCGCGCATCTGCTGGTCGGTTCGGAAGGCACGCTTGCGTTCAGCCGGCAGCTGACGCTGAAGCTCGCACGACTGCCCACGCATAAGATGCTTGGCGTGGTCAACTTCCCGACCTTCTGGCAGTCGATGGCGCTCACGCAGCACATCGTCAAGCTGAAGCCGGTGGCCGTCGAACTGGTCGATCGCACCATGATCGATCTGGCAATGAGCAATCCCGCCTTCCGGCCGGTGATCGAGAAGGCGCTGGTCGGCGAGCCGCAAGCGATCCTGCTGGTGGAATTCGCGGGCGATGACCGTGACCAGCAACTTGCTTCGCTCAAACAACTCACTGAGTTGATGGCCGATCTGGGCTTGCCTGATTCGGTCGTCGAGATGCCTGCCGCGAACGAGCAGAAGGCGCTGTGGGAAGTCCGCAAAGCCGGGCTGAACATCATGATGAGCATGAAGGGCGACGGCAAGCCGGTCTCCTTCATCGAAGATTGCGCGGTGCCGCTCGAACATCTGGCGGAATACACGAGCCGCCTGACTGAAGTGTTCCATCGCAACGGCACCGAAGGCACCTGGTACGCGCATGCGAGTGTCGGCACGCTGCACGTACGGCCGATTCTCGATATGCGACGTGACGGCGCGGTGAAAATGCGCGCCATCGCCGAAGAAGCGGCGGCATTGGTGCGCGAATACAAGGGCGCGTATTCCGGCGAACACGGCGATGGTTTGTGCCGGGGCGAATGGGTCGCGTGGCAATACGGGCCACGTTTGAATCAGGCGTTCACCGAAATCAAGGCACTGTTCGATCCGGATAACCGCTTCAATCCCGACAAGATCGTGCGTCCGCCGAAGATGGACGACGCGCGCAATTTCCGCTTTGCGCCGGGCTACGAAGCGCGTCCCATCGAGACCGCGCTCGACTGGTCCGCATGGAACGTCGAACGCGATCCGCTGACGGGGCAGGAGACGAAGCCGGGCAGCGGCAACGATCTGTCGGGCGGTCTCGCGAAGGCCGTCGAGATGTGCAACAACAATGGCCATTGCCGCAAGTTTGACGCGGGCACCATGTGTCCGAGTTATCGCGTGACGAAGGATGAGCAACATGTGACGCGGGGACGCGCCAACACGTTGCGTCTGGCAATCTCCGGCCAACTCGGCGAAGCAGGACTCGCCAGCGACGACGTCAAGGACACGCTCGACCTGTGCGTCTCGTGCAAGGGCTGCAAGCGCGATTGCCCGACGGGCGTCGACATGGCGAAGTTCAAGATCGAGGCGCGGGCGGCGCGCGTCAAGCGCCATGGGCTGCGTCTGCGTGACAGGCTGGTGGCCTTTATGCCACGCTATGCGGCAACGGCGAGCCGTGTGCCGGGCTTGATGGCACTGGCGGACAACGTGCCGGTGTTGTCGGCGTGGTTCAAGCGTTCAGTGGGTTTCGCGCCCGAACGCGCGTTGCCGCGTTTCAAGAAATCGTTTCTGTCTAATGCCGTGACGGCCCGGCCGGCTCAAGGCGGCGCGCTGAAAGAGGTGCTGTTGTTCGTCGATACGTTCAACAACAGCATGGAACCTGAAAACGCGCGCGCCGCGCAGCAGGTGCTGGAGGCTGCCGGGTATACGGTCCACTTCAATACGCGTCAGGGCGAGCGCCCGGTGTGTTGCGGCCGGACCTTCCTCGCGGCCGGATTGGTCGATGAAGCGAAGCAGGAGGCGCGGCGTATGCTCGATCTGTTCGAGCCGTTTGTGGAGCGTGGTGTACCGATCGTCGGGTTGGAGCCGTCGTGTTTGCTGTCGTTGCGCGACGAGTTTTTGCACTATGGCTTCGGCGAGGAAGCACAGCGGCTTTCGAAGCAGGCGTTTCTGTTCGAAGAGTTTCTGGTGCGCGAGGAAAAGGCCGGGCGTTTGCAGCTTGCGTTGAAGCCATTGGCAAAGGAGCAGGCGCTCGTTCACGGGCACTGCCATCAAAAGGCCTTCGACGCGTTCACGCCGGTGCAAACCGTACTGAACTGGATTCCTGGTTTGAAGGTGTCGACGGTGGAATCGTCGTGCTGTGGGATGGCGGGGAGCTTCGGCTACGAAGCCGAGCATTACGCCACGTCGCAGGCGATGGCGGAACTGTCATTGCTGCCCGCGGTGCGCAAGATTGACGGCAATACCGTGATGGTCGCGGACGGCACGAGTTGCCGGCATCAGATTTATGACGGCACGGGCATCGACGCGATCCATGTGGCGCGCGTGCTGGCGATGGCTTTGCAGTGAGAACTGTCGGGTTGACCAGTGCAGGTCAGCCTAGGGCAGGGCAGCGCGGCTAGGGCAAGAGATGGGGTTCAGGCCGAGGGCAGCTTGGCTCAGGGCGCTCAACCACTTATGCAGCGCTGACCACCTGCCGATACGCCGCAGGCGCCACGCCGGCGCTTTCACGAAAACGATGGCTGAAATGGCTGGCGTTCGCATAGCCGCATTGTTCCGCGACTTGGGCGAGCGACAGTCTCGTGGTGCGCAGCAGCGTGCGTGCGCGTTCGAGTCGTTGCTGCGCGATCCATGCAGCGGGCGGTAGTCCGAACGACGTGCGGAACATGCGCGCCAGATGAAATTCCGACAACGCCGCTACGCCGGCAAGCTCGCCGAGCGTGAGCGTTTGCGCCAGATGGCTCTCGATGTAGTCGCGCAAGCGCCGCCGCGTCGCGACCGACAACCCGCCCTTGAACGATACATCCGTGCGGCGCACGCCTTGTGCGCGCAGCAGCAGACTCAACACCTGATGCGCGGTTTCATTGGTCCGCAGCAGGCCGTCGGGGCCTTGCCAATCTTCATTGGCAAGCGATTGGCACAGGCTCGCGATGCGGGCGTCTTCGAAATAGGTGCGATCGGCAAGCGTCAGTTCGCGCGGCTCGCGATCGAGTTCCTGCACGGCGCGCTGCGTGAAGTGTTCGGGCAGGAAGTAAAGATGCATGAAATGCATGTGGCCGCGCACCCACCAGCGTGATTCATGCTCGCCGGGCAGCGCACAGAGCCGCGACGGCGCGCCGTAGCGCCCGGGCATCTTCTGCCGCTCGGTGCGATAGCCGCCATTCAGATAGCACGACAGCGTGTGATGGCCGGGCCGATCGTAGACCGTCTCGGCCTCCTCGGTGTCGCGGGTCCAGACGGCAATGGCGAGCCGGTCGCCGAGCCACGCGAACCGTTCGAGATTCGCGTTGGCGCTGCGCAGCGTGTGACAGACCGACTGAAGGCCGAACGGCGTTTCGGTGGATTCGATCACGGGGGCGGGCGGTCTGGCGTTCACGGAACGAGCGGGATGCATCCGATGGCAGGGGTAAGCCTCAGTATACGGCGAGTGGTCGCCGGCGGCGCGCCCGTCCGAAAAAGTGCGCAATCCTGGACAAGTGTGGCGGCGGCCGCGGCAGCATAGTTGAGCTTCCGCTTTTTGCTGCTACGGGCTTCGTCATGAATCTTTCGCTCTATGCCGTCACCGTCCTGATCTGGGGCACCACGTGGATCGCGATCAAATGGCAATTGGGTGCGGTGCCGCCGCCTGTGTCGATTGCGTGGCGATTCTGGATCGCGGCGCTGATACTGTTCGCGCTGCTGCGCATCATGCGCCGGCCGATCTGGCCGCCGCGCGCCGCATGGCGCTTCCTGGTCGCGCAAGGCCTTGCGCTCTTCTGTCTCAACTTTCTGTGCTTCTACTATGCCGAGCAGGTGGTGCCGAGTGGCCTCGTAGCCGTGGTGTTTTCAACCGCGCCGCTGCTGAATTCGATTAACGGCCGGCTCTTCATGGGGCGGCCATTGCAGCCGTCGGCGATTGCAGGTGCGGCGTTGGGGCTCGTCGGCATCGTGTGCCTGTTCGTCCAGCAGATGGCAGGACACCTGGGCGACCACACGGTGTGGTTGGGACTCGCTATCGCGTTCCTTGGCACCTTGTGCTTTTCGGCTGGCAATCTGCTGTCGAGCCGGATGCAATCGATGGGCTTGCACCCGTTCGCCACCAATAGCTGGGCGATGCTGATCGGCGCCGGCATCTTGACGGTCGGCAGCGCGCTGGCCGGCTTTTCTTTCTCCATCGAGCCGGACGCGCGTTATCTCGGCGCGCTCGCTTATCTGGCCGTGTTTGGCTCGGTGATTGGTTTTACTGCATACCTGATGCTGGTCGGACGCATTGGACCGGAGCGAGCCGCGTATTGCACCGTGCTGTTTCCGATTGTGGCGCTGGCCGCGTCGACGGTATTCGAAGGCTACCGATGGTCCGCGTTGGCGGTGGTCGGGCTCCTGCTGGTGGTGGCGGGGAATCTGGTGGCGTTCGATCTCACGCGGCGACTCTTTGTGTGGCGGGTGAAGGCTTCCTGAGGGCGCGGCGATACCCTAAGCCGCCGCCCACTCCGGCCGCTTTCCCAGGCTGTCGAACAGTTCGAGTATCGTCGCCTTGACCTTCTGCACGGCATTGGGCTTTCTTTGCTTATCTTTCCTTGCGGCCGGCGGCAAAGAAAGTAAGTGCCGCCCCGCACAGAGGCAACGCGAATAGACCGCTAACAAAACAAGAAAAAGCACAGTCCTGGAAACACCGACAAAGCACCTCGCGAACACAGCCAGAACAACAGATAAAACAGGCAAAGCCCCCAACCGCATGCGCCCAAACAGCCGCCCCAAAAACCTATGGATTAACCACATGGGTAGACGAACCCACCCAACGCCCGTATAATCGCAGCATCCTAACCGTGAAATCCCAGCTACATAGCCCAAGTTGGAAGGAGTTGATTGCAGATTAGCAGCAAACTGCATCCAGCCCACCGCAGGTAAAAATCCCAAGGGGCCCCAAACCCCTTTAGAAAACGGACAAGCGCGCCTGGCGCAGCTATCCACATCATCGATGGATCTGGCACCAGCCGGTTGCTAACAACAAACTGGCAAGCCACCGAAGGCGAAAGCAAAACCACCGCCCTCGCGCCGAGGAAAAAAGCAAACTCCCCGGCACCACTCGGTTCAATTCGCGGCACTAGCCGCGTCCCGAACTTCCCATTCGCAGCGTCATCACGACGCCTGTGCGGCGTGGCTATTTCCGCGCGTCGCTCGAACCAGGAGGCGCATCTTCATGATTCAACGTCCTGCCAGACTGATCGGCAGTCTTGTCGCTATCGGCATTGTCGTCGCGTTGCTGTGTCGCGCGATCGACCCCAGCGCACTGCATCAGTACGCGCCCGATCTCGTCTACTACACGAAACGGCACCTGCTGCTGGTCGGCTACTCGATGGCCCTCGCACTACTTGTCGGCATCCCCTGCGGCGTGCTGCTCAGCCGCCCGTCGTTCGCGCGTCATGCCGAACGCTTCATGCAAATCTTCAACATCGGCAACACGATCCCATCGTTGGCAGTGCTGGCGATTGCGCTCGGCATCTTCGGCATCGGCGATATACCTGCGCTGGTCGCGCTGTTTCTTGCATCGTTGCTGCCGATCACCCGTAACACTTACGAAGGCATGAAAAGCGTATCGCCCGCCTTGCGTGAAGCCGCCCGCGGTCTCGGCATGACTGGCTGGCAATCGCTTGTGCGCGTCGAGTTGCCCAACGCGATGCCGATCATCATCGGCGGCGTGCGTACGGCGCTCGCGATCAACGTGGGCAGCGCACCGCTCGCGTATCTGATCGGCGCAGACAGCCTCGGCACGCTGATCTTCCCGGGCATCTATCTGGACAATCAGCAGCAGCTTTTGCTCGGCGCGGCGGCCACCGCGATTCTCGCGCTGGTGCTCGACGGCATCGTCTCAGCCGGCAGCCGCTACCTGCTCGCACGACGCGGGGTGACGGCATGATGAATCTGTTCAAACGCAGTCGCTGGATCGCAGCCGGCGCGCTGCTCTTCACGAGCCTCCATGCAAGCGCGGCGACTTTGGTGCTCGGTGGCAAGAACTTCACCGAGCAATACGTTCTGACCGAAATCACCTCGCAGTACCTGCGCTCGAAGGGCTACACGATCGATGTCCGCACCGGTCTTGGCAGCACGCTGCTGCGCAGTGCGCAGGAGAACGGCCAGGTCGATATCACGTGGGAATACACCGGCACCGCCGCGATCGTCTACAACAAGATCACCGAGAAGCTCGATCCGAAGACGATGTACGAGCGCGTGAAAGCACTCGATGCAAAACGTGGCCTCGTCTGGCTCGACTGCTCGCCGCTGAATAACACGTACGCGCTCGGTTTGCCGCAGCAGGTGGCGCAGCAAACGGGCATCCGCACGATCTCGCAACTCGCCGCGAAAATCGCCGCCGAGCCGAAGAAGAAGCACGTGTTCGCGATGGATGCGGAGTTCGCCAATCGTCCGGACGGCCTGAAGCCGCTCGAAGCTGCCTACGGCATGCAGTTCAGCCGCGCGGAAACGCGTCAGATGGATCCGGGTCTCGTCTACACCGCATTGCATAACAACCAGGTGTCGATCGGTCTGATCTACACGACGGACGGTCGCGTGAAGGGCTTCGACATCGTGCCACTCGAAGACGACCGCCACTATTTCCCCGCGTATAACGCCACGCCGGTGGTCCGCAAACCGGTCCTCGACCAGAACCCGCAGCTCGCCACGCAGTTGAACGCGCTATCCGACGCGCTGAACAACGACGCGATGCTGGAGATGAACAAGCAGGTCGACATCGACGGCAAGCCCGTGCGTGAAGTCGCGGCGGAATTCCTGCGCATGCACAAGCTGCCCTGAGCGGAGACCTTTATATGACTGTATTCGACTATCTATCCGCCAACTGGCCAGAATTGCTACAACTCACCGCGCAACACGTCTGGCTGGTGGGCATTGCTGTGGGCTGCGCGATTATCGTCGGCGTGCCCCTGGGTATCCTGATCAATCGACATGAGTGGCTCGCCGCGCCGCTGCTGAGCGTCGCAACCGTGGTGCTGACCTTGCCGTCGATCGCGCTGTTCGGCTTGATGATTCCCGTGTTCTCACACTTTGGCCAGGGCATCGGTGCGGTACCGGCGATCACCGCGGTGTTCCTCTACTCGTTGCTGCCGATCATGCGCAACACCTATCTTGCGTTGCGCAACGTGGACGCCGGCATCAAGGAAGCTGGTATCGGCATCGGCATGACGGACTGGCAGCGGCTGCGGCTCGTCGATTTGCCGCTCGCGGTGCCGGTGATTCTCGGCGGCGTCCGCACGGCGGTGGTGATGAACATCGGCGTGATGACGATCGCCGCGGTGATCGGCGCAGGCGGCCTCGGCACGCTGATCATCCGCGCGATCGGCCAAAGCAACATGATGAAACTACTGGTGGGCGCGGTACTCGTGAGCGTGCTCGCGATCGTCGCCGACTTGCTGCTGCAAGCGCTGCAACGCTTGCTGACACCGAAGGGAGTACAAAAGACATGATCGAACTCGACAAACTGACCAAGACGTTTACGCAGAAAGACGGCCAGCAGGTGCGCGCCGTCGACTCGGTGAGCCTCACCGTCGGCGAAGGAGAAATCTGCGTGTTTCTCGGACCGTCGGGCTGCGGCAAGACCACTACACTGAAGATGATCAACCGTCTTATCGCGCCGACCTCAGGTCGCGTGCTGATCAACGGCGAGGACACCTCGGGCCTGAACGAAGTGGAACTGCGTCGTCACATTGGCTACGTAATCCAGCAGATCGGCCTGTTCCCGAATATGACGATCGAAGAAAACATCACGGTCGTGCCGCGTCTGCTTGGCTGGGACAAGAAGCGCTGCCGCGAACGCGCGACGGAATTGATGTCGATGGTCGCGCTCGATCCGAAGCAGTATCTGAAGCGTTATCCGCGCGAGTTATCAGGCGGGCAGCAGCAGCGGATCGGCGTGATTCGCGCGTTGGCGGCAGATCCGCCGGTGCTGCTGATGGACGAACCGTTCGGCGCGGTCGACCCGATCAATCGCGAGTCGATTCAGAACGAGTTCTTCCAGATGCAGCGTCAGTTGAACAAGACGGTGATCATGGTGAGTCACGACATCGACGAAGCGATCAAGCTCGGCGATCGTGTTGCCGTGTTCCGCCGCGGGCAACTGGTGCAATACGATCATCCGGATACGCTGCTCGCGCATCCGCGTGATGAGTTTGTCGGCGCGTTTGTGGGCCAGGACAGCACGTTGAAGCGCCTGCTGCTGGTCAAGGCCGGTGACGCCGCGACGCAGCCAGAAACCGCACGTGCCGATACGCCGGCCACGCGCGCGTTCCAGATGATGGACGACAGCGATAGCCGCTACCTGACCATCGTCGACGACAACCAGCAGGCGCTCGGTTACGTGACGCGCCGTGCGGCGCGCGCGGGGCAGGGCGTGTGTGGTGAGCATCTGAGCGAGTTCAAGGCGACGGTGAGCGCCGACGAGCATCTGCGCATCGTGCTGTCGAAGATGTATCAGTTCAACTCGTCGTGGATGCCGGTACTGGATGGCGACGGCCGCTACATCGGCGAAGTCACGCAGGATTCGATCGCCGACTATCTGAGTTCGGGCCGTTCGCGCCGGCAGACCGGTCAGGCGGCGATCGTGTCGCCCGCTGTGGCTGCGGCGGAAGCGGCGGCTGCTCAAGCTGCGGCGTCAGAATACACTTGAGGCCCGGAACGGCCGCAGGTTGACCGGGCGGCGCGTGCTCCAGGTACGACCGCAAGCAATGGCGCGGCAGCACCCGGCCGCGCCGGACGAGCAAAAACTCAAGCCGCACGCCGGCCTTCGCTCCATGCCGGAGCGAAGGCCGCGAACGCAGCCAGGACCGCTGCGCTCGCATACGTGACCAGGCCCATTCCGACAACGCACCACAACGCCGTCGACACATGCGGCGCCAAAATCGTCGCCGCACCCGCCATCGCGACACCGACAAGCCCTCCCGCCTGCCGCAACGCATTCAGCAAACCCGAGGCCACGCCGGCCAGCTCTCCGGGCACCTGTTCCAGCACCGTCGAAATCATCGGCGGCACCGACAAGGCCGTACCGCCGCCGAACATCACCATTGCCGCATACGTGACGACCCACGGCGCGCGCCATTCCAGACTCATGGCCATCGCCGGTACCGCAATCGCGGCCAGTACGAGTCCCGTTGTCATGAACTGCGTCGCTGTGAAGCGTCCATGCAGCTTGCCGGCTAGCACGTTGCCGAGCGACAGGCTGCCGGCGAGCGGCAACAGCGTCAGACCGATCTGCCGCGCGTTGAAACCGAATTCGCCGTGCAGATACAGGCTCAACCCGAACAACAATCCGAAGTAGCCGACGTAGACGAGCGTGCCCATCGCATTCATCGTGACGAACATACGGTTTCTAAACCACTCGACCGGCCATCGGATGATGCGCGCGGCGCTCGACGGCAACGAGCGTCAGCGTTGCCAGCACGGCGAGCAGTGCCGCGCCCCACACCTCGCGGGCAGCGATCCCGCGCGACGGCAATTCGATCGCGGCATAACAGAGCGCCCCGAGCGCGACGATGCTCGCCAATTGCCCACTCCAGTCGAAACGGCGGCCGACGCTGCGCGTCGAATGACGCACGACGACCCATGCGCCCGCGAACGCAAGCAGCCCGGTCGGCACGTTGATCAGAAACGCGCTGAGCCAGCCGAAGCCTTGTACGAGGAGGCCACCGAGCACCGGCCCGATCGCCGCCGCCACGGAGGCAATCCCGGCCCACGCCGCGATGGCGCGGCCGCGTTCGACAGGGTCGTCGAAGGTGCTGCGCACGATGGCGAGCGACGCCGGCAGGAACAGCGCCGCGCCGCTGCCCTGCACGAAACGCGCAACAACCAGCGCGTCGACGTTCGGCGCCAGTCCGCAAGCCGCGGAGGCGGCGACGAACAACGCAAGTCCCCACAGATACACCGCCTTCGCACCGAAGCGGTCGGAGGCGACGCCGCCCGCGAGGATCAACGCAGCGAAGCTCAGCGTGTACGCGTCGACGATCCACGCGAGACCGCCCACGGACGCGCCCAGGCTGGTGTGCATCGCCGGCAGGGCGACGTTGACGATGGTGATGTCGAGCACGGCCATGAACATGCCGCTCGCCACCAACGCTAACGTCAGGCGCGGACGTTCGGCCTGCCGCGCCGTGTCGGCAAGCGCGGCGGGCAGCGGTTGTTCAGCGGTGCATTCGGTCATCGCAGAGGTCGGTATTTACGCGTCGCGCGAATATGTTGCCGCACGCGGCGAGCCGCGCGAAGGCGAGGCATTCGACGGTCACGATCTGGTGATGTATCAACAGCCGGTCTTGCCGTCGATGTGGGCGGCTTTGTGCGGCGAGCCGACTTCGCGCGGGCGTCTCGTGTTCCAGACGCAATCCACGGCGATGCTGTTCGAAGCGGCCCTGGCCGGCTTCGGTATCGCCGAGCTGCCGTGTTTTCGCGCCGATTAAGAACCGGAACTGGTGCGCGTCATGCCGCATCGAGCGGAGCCATTCGATGTCTGGGCGGTCGCGCATGCCGATCTGTACAAGACCGCGCGGATGCAGGTACTGATTGCGGCGGTAGCGGAGGAATTCGCACAGGCGCGTTGAGACGCGCTAGTGCACGTCAATTCGTATTCGCATATCGATGCACTCGTCGATGCACTTAGGGCGACGCCGTATTGAGTCCGTGCGTCCCCTGCGCATCGAGCACCGGCCACGCTGGCGGGGTGGCCAGCGGTAGCGCGGCCTTAACCATTCCCGGAGTGTTTTCGAATACCTCGGCGAGCCAGTCGACAAAAGCTCGCACGCGCGGTGAAATCTGCCGGCTTTTTACATACGTCACAGAGATGGCGATGGGTGTCGGCTTGCACTTCGGCAGGACCTCGACCAACTGTCCGGATGCAAGATACGGCGCAGCGGCGGCGCGCCCAGGCTGAATCAGTCCCAGCCCTTCGAGCCCGCACGCGAGATACGTGTGTTCGTCGTTCACCTGAATGAAGCCGTCCACTTTCACCTTGCTCGCCCGCGCCGCCACGCTGAAGTCGAAGTCCACGCGCCGGCCGGTTTGCGTCGACAGCCAGTTGATCGCGACGTGATCCGAGAGATCGTCCAGGTGACGCGGCTCGCCGAATCGCGCGAGATACGCGGGGCTCGCGCAGGTGACGCGTTCGAGCAACCCGAGGCGGCGTACCAGCAGCCGGGAGTCGGGCAACTCGCCCAACTCAATGCTGCAATCCACGCTCTCGCCGACCAGATCGAGCGTGCGATGACTCACGCCGAGCGCCAGTTCGACATGCGGATGCAGCGCGCGAAACGAGGCCAGGGCGGGCACCACGATCGACGCGGCGATCATGCCGGGCATCGCGACGCGCAAGCGGCCACGCAGATTCTCCGAGCTGTTGAACAGGCCCGACTCGACTTCTTCGATTGCGGCGAGAATCTGCGCACAGCGTTCGTAGTAGGCGGCGCCTTCAGCGGTTAGCGTGACCTTGCGCGTTGTGCGTACCAGCAACTGCACGCCGAGCAGGGACTCGAGCGCTTGCACGGTGGTCGTCGCGGTGGCGCGCGGAATGTCGAGCGACTCGGCGGCGCGCGTGAAGCTGCTGGCATCGACGATCCGCACAAAGATCCGCATGGCTTGTACTCGGTCTATCACAATGCTTCTCCAGTGAGACGCGGCGCGTAGCGAGTCAGCCCCGCAGCGAGCAGCGGCGCGAGCGCGAACGTCGCGAACAGCCAGAGCGCGGTGTGTTGCGCACCGGGCAGCGGGGCGAGGGTCGTCAGACCGGCGCCGTTCGCGACGAGGCCCGCGAGCGCCGAGCCGAACGCCATCGCGAACAGTTGAATGGTGGTGATCGAAAGTGACGCGAGGTTTTCTTCGCCCGGCCGCGCGGCGGTAAAGACACGCGTGAGCAGATGCGGCCAGCCGATCCCGACACCCAGCCCAACGCTCGTGAGCGCCGCGCACAATGCGACCGTGCCCGGCAAGCCATCGAACAAACCTGCTATCGGCATCAGCCACGCGAGCGCTGCGAGTCCGAATGCCGCGAGTACCGGACCGGCGCGGCTCAAACGCTGCGCGGCGGTGGCGGAGCGGCCGGCGCTGAACATCGAGCCGACCGACCAGCCCGCCGCCATCAATGCGGTCAGATAACCGGCGGCCAGCGGCGAGCGTCCATGGATCGTCTGCAAGAAATACGGTACAAAGATTTCACTGGTCACGCCGATACCGAGCAGGCTCATGCAAGCGTAGATGCTGCCGATCCGCGTGCGAATCGAGAACGAGCCGCTCGGCAACAAGCGCGTGCGGGCGTCGCTATGTTCGAGTCTTGCGAGCAGCCATACGAAGCCGAGGCCGGCGATCACGCCGAGCGCGTTCCAGCGCATATCTTCGGTTAATGCGGCGAGCGAGATCACCAATACCGAAGCCCCGAGCAAGCTGACCTTGAGCAACGGGATCGGCTGAGCGGCTTCACCGTGGGCGCGTTTGTCATCCACCTCGCGATGCACGATCAGGGCGAGCAGTAGCACGACCGGCAGCAACACCCAGAACGCGAGCCGCCAATCGCCGAGCTGCGCGAAGATTCCACCGACCGCGGGCCCGCATAGCGTCGCCACGCCCCACATGCCCGACACGAGCCCCATCGCACGCGGCCACAGACGCTCTTCGAACACCACGCGAATCAGCGCGTAACTGAGGGCGAGCAGAATGCCGCCGCCGAGACCTTGCAGCGTGCGGCCGACGAGCATCCACTGCATTGACGGTGCACTCGCGCACACGACGGTGCCGAGCGCGAACACTGCCAGCGCGCTGAAGTACGCGGAGCGCGCGCCGAGCATCGCGAGCAGGCGCACCGACAACACCGAGCCGAGAATCGATGCGACTACGAACAGCGTCGTGTTCCACGCGTACAGTTCGAGCCCGCCGATGTCATGCACCACCGACGGCAGGATCGTCGTCGCCACATATACGTTGGTGGCATGCAGCGCGACACCGCCTGCGAGGCCCAATGCTCGCCAGCCGTTACTGCCGCTGAGCAGATCGCTCCAGGCCGGCACATCCGATTGCAGATTTTTCATATCATGGACAGCCGCGCGAGGCTGGCTTATTATGCAAGTATTGGCTTGGATAATAATGTGCCTCGATGAGATATGCAAATGAAAGCTTGGAAAATTCACCTGTGATCGCGCCAGCCGTGTCGGCTGCTGCGCCGGTGGATCGCATCCTGAATCTGTTGAAAACGCAGGGACCTTTGTCGACGGCGTCGATCGCGGGCGAACTCGGCATCACGGTCGAAGCCGCGCGGCAGCAGATCCAGAAGCTGCTGACAGGCGGTTTGATCGAAGGACACCAGGCGTCGCAGGCAGGGCCCGGGAGGCCGAGTCAAAGCTGGGGTTTGACGGAAGCAGGCAACGCACGCTTTCCAGATATGCATCCGCAACTGACCGTGCAATTGCTCGGCTCGATCCGCCATCTATTCGGCGAAGAGGGGCTCGACAAATTGATCGGTCAGCGTGCGATAGAAACGCGTGCGAACTATCTCGCAGTGCTCAAGCCGATCAAGGGTCTCAAGGCACGGCTCACGAGACTCGCGGAGCTTCGCAGCGCCGAAGGCTATATGGCCGAGTTGCAGAAAGACGGGCGCGACTGGCTGCTGCTCGAGAACCACTGTCCGATCTGCGCGGCGGCGCGCACCTGCCAGGGTTTTTGCCGCACGGAGTTGCAACTGTTCGCGGAGATCGTCGGCGAGGAAGGCTCGATTGAGCGCGAGGAGCATGTGCTTGCCGGCGCGCGACGATGTGCTTATCGCGTGAGGCTTAAGAGCAAATAACGGTGCATTGCCGCGTAGGGTTATGCACTCCGACGTGCGCGCGAAAATCCTGATGTATCGATGGTCGCCTTAACGTAGATCAGGGCGGATCGCGCTGGGTCCGATCACGAATAGACGCCAGCGCACGATCGGTATATAACAACGTGAAAGGATGGTTTTGTTCACGGGTGTATCAACGGAGAGAAGTTTCATCATGACGCAAGACGTAACGCCTAAGCCGCCCACGGGCGACCGGCCCGACCTGGAACACCTCGATGCAGCGCTCAGTCACGTGGACCAGCAGGTCTCCTCCGGCAGCATTGCTTCGGGTGCCGCAAAGGGCATTCTGTATAGTCTGATCGAAACCCTCGGCGCGTTCGTCGGCGATCCCGATCTGCCTGAGCACGCACGTTCGGGTTATGAGGGATTGCTGGAAGCCGCTCGCGAATTGCGCGCGAAGCTCGACCACTGAAGGCAGTGGCGCGCCGCCTGCGGGTGGCATGGTTACGCATCGTAATCGCCGCCGCATTTCGGCGGCGCGGTGCTCTGTGATAAAAAGGCGCATTGTTTCCAACATTGCGCCTTTTTTATGCTTTCCTCGTCTGCTCTCGCGTTGCTGGCTGTCGGCATCATCGTGGTGTTGATTACGCCGGGTCCGACCAATACGCTGCTCGCGGCGGCCGGTTTGCGTCAAGGCGTGCGGCTTTCTTTGCCGCTGATCGCCGCTGAACTGGCCGGCTATCTCGTGTCGATTTCAGTGTGGGGACATTTTCTCGCGCAAGCCGCGCATGCGTTGCCGTGGTTGCCGTCGCTGTTGCGCGTGGCGGCCGGCGTGTACATCGCGTATCTCGCTGTCGATATGTGGCGCGCGGCGGTAGCCCTGCCCGATTCGACGCAGCGGGCGAGCGGCATGCGCACGCTATTCGTCGCGACGCTGCTCAACCCGAAAGGCTTGTTGTTCGCCGGTACGATCTTTCCTTCCATCGCGTTCACGCATGGGCCCGCCTATGCGATGGCGATGCTGATATTCGCCTGCCTGCTGGTGCCGATCGCGCTTGCGTGGATCGCGTTCGGCGCGGCGCTTGGCAGCGGCAAACTCACCTGGCTGAATCCGGTGAAGATGCAGCGCGGCGCGTCAATTGTGCTGGGTGTGTTTTCCTTGTCGCTTGCATGGGCGGCGTTGCATTAAGAGCGCGTCTTGTGCCGCGCGTTTACGCTTCCAGACTGCTGTCCACGCTCATCGCCTCAAGCCATTCCGGCGGCGCGGACGTGATATCCAGTTGCGGTGTGCCGTGCCAGTCCGCACAGCGTTGCAACGCGCGGCGCAGATCGCCCGCAAGCCTCGCACTGAGTCGCACGCCGGGTTCGATGTGCAGCGATTTGAGTTCGAACACGCCGTTGGTCCGATGCGCTTTCGCATCCACGCGGCCGACCAGGCGTCCCCGGCTCAAAAGCGGCAACACGAAGTAGCCGTATTTGCGCTTCGCCGCGGGTGTGTAGCATTCGATCGCATAGTCGAAGTCGAAGAGCGCGGCGGCGCGCTTGCGGTCCCACACCACCGGATCGAACGGCGACAGCACCGTGGTGACGGTTGAAGCGAGCTTGCCGGTTGCCGCGTCGTCGATCATCGGCGCGAATTCATGATGGACGAAGGTGTCCTGCTTCCAGCCTTCCACTTGCACCGGGATCAGCTCGCCCCGATCGGCGAGCGCGCGCAGTTCGTCGCGATAGGAACGGCGCGGCAGCCGGTAGTAATCGGCGACCCAATCGGCGCGCACAACGCCGAGCGCGCGGCAGGTACGGCGCAACGCTTCCTCGGTGACGGATTCCCGCGGCGGCAGGTCGCGCGCGTCGTCCCAGTCCGGTAACACGCGTTCGGTCAGATCGTAGACGCGATGAAAATTGCGCCGCTCGGCCACCATCAATTGCCCGATTGCGAACAACACTTCCAGATGGCGCTTCTCCGGCTTCCAGTCCCACCAGCCGTTGCCCTTGCCCGCTTCGCGGGCGAAGTCCGCTGAACGCACGGGACCCGTCGCACGGATATGGGCGAGCAGTTTGTCGATGTCCTTGCGATACTTCTTGTGCCACTCAGCCGCGTATTTCCAGCCCATGCCGCTCGGGTCGAGCATGCGGTGGCGCAGCAAGCCGTAGTCTTCGGTCGGTACGAAACAGGCTTCATGCGACCAGTATTCGAACAGCTTGCCTTCGGCGAGATGCTCGTCGAGCCATTGCTGCGGATACGCGCCGAGCCTGCTGAACAGCACGAGATAGGGACTGCGCGCGACGACGTGGATTGTGTCGATCTGCAATTGCGCCATGCGGCGGATCGCGTCGAGCACGTCGGCTTTGACAGCCTTGCGGCGCGGCGGCGTCAACAAACCTTGCGCGGCCAGATGCAAGGTGCGCGCGGCGGATAGCGGAAGGGTCTTCACGCGGGCGTCGGTCACGGGCTTTGATCAATGAGTGACTGCGAAGGGAGCGGACGCGAGATCCGGCCTGGATCAGCAGTCGCTACTGTAGCGTGAATACGGCAGACGAATCGGCCTGCGGGGCGACGCTAGTGCAGGCGAAAAGGAATGGCATAAAGAGGCGCTACCCAAAGCGGAACCCGGCGCGCGGCACGTCGTGAACCGACGTTACCGGCCGTGCCCATGATGGCGATCCCAGCCGCGGTGGCGGCCATGATCACGGTGCCCACGATACCCGCGGTAGTAATCGCCGCGATAGCCATAGCCATACGCCGGTTGCGGTGCATAAACGACCGGCGGCGGCGCATACATCACGGGCGGCGGGGCATATATGGGGCCGGGTGTATTGACGAACACGCCGACGTCCACCCGGGCCAGGGCGGCGGTTGATGCGCAGGCGGCGGCAATGCCGAAGGCGGCGAAAACGATCGCGCGTTGGATCATGCTTGTCTCCTGTGTCGACCAGAGTTAGCGCTTTAGCGCTTACTCTGGTCCCATGCAAAGCTGTCGACCAGAGTTAGCGCTTTAGCGCTTACTCTGGTCCCATGCAAAATTGCGGTCGAAAGAGCTTGCCATTCGCTGTCGAATGGCTGACGGCAATATTACGAGACAGAAAGCAAGACAGGTGCAACCAGTTGCAGGCGTGTGTAACAGCAGATTACCCGCCAGCGCCATTCCGGCGCCGGCGGGCCGTTTCAGGCGTTTCAGCCGCGTCAGGCGCCCAAAGCCACGGCTTCGCCAGCCGATACCGCCAGCAGTTGATGGATCTGCGCGACCACCGCCGCACCCTCTCCGACCGCCGCCGCGACGCGTTTCGTCGACCCGGCGCGCGCGTCGCCGATCGCATACACGCCTTCGACAGTCGTACGGAGATCGCAGATGGATGCGCCGTCCACGCTGATGCCGGTCAGCACGAAGCCTTTGTCGTCCAGCTCCACGCCGCAGGTGCGCAGCCAGTCGGTATTCGGATCCGCACCGGTGAACAGGAACAGATGCCGCGTATCGAAGCTTTGGGTGCCGTCCGGCAGCGGCTTCTTCAACGAGACCGACGCCAGCCCGATTTCGTCCGCCTCGAGCCGGCCGACCTCCGAATGCGGATGCACGAACACATTTGGCAGCGAACGGATGCGGTCGATCAGATAGCGCGACATGGTCGCTTCAAAGCCGCTTCGGCGGATCAACACGTGAACCTTGGCCGCGTGCGTCGCCAGATAGACGATCGCCTGGCCCGCCGAATTGCCGCCGCCCACCAGCACGATCTCCTGGCGCTTGCACAGCTTCGCCTCGACCGGCGACGCCCAGTAATAGACGCCGCGCCCGTCGAAGCGGTCGAGCCCTTCGAGCGCGGGGCGCCGATAGACCGCACCGCTTGCGATCACAATCGCGCGGGAGGTGATCTGGCCGCCGCACTTGAGCTCCAGCCGATACGGCGACTCCGCGCAATGCAGCGCCTTCACATGGACCGGAATCGCGACGTGCGCGCCGAATTTCTGCGCCTGCACGAACGCGCGGCCCGCCAGCGCCTGACCGGAGATGCCGGTCGGAAAGCCGAGATAGTTTTCGATCCGCGAACTGGCGCCCGCCTGGCCGCCCGGCGCGCGGCTGTCGAGCACGATGACCGAGAGTCCTTCGGACGCCGCGTACACGGCCGTGGCGAGGCCGGCCGGCCCCGCGCCGACGATCGCGACGTCATACACATGCGAATCGTCGAGATCGGGCAGCAAGCCGAGACAGGTGGCGAGTTCCGGCATGCTCGGATGACGCAGCACCGAGCCGTCCGGGCAGATCACCAGCGGCATGTCTTCTTTCTGCGCGGCGAACTGCTCGATCAGACGCAGCGCGTCTTCGTCGCGTTCGTCGATGACCGAGTGAGGATGGCCGTTGCGCGACAGGAAGCCCTGCAACATCACGAGCCGCGCGTCGCTGCTGTTGCCGATCAGGATCGGACCGCCCGCGCCCTTTTCGATCAGCGAGACGCGCCGCAGAATCAGCGCGCGCATGATGCGCTCGCCCAGTTCGGCCTCGGCGACAATCAATGCGCGCAGCATGGCTGGCGGAATCAGTAACGCGTCGACCGGGCTCACGGCCATGCCGTTGACCAGAGCAGGCCTTCCGGACAACTGGCCGACTTCGGCGAGGAAATGCCCCGCGCCATGCTCTGCAATCACGACTTCGCGCCCGATGCCATCGCGCTGATAAACCTTCACGCGCCCATTCAACATCACGAACATGCCTGGGCCGGTGTGGCCGGTCTCGAACAGCAGCTCACCAGCTTCCCAGTGGCCCACCTCGCCGAACCGGCGCAGACGATCGATCTCTGCACACGTGAGTTCGGGGAACATCTGATGCATGCGCGTTGCGAGCGACGAAAACGGCGCGTCGGCGACGACGGCTTGTTGCCCTTCTGTTTCTTGAGTCGACAGCATTGAACCGCTCCTTCTGTGTTCATCCTGATTGATCGACACGGGGGCGAAGCGGCGCGGGCGCGCGAGGGCGCCGATATGAATGCGCTGCTGCGCTACACGGCCTTCGGCGCGATATCGTCGACCGCCACCGCGGGCGGCGGCATGGGCAGTGCGTCCACTGTCTTGCCCGAGTCGCGCCAGGCTTCCATGCCGCCGCGCAACGGCAGCACGTCAGCGAAGCCGGCTTCGTTCATCTGCTTGGCCATCCATGCCGCGGATATTTCATTTGGGCATGAACAGTAGATCACCACCTTCTGATCGTGCGGGTACGTCGCGACGATCTCGTCGAGTTGCCGCTCGTCGGCGAATTGCGAGCCCGGAATCACGAACGGGTCGAGCGCGCGCTTTTCCTGCGAGCGGATATCGAACAGTACCGGCGTCTTGCCGGCTGCCACCAGCGCCGCCAGCTCCTCAACTTCGATCCGCTGGGTCGCAAGCTTGGAAATCAGTTGGCGCCGGCGAATCCAGCGATAGGCTGCATACAGCAGGAGCAGTGCGATGACCACCAGCGCGGCCGTGCGCCCGAGGCGTCCGGCCATGGCGAACAGCATGTCGATCTGCCGGGCGAACAGCGCGCCGATGATCAAACCCGTACCCGACCACAAGGCGGCGCCGACGCCGTCGTAAGTGAGGAACGTACGATAGCGTGTGCCCATCGCGCCGGCCATTGGAATCGACACGATCGACAGGCCCGGCACGAACTTCGCCACCGCCAGCACGCGCACACCCCAGCGGCCGAAAAAGCGTTCGGTCTTTTTTACACAGGTATCGCGTGACAGCGAAAGACGGCAGATCGTTTTCAGCGTATTGCCGCCGTACAGACGGCCGGCGAGATACCAGGCGCTGTCGCCGATCAGGGTGGCGAATATCGACAATACAAGGACCGGCATCAGTTGCGTGCCCACTGACCCGGGATGCATGGCCGCCATCGCTCCAAACAGCACGAGCGACGGCATCGCCGGCACCGGCAGCCCGAGCGAGGCGGCCAGCACGTTGGCGAAAACGAGCGCCGGTCCATATTGCTCGACGAGATCATGTAGCATCGGCTTACATCCGCAGCCCTTTCGAGCACGGCGCAGGTAGGGAAAGCAAGGGAGGATGTAAGGATTATGGACGCATTTTCAAGACGTGCAAATGTCCGGAAAAGCGGCCCATTATTCGCGTGTTAAAAGCGCGGCTGTGGCTTGCCTGGCGGGTTAACGGCGCGGAATAGAAGCGTGAATGGAATAAAGCGAAATGGGTTGAAGCGTTCGTGGCAAGTGAGTGGCGAATCGTGCCCTACGGACGTCCGTAGGACTTTCTGCGGGTCGCAAATCAGAGTTGGCGGTGCAGAAGCGGCACACGGTATTCGCGCTTGAACGCGATACCGTGCGCGGCGGCTTTACTGACGGTGATTGTGCTGTTCGCCCGGCAACTCCGCGCCATGCGCGCGAATTGCCGCAATCAGTTCGGCAGGCGTGATTTCGTAGCGCACTTCGCGGTGAATGCCTGGCTTGCGCTCATCGACCTCGATCAGAAGAATGCCTTTGCCGTCTTCTGTCGATTCGAGGCGCAGCGAGCGGAGTTCGCGCGCCGTTGCGTCGTCGTATTCGGTGAGGAGGGCCATTGACCCGGAGGACCCGGTAGTGCGCATCGAGGTTGTCCTTGTTCCGTTGTTGATCGAACCATTGTACGGGCGTACTGCCAGGTTGGCGCGCCGTCTGTCGTGACGCGCTCACACCCAGGGAATCTGCCCGCCCACCTATCTGCTTGCCGGGGCGCCGCGCTGCGCTGTATTGGCCAATAGCTGGCGAGGCCCACCGGCCAGCGCGCGCCTTGGCGCCCGACTGTGACAACCAGTTTAACGCGACTCCCCGCAACGACGGACGCATTTTTCATGCGCCGTGGCGGTGCAATCCTTCTCCCCGGCTGTCATGGTGCTGACGCGCGCGTCGGTTAGAGCCGGACGCAACGCGAGAAACAATGGGCAAAAAATAGCCCGTCCTTGAAAGGACGGGCTGCTAAACGCCGTTGTTACTTGGGTCAGCCTGCCCTTGCAACCAATTGGGCGCTGACGCTTCCATCCTGATGCGCCAATTCCAGGCTGTCGAGGTGGGAGTAACGCCGATCTATCAGATCAATGTCAATTCTTCCTGCTCGACCTTGTGCGCGATTCCGCGCGGACTATCACGCCGCGATGCAATTTGAACGCGCGCGATTCGCCGGTGCGGATTCGCGCGTACAACGCTTCGGCAGCGCGCGGCATGTCCGGATGGCGGATCAGGTTATGTGGCTGGCCAATCAGTTCGTCGCGTGTAAAGCCCGAGACGGCGATGAAGGCCGAGTAGCCGTGAAAACTGGTGCCGGATGCGTTTCGCGGTGCCTTCAAAAGCGTTACACTGCGCCCGTATAAGGCCTGCAGACGCATCTCGTCGCCTCGACACCGCAGCGGTCTGCCTGCATGAATCACGCTACTCACGCGAGCCGATGCAGAAGATCCTCGACCGTACTCAGGAGTCACTGGCGCACGCATTCGCTTCGCTCGCGCATAGCGCGAAGCGTCAACAACGGGTGTACCTGGCCGCGATCGGTTCGCTGATGCTGATCGTAGTGGTTTTCGCGTTGTTGCTGGCCGTCCTTGCCGCGACCAAACAACTCGACTACCGGCGTACCTTCGCCTCGCAGAACGCCACTGATATCTCGCTGCTCCTGCACCGGGAGGAGTCGTTTCTGCGGCGTGCCGAGTTTACGCTCGACTACTATCACGACACCGGCAACGTGCTGCGCGTGCCCGTTGGCGTCGAGGAATCGATCCTGCTAACCGGCACTGCGCGCGGCACTGTAGACAGAGTCGACGCGCAATTCGACCTGCTGGTTGGCGAAGCAACGCGCACCGCGTGGGGGCCGGATTTCAGCGTCAACCTATGGCGTGTCTATGAAGCGGCCCAGTCCATACTGGTGACGCAGCAGTCATTCGAGTTGCGGCAGCGCGCCATGCTGCTCGGTCTGAACGAAGACTATGCGGCAATCCTGCCGTCCCTGGACCAACCGGTCGCGCACCTCTCTGTCGACGCCGACACGGCGAACACACCGCCGTTGCAACCGGCGATCGTAAGCACACTGCGCGAGACCATCGAGCACGAACTGCTAGCGCAAACCGGCAAACGCGTGCCGGGCAAGGGCGAGCGTATCTGGCTCGGTCCGTATCGCGACCCGCTGCAAGGCGTTCCGGTGATCTCAGCGGTGAGTGCCTACTATGCGGGCGATACGCCGACCACGCTGATCGTGGCGAGCATCCCTCTCGAAGCGCTTTCCACGCGTCTCGCGCGGCCCACCGGCGAGGGAACGATGCTGCTCATGACGCCGGAGCGCCGCGTGATCGTGTCGTCGCCGCCCGTCGACGCGCAAACCGGGAAAATACTGCAAGACCTCGTCGCTCATACGCCGACTGACGCTTACCGCTACACGCGCGACGGCATGATTCTGAGCGAGCCGTTGATGGCTGGGTTCGGCTCGCTGGTCGGCTATATCTCGTGGCGCGCGTTGATCGCCGCGCTCGGCTGGCAGTTGGCGGCGCTCGCCGGCCTCACGCTGCTGATCCTGCT
Organism: Paraburkholderia sp.; assembly: GCF_035656215.1. GTDB lineage: Bacteria > Pseudomonadota > Gammaproteobacteria > Burkholderiales > Burkholderiaceae > Paraburkholderia. Next base: position 41,865 of record NZ_DASRSY010000143.1, read on the forward strand.
GGCGATCGCGCTAATGGCCCGTTTCTGGGGGCTGCGCCTGTTGCGCAGCACCTTCGCGGAGACTTCACGCGCGCTGGAAAGCGAAACCATCAATCACATCCTGGTCAGCGCGACGCCGATCGGTTTGTGCATCGTCCGGCAAAGCGATTATTCGATCCTGACCGCCAACGCGCTGGCCGACGAGTTGCTGCATATCGAACAGGGCGGCAATCACCTGCCGCTGCACATTGTCGGTGAGTTCCGCGCTCAGGCGCCGGATAAGCCTTCCGTCACGGCCTTTGCGAAGATCGCCGCTTTTGTTGCGCCGGCACAGCCTGCGCCGTCGCAGGCACGACCGCCGTCGCAACCAGGATCACAGCCGGATGAAAGCGACGCGGCGCACATGCAGTTTCTGCAGTTTACCTACGCACCCGTGCGTTACGCCGACGAGGACGTGCTGTTCTGCGCGATCCTCGACGTGACCGCGCAGCATGCGCTCGAACAGCAACTGCGTCTCGCCCAGCAGACTTCGGAGACCATGATGCGGGCGCGTTCGAATTTCTTCGCATCGATGAGTCACGAAATCCGTACGCCGTTGAACGCACTGCTCGGCAACCTCGAACTGTTCGCGCGCACCCCGGGGCTCGAAGCTCACGCGCCACGGCTCGCCACTTTGGGCGTTGCGGCCGATGCGCTGCGCCGCATTGTCAACGACATTCTCGATTTTTCGAAGATCGATGCCGGCGAAATGAAGCTCGTGACCGAATCGTTCCGGCCGATCGACGACTTCGAAAATATCGCGCTCTCCTACGCACCGATGACGGCGGATCGCGCGATCCGCTTTTATTCGCATCTGTCGCCGACGCTCGACCAGGCCCTGCATGGCGACCGCACGCGCATTGCGCAGATCGTCAGCAACCTGCTGAACAACGCGTTCAAATTCACCTCGTGCGGCAAGATCACGCTGAACGGGGAGGTGCAGGACGATCTGCAGGGCCGGCCGGTTCTGACCTTCCGGGTCTGCGACTCAGGGATCGGCATGGACCAGGCGCTGGTCGCGCGCATTTTCAATCCGTTCGAACAGGGCGAGGCAAGCACCTCGTGCCGCTATGGCGGCACCGGACTCGGTCTGTCGATCTGCGCGCGGCTGTGCGAACTGATGGGCGGGCATATTTCGGTCGAAAGCGTGCTTGGCGTGGGAAGCGCGTTTAGCGTCTCGATACCGCTTGCTTCTCCGCCCGAAGAATTGCGCGCGCCGGCTGTCGAACCGGTGCGTCGTGGCAATACGCTGGTGCTGTGTCAGGAGCGCGAGTCGGGGCAGATGCTCGAGCGCTGGTTTCATCGCGCGGGTTGGGCGGCGCACACGGTGACGTCGATGCGCAGCGCAGAAGCGTGGTTGCGAGTGAACCGGCCGGATGTGATGGTGGTGACCGGCGAATACAGCCTTGACGCCATCGCGGCGTTGCGCGCGGTGCAGCCTGTCGGCGTGGTGTGGATCACGCGTACCGGACCGCACCGTCCGGCTGCGTGTGGCGACGGTGTGCTCGAAGCCAGTGAATTCAGCCGCACGGCGATTCTGTCGGCGCTCGACATGTCGACAAAGGACGCGGACGGTGCAGGCAGTGTTGCGGCGCTGCCCGGCGACTCCGCCGTGGCACCGCAGCCGACGATCGATCCTGCGCTGCACGGATTGACGGTTCTGGTCGCGGAAGACAACCCGTTGATCCAGACCTTGATCGTCGAGCAACTCGACGCGCTCGGTTGTCTGCCGACGGTCGCCGGCGACGGGCGGCAAGCGCTGGCTGCATTCGAACAGGGACACTTCGAGGTCGTGCTGACCGATATCCACATGCCTGTCATGGATGGATATGCGTTGCTGGCAGCGTTGCGCAAAGCGCATGCGGACTTGCCGGTGCTGGCGTTTAGCGCGGTCACTGACAATCAGCAGCAGGAAGGCTGGCGCGAGCGCGGCTTTACCGGCTATGTCGCGAAACCGGCGTCGCTGGGTGAGTTGGAGACGGCATTGCTGGCGGTGACGTCGGCGGGGCGACAGCCGGCAGCGTCAGCGTCAGGTGAGGCAACGACGGCTCCGGCAACCTCGGCTGCTGCCAGCGCAGCCACTGATCCGGCCGCTACGCTTGGGGCGGACGACAAGGCGCGTTATACGGTGATGCTCAAGGAGCACTTGCAAAACGATCTGCCGAGGCTGCTGGCGATTGTCGAGCGGGAAGACCGGGAGGCATTAGGCGGCTGGGCGCATAGCGCTGGCGGCGCGTTTCTCGTCGTGCAGGAGCGGCAATTCGCGCAGCAATGCCGTGAGTTGCAGCGGCTATGTGAGAACAGCGAGAGTTGGACGACCGAGATGGACGAACGCGCGATCTCGTTGCACGAGGCGGTATGCGATCACTTCGGGCTCGATGAAGAGTCGATGCATTGATGGGCGCGCCGATGTTTTGGCGCGCCCAGCCCTGAATTAACCGTCCTTCAAAGCAGCGGCGTTAAACCAGTCCCGTCGCGTAATAAACCGCGATCACAAAGAAGACGGCCAGTGTCTTGATCACCGTCACCGCGAAGATATCGCGGTACGACTGGCGGTGCGTCAGTCCCGTCACCGCCAGCAGCGTGATCACCGCGCCGTTATGCGGCAGCGTGTCCATCCCGCCGCTCGCCATCGCGACGACACGGTGCAGCACTTCCATCGGAATATGCGCGGCTTCCGCACCCTTGATGAACGTGTCGGACATGGCCGCGAGCGCGATACTCATCCCGCCCGACGCCGAACCTGTGATACCGGCAAGCGAGCTCACCGAAACCGCGGCATTGACGAGCGGGTTCGGGATGCTCTTCAACGCATCGCTGACCACCAGGAAACCCGGCAAAGCAGCGATCACGCCGCCAAAGCCATACTCCGACGCCGTATTCAACGAAGCCAGCAGTGCGCCCGCCACCGCAGCCTTGGTGCCGACCGCGAAGCGTTCGCGCACGCGGCCGAACGCCGTCACCACGACCATCACGATACCGAGCAGCAGCGCGCCCTCAACCGCCCAGATCGCGACGACGCTTTTGATCGTCGTCGTGACCGGCGCATGGATGCCCGGCAGGATGTCAGGTGCGATGGTGTACGAAGCGCCGTACCAATTCGGAATCCAGCGGGTCAGCAGGAAATTCGCCACGCCGACCAGCACCAGCGGTGCGACCGCGAGCAGCGGATGCGGCAGTTGCTTCGACTCGACGCGCTCCGGCTCGTTGACGAGATCGGTGCCGTAGCCTTCGCCGGTCGCCATTGCGGCACGGCGGCGCCATTCCAGATACGTGAGGCCAACCACGATGATGAACAGCGAGCCGATTACGCCAAGCGTGGGCGCGGCCCAGGACGTCGTCTTGAAGAAGGTGGTGGGGATGATGTTCTGGATCTGCGGCGTGCCCGGCAACGAATCCATCGTGAACGAGAACGCGCCGAGCGCGATCGCGCCAGGCATCAGACGTTTCGGAATATTGCTCTGGCGGTACAACTCGGCCGCGAACGGATATACCGCGAACACCACCACGAACAGCGATACGCCGCCATAGGTGAGCAATGCACACACCGCGACGATCACTGCATTGGCGCGTGAGCGGCCAATGTAGCGGATCGCCGCGGCCACGATCGACTCCGAAAAGCCGGACAGTTCGATGACCTTGCCGAACACCGCGCCCAGCAGAAACACCGGGAAGTAGAGCTTCACGAAGCCGACCATCTTCTCCATGAAGATGCCGGAGAACACTGGCGCGACGGCGCCCGGATCGGTCAGCAGCACCGCGCCGAGGGCGGCGATCGGCGCGAACAGAATGACGCTGTAGCCGCGATACGCGGCAAACATCAGAAACGCCAGTGCGGCGAGGACGATAACAAAGGACATTGAGTCTCCGAAGCTTGGTTGTTCTACGTGTACGCCGTTCCGATGAATGCAACGGCCCGGCGCCCGCAAATGCAGATTCCATGCCACGCGCGCCCCAGCAGCCTGGCTATTGATTTCACAGGCAGAGTTCGAAACGTGGCGCGGCCGATTGTACCCAAACGTCTCTAAAACGGGACGTAAATCCTCTGAACATAGGGTGTGTTGAGGTTAAACCCTTATGTGGAAAGCTTCTCGCCGATCCCGTTGATGAGATAAGCTTGTCTACGAAATGAGACAAGCATAAATAAAACGATAGCCGGAGACAGCGACACCATGATGAACGACTGGGCGGGCCTGCCTGCCACCTACGGCGACGTACTCCGCCGGGCTATGGATTCGCTCTTCCGCACGTTCGAAAACTTCAGCGAGGGCACGTTCATCGTCGACGCCGAAGCGCGCGTCGTCTGGATCAACAAGCGCTACGCGGCGCGCTTCGGTTTTTCGGACCCGGAGCAGGCGATTGGCCGGGATTGCGAGGCGGTGATTCCCAACAGCCTGATGCGCGAGGTCGTGAACACCGGCAAACCGATTCTGCTCGACATCCTCGAAACGGACCGCGAGCCGCTTGTCGTGACGCGGCTGCCGCTGAAAGACGATGCGGGCGAAACGGTCGGCGCGGTAGGTTTCGCGTTGTTCGATGAGCTGAAGGCGCTCACGCCGCTTTTTTCTCACTACTCGCGCGTGCAGGAGGAGCTGATCGCGACGCGTCAGTCGCTCGCGCAGGCAAGACGGGCGAAGTACACCTTCAGCAGTTTTGTCGGCACGAGCGCGGCGAGTCTCGAAGTGAAGCGCCAGGCGCGCCGCGCCGCGCAACTCGAGTCGCCGGTGTTGTTGCTCGGCGAAACCGGCACGGGCAAGGAATTGCTGGCGCATGCCATTCACGGCGGGTCGGCGCGGGCGAATCAGCCGCTCGTGACCGTCAATGTCGCGGCGATTCCGGACACCTTGCTCGAAGTCGAATTCTTCGGCGCCGCGCCCGGCGCCTATACCGGTGCGGACCGGAAGGGCCGTGTCGGCAAATTCGAACTCGCGAACGGCGGCACGCTGTTTCTCGACGAAATCGGCGACATGCCGCTACCTTTGCAGGGCAAGCTGTTACGCGTGCTGCAGGACAAGGAGTTCGAGCCGCTTGGTTCGAACCGGATCGTGCGCGCGGACGTGCGGATCATCGCCGCGACCTCGGCCGATTTGCCGGCGTTGGTCGCGGCAGGACGTTTCCGCGCGGACCTGTTCTATCGGCTGAACGTGTTGACGATCCAGGCGCCGGCGCTTCGCGAGCGTTCGTCCGATATCGAAGCGCTTGCTTACGCCATGCTCGAGGACCTGTCGACGCAAGCGCGCGGCGCCAGTCACTTCGAATTGCAGGACGATGCATTGCGGCTGCTGTGTTCGTATGCGTGGCCCGGCAATGTGCGCGAGCTGCGCAATACGCTGGAGCGGGCGGTGATGCTCTCGGACAGCGAGCGGATCGATGCACGTGCGCTGGCGCCGTTCATCGGTCCGGCACATGGCGGCCATCGTCCACACGTATCCAGCACAACCTCTGAAGCGCACGCTTCAGACGCGGCTGCAGAGGCGCCCGAAGCAACGTCGTGGAGCGATGCCATGGCGGCGTTCGAAAAGCGCTACCTGGGCGACGCCTTGCGCGCCAACGGCGGTCGCGTGATCGAGACGGCACTGCAGATCGGCATGGGCCGTGCCACGCTCTACAAGAAGATCGCGGCATACGGTATCGAAGTGTGACAAAGTTCGGCGTCATCGAGTGACGCAGCGTAATTGCCGCATGGCACAATCGCGTGATCGAAAAACAAGATGTGATCGGGGTT
>NZ_DASRSY010000144.1:0-4801 GCF_035656215.1 Paraburkholderia sp.
CCGATCTCGAAGGCCGTCTTGGTACGCGGCTGCTCAATCGCACAACCCGCAGCTTGTCCCTGACCGAATCCGGCCAGGTTTATCTCGAGCGCGCGCGCCAGATTCTCGACGAACTGGAAGACGTCGAGCAGATGGTGGTCGCGCGTAATCACGAACCCGTCGGCACGTTGCGAATAGTCGCACCGGTCGTGTTCGGGTTGCATAACCTTGCGCCCGTGCTGCAGACGTACGCCGAGCGCTATCCGAAAGTCATCCCCGACGTCACGCTGGTCGACCGTCAAGTCGATCTGGTCGAAGAAGGCTTCGACGTGGGTGTGGTGATTGCGCGGCAAATGCGCAGCGCGAGCATCGTCACACGCCGTTTGACCACCGGTTGCATGACGGTGTGCGCAACGCCGGCCTATCTGGAGAAGCACGGCACGCCGACGCGTCCTGAGCATCTGCTGGAGCATCCGTGCCTGAGCTTGCCGTCCGAGTATTGGGGCGACGAGCGTGTGTTCACGGGCCCGGAAGGCGAAGTGCGCGTGCGTCCGTCCAACGTGATCGTGGCGAACAACACGGAAATGCTGCGGCAGTTTGCGCTGCTCGGCATGGGCATCGCGATTCTGCCGAGTTATCTGATCGGCCGCGACATGACACGCGGCAGGCTCGTGCGTTTGCTCGGCGATTACCGTTTGCCGCAGGTCGAGATCAACATCGCGTATCCGAGCCGCCGTCACTTGCCGGCGAAAGTGCGCACGTTCATCGATCATCTGGTCGAGCATTTCAGCCAGACGCCGAACAGTCTGCTCGGCGAGCAGTGGATCAAGGACGGCCTTGGCAGGCCCGCCACGTCCGCGGCGCTCGATTCGGCGGATCATATGCCGCCGGAAGCGTTCGATGGCGCTGAGCCACTGTCACGGCTCCTGGATAGCGAGCTATCGCCGATGCCGAAGACTTTGGCAAAGACGACGAATCGTCCACGGCCCACCGCTCTGTCGCCGCTTTAAGCATTCGGGCGAAAGCATCGGCAGCACCGGCAGCGCTGAGGTCAGCGCAGTCTGGTGGCCAAAACAAAAAGGCGCAGTCACGTGAAGTGACTGCGCTTTTTTCTGGGCAGGTGCGAAGCGGGCCGGAAACTGAATGCCTCCCCGGCTGACCGCCCGATTTACGAGCCCGTCTTGCGCGCTACCGCTTTTTTCGCCGGCGCCTTCTTCGCGGCCGCAGTCTTCCTAGCGGGCGCCTTCTTCGCGGCCGCAGTCTTCCTAGCGGGCGCTTTCTTTGCCGCTACCTTCCTGGCGGCAGGCACAGCCTTCACTGCAACCGCTGCATCTTCGTCATCCGACTCCGGCGCTGCCTTGGCCGCCGCCTTTGCCGCGGCGGTCTTCGCTGCTGTCTTGGCGGACGGCTCTTTCTTCTCAAACTCGAAGCCGATCTTGCCGTCGTTCTGCTTGACGAGGAACGCTTTGAAGTTACGACCGGTACGCGACGACTTGAAGTTCGTCAGCAGGTCGGTGCGTCCTTCTTCGAGCAATTTCGCCATCTGCTCACGCGCGATTTCCTGCTGCAGAATCACCTTGCCCGAGCGGAAGTCGCAAGTTTTCGGATTTGCAACTGAGTTCTCGCAGACATAGCTCATGCCGTGTTCGAACACGCGACCCTTGCACTTCGGGCAGGCGCCGACCGATTGTTGGTCGGAGAAGTCAGGCGGTTCACCGTCTTCGCCACCAGAGTCCTGACCGAAGTCGAACTCGAGCTTGTAGTTCTTGATCTCGTCGTCGAGCGAGAGCTTCAGGATCGCGGAGAACGGACGGCCCATCTTGCTGCGAAAACCCGACAGCGGTCCGATCGTCTTGTTCTGCAACAGCTCTTCAACTTCCGGAATTTCGAACTGACGTCCGCCCGGGATTTTCGAAATTGAGAACTCACATTTCGAGCAGGCAAAGCGCCGGTAATTTTCCTTCACCTGGCCGCTGCAATTCGGACACGGTGTCTGCAACGTCGCGTAATCGCCCGGGATCGTGTCGGAATCGTACTCTTTCGCGCGCTTGACGATGGTCTGCGTCATGCGGGCGATTTCCTGCATGAACGCGTCGCGCGGCAGGTTGCCACGCTCCATCTGCGAGAGCTTGTATTCCCATTCGCCGGTCAATTCCGGTGCGGTCAATTCCTTTACGCCGAGACCGCGTAACAGCGTCATCAGCTGGAATGCCTTGGCGGTTGGAATCAGATCGCGGCCCTCGCGGATCAGATACTTTTCGCCGAGCAGCCCTTCGATAATGGCGGCGCGCGTGGCCGGCGTGCCGAGCCCCTTGGCGGCCATGGCTTCGCGCAATTCGTCGTCTTCGACCAGCTTGCCCGCGCCTTCCATTGCCGACAGCAAGGTCGCTTCGTTGTAGCGTGCGGGCGGCTTGGTCACCAGTTGCTGTGCGGCGATCTTGTCCGTCTTGACCTTCTCGTCCTTCTGCACCGGCACGAGGTTCGCGTCTTCACCGCTGATTTCGCGGCCATAGACCTGCAACCAGCCCGGTTCGACCAGTACCTTGCCTTCAGTCTTGAAGTGATGGCCGACCACTTCCGTGATCCGCGTCGTCACCTTGTATTCGGCGGCCGGGAAGAACACGGACAGGAAGCGTTTCACGACGAGGTCGTAAAGCTTCTGTTCCGGCTCGGACAGATTTTTCGGCGCTTGCGCCGTCGGGATGATTGCGAAGTGGTCGCTGATCTTCGAATTGTCGAAGATGCGCTTGTTCGGCTTCACCCAACCCTTGTCGAGCACCTGCTTGGCATACGGGAGATAGTTGTTGCTCTCCTTGAGCATGCCGAGCGTGTCCTTGACCGTATCCATATAGTCTTCAGGCAACGCACGAGCGTCGGTCCGGGGATAGGTCAGCACCTTGTGTTTTTCGTACAGCGCCTGAGCGAGGCCAAGCGTGTTCTTGGCCGAGAAGCCGAAGCGGCCGTTGGCTTCACGCTGCAAGCTGGTCAGGTCGAACAGCGCCGGCGACAGTTGCGTGGACGGCTTGGATTCTTCGGTCACCTTGCCGATCTGGCCGCGGCAGGCGGCGACGATCGTTTCGGCCGCGGGCGATGCCCACAGGCGCGAATCGCGTTTTTCCGGATCGAACTCGTCGCGCTTGAATTGCGGATCGAACCAGCGGCCTTCGTAGAAACCGGCCGCGCAGACGAACTCCGCCTTCACTTCCCAGTAATCGCGCGGCACGAAGCGGCGAATCTTCTCTTCGCGTTCGACGACGATCGACAGCGTCGGCGTCTGCACCCGCCCGACCGTGGTCAGGAAGAAGCCGCCGCCCTTGCTGTTGAACGCGGTCATGGCTCGCGTGCCGTTGATGCCGACCAGCCAATCCGCTTCGGAACGGCAACGCGCCGCATCGGCGAGCGGCTGCATTTCTTCGTCGCTGCGCAGACGGGCAAAGCCGTCGCGGATGGAGCCGGCCGTCATCGACTGAAGCCACAGGCGCTGTACCGGTTGCTTGGCTTTCGCGTGCTGCGCGATCAGGCGGAAAATCAGCTCGCCCTCGCGCCCCGCGTCACATGCGTTGACTAGACGGTCGATGTCTTTACGCTTGAGCAGCTTGGTCAGCACCTTCAGGCGCGACTCGCTCTTGGCGATCGGATTCAGATCGAAATGCGGCGGAATGACGGGCAAGTTGGCGAAACTCCACTTGCCGCGCTTGACTTCATAGTCTTCGGGCGCGGCGATTTCCAGCAAGTGGCCGACTGCCGAGGAAAGGACGTAGTCGTCGCTTTCGTAGTATTCGTCATGCTTGGTAAAGCCGCCCAAAGCCTTCGCGATGTCGTTCGCGACGGAAGGCTTTTCGGCGATGATCAGTGCTTTGGACATGACTCGATGTGAGGTTGGTAGATCCGGGTTGATGGCCTTGAGTGCGCTTTTATTAGCGCGACTCTCGTTTGCGACCTTTGCGACCCAATAACGACCGCTTTATAGCACACGGCGCGAGCGCGGCGTGTCAAGTGCCATTAAAAGCGCGCCATGATAATTGCGCGCTCAGTCATTGAGCAAGCCGCGGCAAACGCGACGTGTATCGCTTGCATCGCCCGTGCCGCAAGGTTCAGCGGCTGGTGACGCCATTCATGCGACGGTCAGTGCGGGCCGCAGTTTGGGCGCTCCGCTGACGCCGGGCACGGCCGTCAGGTCAGACAACATCCGCTCCACAATCGCCGCCTGTGGCAAAACCGTGCCAAAAAAACGTGTCGTTACCGAGTCTTCGATCAGGATGGTCGGAAAATTTTCGACATCCAGATCGTCGAAGCGGTCTGCATGGGTTTCGATGTCGATCCATGCGAAACAGATATCTGGGTGCTTCTCCGCCAGCCGGTCGAAGGCATCCCGATACTCACGGCAAGTCCCACACCACTCCGCGCACAGGCAGGCAACGAACAGCGTGTCGGGTTCGTTGACGCGCTCGGCGATCCGGTCTTGGTCGGTGTCGAGATTCAGCGCGGGCATGGGGGTTCCTTGCGTACTTTTGTCAGGTGCTTTGGCGCGAATGTAGCATGGCCGATCCCGAATCGTGGTCAACCCTGGTCAATGCGGGGTCAGCCGTGGGTCGCTCGCGTGAAGCGGCCGCCGGGCAGCGCGGTCACCTGGCCGGCGAGTTCGAGTTGCAACAGCGTGTTTTGCAACGCCGCGTCCCCCATCTCGGTGCGGGTGGCCAGAATTTCAAGCGTGGCGGGGGCATGACCGAGTGCGTCGAGGAGTTGCAGCGCTTCCGCGCTCATGGCCGGCGGGGCTGCAGATGATGCAGGTGCCGCCGCCGATTCGGGCTGGACCGCTGCC
>NZ_DASRSY010000145.1:0-18441 GCF_035656215.1 Paraburkholderia sp.
GTCCGAAATCGTCGGCGTGCCGAAGATCTGCGGATTCGCGTCGGCGCCCTTGACCGCGGCGACGGCCGCATCGGCCAGACGCTGCAGGCCGGCGTTACACGGCGTGATGGTCGAGTGGCCGTTGGCGATGCCGATCATCGGTTTGTCGAAATCGTCTTTCTGATAGCCGAGTGCGTAGTACATCGAGCGGTTCGGCGAACGCGCCACGCCTTGCGTGATGTTTTTCGAACGACGGTTGTATGCCATGGGGAACTCCAATCTGTTTTGTTTTGATCCGTGCTGCGTGTTTGCCGCCCAGCTGGTGCGGCAGGCGCTACGCCGACGTCGCCAATGCGCTTGCCGGCAGGTACGACGGCGCTTCAGTCCAGTTTAGTTCCGACGCGTCGCGCAAGGATGCAGATTTGCCAGGCGTGTGTCCAATATATTATTCAGGCTCGATTAGGTCGTAAAATGTATTAATCATGCTGCCCGCTATCCCTGATCTGCGCCAGTTGCGCTATTTCGTGACCGTCGCCGAAGAAAAGCACTTCGGACGGGCGGCCGTGCGCCTTTCCATGACGCAGCCGCCGTTGTCGCAAGCGATTCGCGCGCTGGAGGAGACGCTTGGCGTGGCGCTGTTCGCGCGCACCAAGCGTTCGGTGGAGCTCACCCCGGTGGGCGCCGACCTCCTGCCGGAAGTGCAGCGCCTGCTGGCGAGTGCCGAGGGGTTGCGGCCGCTGGCGCAGAGCCTCGCACGAGGCGAGGCGGGCGCGCTGTCGCTGGCGTTTGTCTCCACGGCCGACTACGGCCTGCTGCCCTTGCTGTTGCGTGATTTCGGCGCACGGCACCCACGGGTACGCCTCGAATTGACCGAAGCCACCGGCGACGTGCAGGTGGAAGAACTCGTCGCCGGGCGCATCGACGCGGGTCTCGCGATCGCGCCGCTGCCGTCGCGACATGCCACCCAGCTCTCGTGGCTGCCGATCGCCCGCGAGCCCCTGGTGATCGCGATGTCGACGGAAACGGCGGCGCGTGTAGGCAGCGCCGCCGGGTCTAATGCCGACCCGCGCGCCGAGTGGCTGGACACACCGATTAGCCTGCGCGACGTCGCCGACGAACCGCTCGTGATCTTCCCAAGACGTTTGGCGCCAGGCTTTTATGACATCATTATGGATTGCTACGGCGTGGCGGGTCTCGTACCCCGGATCGGGCAGGAAGCGATCCAGATGCAGACGATCGTGAGCCTCGTGTCGGCCGGCATGGGCGTCGCACTGGTGCCGCAATCGTTGCGTAACCTGCGCCGCACCGGCGTCGTGTACCGGCCGTTCGCCGAATCGGTGCCGGCCATCGAGACGGGGCTGGTCTGGCGCACGGCGGAGGTGGGTCCGGTGTTGGCCGGCTTCATCGAAATCGTGCGAGCGCATGCGGCCACTGTCGAGGCGCGGTTTGCGGCGCCTCGTGATTAGGCTTGACGTTGCCGCGAACGCATTGCAAACCGAACCGTCCAACGCATGCCGCATGGTGTGCAAACCGCCGGCTGCTGCTTGAAAATCGACTAGAAATCCGCTTCTGAACCTGAACTGCCCATAACAACACGATGCTCATTCACCCGAATTTCGATCCCATTGCCATTCATCTGGGGCCGCTCGCTGTGCGCTGGTATGGACTGATGTACCTCGTCGCGTTCATCGCGGCGATCGTTGTCGGCCGGCTGCGGCTGCGTTTGCCGTACGTCGCCGCGCAAGGCTGGACCGCCAAGGACATCGACGACATGCTGTTCTATGGCGTGCTCGGTACGATTTTCGGCGGCCGGCTCGGTTACGTGCTGTTCTACAAGGCGAGCTTTTACTTCGCGCATCCGCTCGACATTTTCAAGGTGTGGGAAGGCGGCATGTCGTTTCACGGAGGCTTCCTCGGCGTAACGCTTGCGATGGTGCTGTTCGCTTATCAGCGCAAACGCTCGTGGCTGCAGGTCACCGATTTCGTCGCGCCGATGGTGCCGACCGGGCTCGCGGCAGGGCGCCTCGGCAACTTTATCAACGGCGAGTTGTGGGGGCGTGTAACCGATCCGTCGGCGCCCTGGGCGATGCTGTTTCCCAGCGCCGCACCGGACGACGCCGCGTGGCTCACCGCGCATCCGCAACTGGCCGCGCAATGGCATCTGAACGAAGTGTTCGCCCAATATCACATGCTGCCGCGTCACCCGTCGGAGTTGTATGAGATTGCGCTCGAAGGCGTGGCGCTGTTCTTCGTGCTGTTCTTCTTCTCGCGCAAACCGAAGCCGCTGGGCGCAATTTCCGCGGTGTTCCTGATCGGCTACGGCCTCGCACGCTTCACGGTGGAATTCGCGCGTGAGCCGGACGACTTCCTTGGGCTTCTGGCAATGGGCCTTTCGATGGGCCAATGGCTCTCGCTGCCGATGATCCTCGTTGGCATCGGCGTACTGGTGTGGTCCTATCGCCGTGCACGGCGTAAATCGGGGCAAGCGGTCGGTGCGAACTGAGCGCTGCGGTTTATCGTAGTGGATGCGGTTTTATCGTCGACGCAGGGCGAACCGTTACGGTCGGTTAGCGTGAACTGACCGCTACGTTTTATCGTAGTGAGCGACCAATAAACAAGCCACGGCATGCCGTGGCTTGTTACTTTACTGCCTCAAAGCAGCACATCAAGCGTAAAACGCGTTACTTCATCTGCACCGAGCCGGACACGTTGACCGTCACGGTCGACGTACCACCTTCGAGCGGCACTGGAGCGGATGCCTTCGCATCGGCGCTCATGGCGCGTGCGCTCATCATCATCATCGGACGCGGCATGACGCCGTTGTGCCCAACGTTGACTTCACGAATCGAGTAGCTGCTGTAGCCGAACGCCTGCGCCGACGAAGCCGCCTGCTCGCGGAACGACTTGATGGCTTCGCCGGTGAGCTTCTGCTCAGCAGCACGCTGCGCTTCGGGCGACAGGGAGAACTGCACGTTGCCGACCTGCATGATCGATGCCATCTGACCCGCGAGTTTCGACGCCGCGGCGAAGTCGTGCGATTCGAGCACGACTTCCGTACGGCCGCGCCATGCGGAAATGCGGCCGTCACGGTCGGTGGACGGGTAGATCGAGAAGGAACCGGTGCGGGCCGTTACGCCGTTCACGCCCTTGGCTTTTTGCAACGCCGCATCGGCGCGCTGATTCAGTGTGGAGGTGAGCGCGGACGGATCGCTCGCTTCCTGCTCATAGAACAGCGTGATATCGACGACGTCTTGCGGCACTTCCGCGCTTGCTTGTGCATTCAGCGACAGCACACCCGCGGGCTGATACTGCGTCACGCCTTGCGCGCGGGCCATGGCCGGCGTCAGGGCGAGCGCGGCAGGGGCGGCGCATACGAGAGCGAGAGCGAGTGCACGTGCGGTGTTTTTCGTCATTCTTGGACTCCTTGCTGGAACAGGTTTGTGCACGATTGGAGCGAACACCGTGCAATGGCACGACGTTTGCGAGTCCGTTAGGCGCTTGTAACCTGGGCTTGGTTCCCTAATTTGACGTGTGCTCAACGTTTGCCTATATCCGCGCGCAGATTTGCACATGATTGCAGCAGCAGCGGGTCGCATGTGCGTATGCAACGTCAAGCAAGACGTTTGGTGATGAAGCGCCATTCGGCTTCGGTTACCGGCGTGATCGACAGACGGTTGCCTCTCGCGAGTACGCGCATGTCCTTCAATTCCTCATGCTCGCGCAGTGCGGAAAGCGGAATCAACGGGATCTTCTTCTTGAACACCACATCGACGAGTAGCCAGCGCGGCGTTTCCTGCGACGACTTAGGGTCGTAGTAGGGGCTCTTCTTATCGAATTGAGTGGGGTCCGGATAGGCGGTGGACGACACCTCCGCGAGCCCCGCAATGCCGGGCTCAGGGCAACTCGAGTGATAGAACAGCACAGCGTCGCCGACCTGCATCATGTCGCGCATGAAGTTGCGTGCCTGATAGTTGCGCACGCCGGTCCACGGCAACGTGTGTTGCGGTGCCTGGGCGAGATGGTCGATGCTTGCTTCGTCCGGTTCGGACTTCATTAGCCAGTAGCGCATGAATCGAATTGAACGTTAAAGGTTTGAGAATACAGAAGAAAAACCGAGACCCAAAGAAAAACGGCACCGAACCGAAGTTCGATGCCGTTTTGAATAAGATCCCCACCTTAGCCGCTAGGCCGGCATCCTGAACCGGGGGTTCAGAATTGGTCGCAGTTAGCAGCACTTCGGGTACATCAGACAGAGTGACGCGCACACCCGTGCTACAAATTTCCACAACCGTGCACATGGCATTGGTTCAAGGAATATATGACCTTGGCGAACCAGGCAGGGAAGACAAACCGATTGAACTCAATTGTTTACGTGAGTCTTTGCTCATGCATTCCGCTTGAATTCGCAGCCGATCTCAGGACCGGCTACTTGAAATTATTCGAGACTGCTGGGTACTTACTGCATGCTGTACTGCTGAATCACAGTACCCAGTTGTTCGTTCATTTGATGCATTGTACGCCGGATTTCTTCGGCAGGAAATGCTTCTCCGTGTCGCACGCTGCTTTGCAGCTTAAGCAGTTCCGATGCCAGCGACAGCGCAGCCATGACGGCAATGCGATCCGTGCCGCGCACGTTGCTGTTGTTGCGGATCTTCGACATCTCGGCGTCGACGCGTGCAACCGCTTCAAGCAGCGCGCCTTCCGTTTCCGGCGAGCAGGCGAGGCGATAGGGCACGCCGAGAATCGATACTTCGATCTGCTTGGTGGTCATGCATTTTCTCCATGGCGGGTGGCGTCGCTCTCCGCTTCGACCTCTTGCGGCGCGGCCTCGAGCAGATCGAGCTGATTGTCCGGCTCGCTGTGCGCACGAGCCCGCGGCAGCTTTTCGAGGATCGCATTCAGGCGTACCTGTGCGTCGTCGATCTTTGCCGACAGCGCGTCGCGTTCCGCTTGCAGTGCATCGCGCTCCTCGCGCATCAACGCGAGTTCAGTGCGCGTGGCCTCGGCTTCGGCACGCGTTTGGGCGAGCTGATCTTCGAGCGCGAGCCGCGCTTCATTGTGGCGTTGGCTGATCGTGATCAGCTTGCCGATATTCTGTGAAAGTGTTTCGAGTTCGGTGAGCATCTGCTGCGTCCTCTAAAGACATCGCATTTTAGCGCGGAATGTCGCAGGTTCCGACAATTGTCTCGTTTCGAGACGTAACAACATCGCTTTGTGCAGGCTTTTATCGACCATATGATGAAAAACGACGCGTGCATCGGACAATAACCTGCACATAACAGAACAGATTGCGCGCGGATTAACCATTCTTGACGGACTCGAGGGCCGCTCCTAAACTGGCCGCACTCTGGTGCCCGCGCGTGCTTTTCCATAGTGCGCGCAGTTAAACGGGAAGCAGGGCGCGCGCCTCGCCAGAACGCGCGAACCTGCGCTGCCCCCGCAACGGTAAGCGACCGCATACGTCATGCAGGTCGATCCTGATCGCGTGTTTGAAGCTGAACATACGAGTGTGCCACTGCGCGTCACGCGTGGGAAGGCGGGATCGATGTGTCGCCAGCCCGGATACCGGCCAGAGGGAGAGGATCGCCCCACGCAAACGTAAAATAGCGCGGGCGCCTCGTTACGCATCGGCCCGCGGGGAAGCGGGCCGCGCACGCTATCCACAGGAATACCACCCCATGCTGTCCCCAATCGCTCGCGCGGCGTTGCTCGCCTTTGCGAGCCTGCCGCTCGTCGTGCATGCTCAAGCTGCTTCTTCTTCGTCGCCGTCTTCATCTGCCTCTGCCGATTCGGGGGCTGTGGATTCGTCCCCCGCGGTGTTGTCGCCCGTTGTAGTTACCGCGGAGCGCGGGCCGCAGCCGCTCGCCGATGCGATCCCGCAGACCACGCTGTTCGATCAGCTGGACATCGCCGATACGACCGCGGCCGATTTGCCAGGTCTGCTGCAACTCGCGCCCGGTGCGCAAATTTCGCGCACCGGTGGCCCGGGTTCCACAGCGAGCCTGTTTCTGCGCGGCGCATCGCCGACGCAATCGCTTTTGCTGATCGACGGCGTGCGGGTCGATTCGGTGAGTCTGGGCACACCACAACTCGCGCAGATTCCGCTCGACCAGATCGACCACGTCGAAGTCGTGAACGGCAACGTGTCCGCGCTTTATGGCTCCGGCGCGATCGGCGGCGTGGTACAGGTGTTCACTAAAGACGGCGGTGACCATCCTCCGCGCTTCAATTTTTCGGTGGGCTACGGCAGTTATCACACGCAAACGCAGCAGGTGGGCGTGAACGGCGCGCTGGACAAAGACGGCAACACGACCTTCAGCATCTCGCTCGCGCGCTCGAAAGACGACGGCTTCTCGTCGCTCAATCCGGCACAGGCGCCCAGCGCGAATCCGAATGCGAACGGCTATCTGAACGAAAGCCTCTCGGCTTCGCTGCGCCACAAGTTCAACGACAGGTGGGATGCGGGCGTCACCTATTTCCAGTCGAACGGCAATAACAGCTACGACAACGCGTACGGCGTGCCGGCCGATCTGAACAACCTGTATAGCAAAGTGCGCCAGGTGTCGGTGTTCGCGAACGGCAAGCTGACCGACTGGTGGACCACGCACTTCGTGGTTTCCGAAGGCGACGACCGCAGCGTGTCGAATACCAATGGCATCTACAACGGCCGCTTCGATACCGACAATCGCCAGTACACGTGGCAAAACGATTTCGCGCTCGCCGCGCAACAGAAACTGCAGGTCGGCTATGAGCATCTCGATCAGAGCCTCGACTCGGATACGTTCGCGGCGCCCGACCGGCATGTGGATTCGGGCTTTGTCGGCTATACAGGGCGCTTTGGACGCAATCATATTCAGGCCAATGTGCGGCACGATCAGTATTCCGATTTCGGCGGGGCGAACAGTTACTATCTCGGCTACGGTTTCGACCTCACCGAGCATTGGAAGGCGACTGCAAGCTATTCGGATTCGTTCCGTGCGCCGAGCTTCGACGATCTGTACTACCCGATCAGCGGCAATTCGTCGATCCAGCCCGAGCGCAGCCATTCGATCGAAGCAGCGCTGCAGTACGCATCGCATGCGCTTGGCGTGATGCGTCTGAGCGCGTTTCAGACGCGTTATTCGAATCTGATCGACTACCGGCAGGTGACGCCCGGCATTTATCTGGCCGAGAACGTCGGCCGTGCGAAGGTGCAGGGGCTCGAAGGATCGTGGAGCGGCCATGTGGGCAAGACGGATGTGCGCGCGTCGGTGACGCTGCAAAATCCGGTCGATCTCGATAGCGACACCGATCTCGTGCGGCGTGCACGGCGCTTCGCCTCGCTGGCGGTGAACCGCCGCATTGCGGGGTGGCGTGTCGGCGGCGAGTGGATCGTCAGCGGCGCCCGTGAAGATAGCAGCGGCACACTGGGCGGCTACGGTGTGGTGAATCTGTCGGCGCGCTACAACATCACAAAGGCGTGGTACGTGGCCGCGCAAATCCAGAACCTGTTGAACAAGGACTATGAAACGGCCTACTCGTATAACTCGCCGCGGCGCGGTGCGTATGTCACGATCGGCTGGCAGCAGCAGTGACGAACATACGTGCGTGAGAAGGCGCTGATGAACCGAGGCTCGAGCCCGATGCCCACGACCACGCTACGCGTGATGAGCGCGAAGCGCGCGGCCGCGATCTGGCTCGCGCTCGCGGGAGTCGCACTGGCTGTGCTGCTGGCGTCGCTCGCGCTCGGCAGCGTGTCGCTTGCGCCGGCGCGCGTGCTGGCGGCGCTCGTTCCGTCGCACGGGGCGCATATCGAGTCTGCCGATCTCGCCGGTGAGATCGTGCGTAAGCTGCGCTTGCCGCGCGCGGTCGCGGGTTTCGCATGCGGTGCGCTGCTTGCGCTGGCGGGTGCGCTGCTGCAAGTGCTGTTGCGCAATCCATTGGCCGAACCCTACGTGTTAGGCGTGTCGGGCGGCGCGGCGACGTTCGCGCTGGTCGCGATGATCGCCGGTTGCGCGTGGTGGATCGTCGACGCCAGCGCGTTCGCCGGTGCTTTCGTATCGATCCTGCTGGTGCTTGGCCTCGCGCGCCGCGAGTTGTGGCGCGGCGAGCCGCAGGATACGTCGCCGCGTTTGCTGTTGACCGGCGCGGTGATCGCAGCCGGTTGGGGCGCCGTCATTACCTTGCTGCTCAATCTCGCGCCGGACAATCGTCTGCGCGGCATGCTGTTCTGGCTGACCGGCGATCTGAACGGTGGCGCGATGCCGTGGACGGCGCTCGCTGCGCTCGTCGTTGTGCTGGTGGCGATCGTGCCCGTTGCGCCGCGTCTGAATGTGCTGCTGCGAGGCGACGCCGCCGCGCAGGCGCTCGGTGTCGCCGTGATGCCGCTGCGCTTGCGCGTGTACCTGGTGGCGTCGCTGGCGGCCGCGGCGGCGGTGACCACGGCGGGCACGATCGGTTTTGTCGGTCTGGTGGTGCCGCACATGCTGCGGCTCGCGTTCGGTAACGATCAGCGCATGCTGCTGCCCGCTGCGGCGCTCGGTGGCGGCGTCGCGGTGATGGGCGCGGACCTGATCGCGCGGACCGTGATTGCGCCGGGGCAATTGCCGGTCGGCGTGATCACGTCGATCGTCGGCGTGCCGGTGTTCTTGTGGATGCTGTTGCGCAGGCGCCGATGATGAATGCACACCACGCCCCGCATTCGGCGCTCAGCGCGCAACGCCTGACCTTGCGTGCGGGCATGCGCACCTTGCTCGACGCGTTCACGCATACGTTCTACGCAGGTGAGATCTGGTGTGTCGCCGGGCCCAACGGCGCAGGCAAGACGACCTTGCTATCCACGCTCGCCGGTTTGGCGCAACCCGCGGCGGGACATGTCGAACTCGACGGCGTGTGTCTCGCCGACTGGCCGCCGTTGCCGCTCGCGCAGCGTCGCGCGCTGATGCCGCAAAGTGCCGCGGACGCGTTCAGCGCGAGCGTGCTCGATATCGTGATGCTGAACCGCTTTCCGCATCTGACCGGCTGGGGTTGGGAGGGCGAGGGCGATCGTGCGGCCGCGCACGCTGCATTGGACGCATTGGGTCTCGCCACATTCGCTGCGCGCGACGTCCTGTCGCTTTCGGGCGGCGAACGGCAACGCGTCGCGCTGGCGGCGGTGTTGTGCCAGGAGGCGCAGTTGTTGCTGCTCGACGAACCGCTCTCGCATCTGGACTTGCACCACCAGATCGACTGTCTCGAAGCCCTGACCGCCTGGACGCACGAGCCTCGGCGTACAGTGGTGTTTTCGTGTCACGACCTGAACCTCGCGCGCCGCTTCGCGACGCATGCGCTGCTGCTCGACGGCAACGGCGGCGCGTATGCTGGACCGGTGCACGACGTGCTGACGCCCACGCTGACGAGCCGCGCGTTCGGTTATCCGCTGATTCTGATTCGCGACGGCGAGCATGAGGCGCTGATTCCCGCGCCGCGCTTGCGTCACGAATCGCCTGCGGGCTATGACACACCGGCAAGCTAACCGCTTCATCAAAACATTCTCTCTTTTAGAAACGTCTATGACTTCTTTGCCAGGTTTGTCGGGATTGACCGAAGTCGAACCGCTCGATCAAACGCTGCGTGCCGAACTGCAACACATCATCGATACCAAGACCAAGCCGCCCGGCAGTCTTGGGCGGCTCGAGGCGCTTGCGCGCCAGATGGGGTTGATCCAGCGGATCACGCACCCCACGGTCGAACGTCCGGCGATGATCGTGTTCGCCGGCGACCACGGTATTGCGCAGGAAGGCGTCAGCCCCTATCCGCAAGCGGTGACCGCGCAAATGGTCGCTAACTTTCTCGCGGGCGGCGCGGCGATCAATGCCTTGAGCCGCGTCTCGGGCGTCGAGCTCGAAGTGGTCAACTCAGGTATTGCGACGCCGCTGCCGTCGACTGAAGGTCTGATCGACATTCCGGTTGCGGCCGGCACGCGCAACTTCGCACACGAACCCGCGATGACGCACGAACAGACGCTTGCCGCGATGCAGGCAGGCGCGGCTCGCGTGCGGCATCACGCGGCGCTCGGCACCAATGTGATCGGCTTCGGCGAAATGGGCATTGCGAATACGTCGTCGGCCGCGTGTCTGATGAGCCGCCTGTGCGGCGTGCCGATCGACGAATGCGTCGGCCGTGGGACCGGTCTCGACAACGCGGGGCTCGCAAAAAAACGCAACGTACTCGCGTCGGCGCTCGCGCATCACGCCGTTTCCAACGATCCGCTCAACGTGCTCGCCACTTTCGGCGGTTTCGAAATCGCCATGATGACGGGCGCGTATCTCGCCGCTGCGCAAGCCCGTATGACGATCCTTGTCGACGGCTTCATCGCGACTTCGGCATTGCTGGTGGCCGATGCGTTCGCACCGGAGGTGCGCGAATATTGCGTGTTCGCGCATGCGTCGAACGAGGCGGGGCATCGGCGCATGCTCGATCATTTCGGCGCGCTGCCATTGCTCTCGCTCGATATGCGTCTCGGCGAAGGCACCGGCGCGGTGCTCGCAGTGCCGCTGCTGCGCGCGGCGGTAGCGTTCGTCAACGAAATGGCGAGCTTCGAATCGGCCGGCGTCGCGAATCGCGATGTGTGATCTGTCAAAGGCGCTGTCATACAAAGTGCCGCCATGTAGAAGCATGCGCCGCGCTCGCTCATGAACCCGCTCACTGAACTACGCTATTTCTTCACGGCGCTCGGCTATTTCACGCGCGTGCCGGTGCCGCGTTGGGTCGGTTTTGAGCCGCACTATCTGAATGCGGCGGCGCGTTATTTTCCGCTTGTCGGTCTATTGATCGGCGGATTGAGCGCGCTGGTTTATCTCGCGGCGTTGCATGTCTTTCCGGCGGGCGTGGCGGTACTGCTGTCGATGGCTGTGTCGCTTCTCGTTACCGGCGCGTTTCACGAGGACGGGCTTGCCGATTGCATCGATGCGTTCGGTGGCGCCTATACGCGCGAGGACGTGCTGCGCATCATGCATGATTCCCGCATCGGTGCTTTCGGCGCCATCGCGCTCGTGGTCGCACTCGCATTGAAGTGGCAAACGCTCGCTGCGTTGCCGCCGGTGCGCGCCGCAAGTCTGATGATTGCAGCGCATGCGGCGAGCCGCGTGTTTGCAATCAGCTATCTGGCCACACTCGACTATGTGCGTGCCGAAGGCAAAGCCAAACCGGTTGCGCAGCGCTTGAGCGGTCCCGCGTTGCTCTGCGCGGCCGTGTTCGGTTTGCCATTGCTGCTCTGGCCGAACTGGCTCGATTCGCCGAATTGGCGCTTCGCGTGTATGACGCTCGCCGTCCTGGTCGCACTGCGCTTTGCATTGGGCCGCTATTTCGTCCGGCGCATCGGTGGCTACACCGGCGACTGCCTCGGCTTCGCGCAACAGATCTTTGAACTGAGCATCTACCTCGTGGGGCTCGCATGGATATCGTTCTGATTCGTCATCCTGCCGTCGCGCTCGATTCCGGTGTGTGCTACGGCCACAGCGACGTGGCGCTTGCCGAAGACGTCGAAATATCCGCGAGTGCCCTTGCACTGAAACTTGCGACCTTGCAGGTGCCGCCGCCGCGTGTGCTGATGTCGAGCCCGCTGACGCGTTGCGCGACGCTGGCAGCGGTCATGGCGAACGATTTCGGTTGCGCGCTCAGTCATGACGATCGTCTGAAAGAGATGGACTTCGGCGATTGGGAGCAGCAGCGCTGGGATGCGATCGATCGCGGCTTGCTCGACGATTGGGCGGCTAACTTCGAGCACGCGCGGGCGCATGGCGGCGAGAGCGTCGCGCAATTCGTCGCGCGGGTGCGGGCGTGGTTCGACGCGTTCGCGCAGACGCGTGAGCTGTCGCCTGCGTATGTGGTGACGCATGCCGGGGTGATGCGGACGATCGCGTCGCTGGTGCTGGACGTGCCGCTGGAACGCAGTCTGCGCTGGTCGCTGGAGATGACCGGAGTTGTGTGGTTGCGCAGGGATGAGCAGGTGCAGCAGTGGTCGTTGGTGAGGTGGAATGCGTGAAGGGTTTGGAGGAGGTGACTTGCGGCGTGTGCCGCCGGCTGCGAATTGCGCCAGTCTCGGCGACATTCGCGCCACTTTTTTGTAAGTTTTGTCGCGAAAACCCAAAATCGCGCCACTTTTTGGACTGAAAGTGGCGCGATTAACTCGATTTGTGCCACAATAATATGAGAAAAGTGGCGCGAATAAGACTAATCGCGCCACATTGGCTCTACGGTGGCGCGCATGAACAGCAGCGGAATCAAACGGGAATTGGATCTGATCGAGCAACTTATCGCGACAAGCGATAAGGGGCAGGGCGTCCGCGCGCTCGCCGTGGCACTTGCCGCACGGCGGCATCCAATGCCACGCCGCACGCTGCAACGTCGCCTTGACGTGTTGCTGGAAGCCGGCCGGATCACATCAGAGGGCGCAGGCCGGGCGGTCGCTTATAAGCAGGGTTCGGCTTTCGGCAACGTCGCTTCTCCTTCTCAAGCCCTTGCAGGCGCAAGCACGGCCGGCGAAGCCTACGTGCCGGTGTCGGCGACAGGTCTGGAAGTTCGCGCAGCGGTGAACAAGCCGCTGCACGAGCGTCGGCCTGTTGGCTACAACCGCGCGTTTCTGGAGCGCTATCGTCCCAATCAGGACGCGTATCTATCGCAGGTACAGCGCGAACGACTGCACGAATGGGGGCGCACGTCGGCGGATGCGCGGCCGGCCGGTACGTACGCGCGCGACATCATGAGCCGGCTTCTGATCGATTTGTCGTGGGCGTCGTCGCGACTCGAGGGCAATACGTACACGCGGCTCGATACGGTGCGGCTGATCGAGCAGGGGCAAATTGCGGAAGGCAAGGAGGCTCAGGAAACGCAGATGATCCTCAACCACAAGGCCGCGATCGAGATGATTGTCGAGAGCGCTGATGAGGTGGGCTTCAACCGCTTCACCGTGCTGAACCTTCACGCAATTCTCTCCGACAACCTGATGTCGGACCCATTTGCCAGTGGCCGTTTGCGTGAGCGCGAAGTGGAGATCAGCGGCACCGTATTTTTCCCGCTCGCCGTGCCGCAGCAGATCGCGGAGTGCTTTCAGGCACTGCTGAACAAGGCGGCACAAATTGACGATCCTTTCGAGCAGGCTTTTTTCAGCATGGTGCACCTGCCCTATCTGCAGCCATTCGAAGACGTCAACAAACGGGTCTCGCGTCTGACTGCGAACATTCCGTTAATCCGGCAGAACCTGTGTCCGTTGTCGTTCGTCGACGTTCCCGAAAAGGCGTATATCGAGGGCACGCTCGGCGTTTATGAAACCAATCGCGTCGATCTGCTACGCGATGTTTTCATTTGGGCATACGAACGCTCGTGTCAGCGCTATCTGGCGATTCGCCAATCGATCGGCGAGCCGGACGCGTTCCGGCTCAAGTATCGCAATGCGTTGATACAGGTGGTGCAGGAGGTGATTCGCGGCGGCGTTGCCGGCACGCGCGGCGAGATCGAAACACTCGCGCAGGATCTGGTGGACGCGAACGATTTGTCTTCGTTCGTTGATGCGATCCAGTCCGATCTCGATCACCTCTATCTTGGCAACGTCGCGCGCTACCGGTTACGTCTTTCCGAATTCGAGCGTTGGCCGTTCAAGCGAGCAGACGCCGTCTCACGGTAATGCAGTGCTTTCCGCTTCACGACTTTCGCCGCGGCATCACTGTGCGCCGCTCTTCCTGCGCGAGCGCGCCAGTTCCAGGTCTTCGCACATCTGCTTCGCGCCTTGCGCAATACGCGGAGCCGGCCGATTGATCAGATCGCCGTCGATGGCGAACAGATTGTTGTTCGCCACCGCCGTCAGACTCGGCCACGCTCGCCATGTGCCCAGTTGCGGCAAAGTCGTGTCCGGTTTGGTGGCGCCGGGCGCGGTGGTGACGATCGTTTCCGGATTCGCTGCGAGCACCGCTTCGGTCGAGACGGTCGGCACCAGCGGTTCGAGTTTCGCAAACACGTTGCGGCCACCGCATAGCGCAATCACGTCGCTCACCATGTGTTCGCCGTTGAGCGTCATCAACGGCTGATCCCATACCTGGTAGAACACGCTGACAGGCGCACGGCTCGCATACTGCGTGCGCAATCGCGCGATGTCCTGGCGGTATGCGGCCGCCGCTGCATCGGCGGTCGGCGAAGTGCCGAGCAATTGCCCGAGCTTGGTCAGCGACACGGCAACGTCGTCGAGATGATGCGGTTCGCTGAAGAACAGTGGCACATGCATTTCGCGCAGGCGATCAAGTTGCCGCTGCGCATTACCATGCCGCCACACGACGATCAGATCGGGCTTCAACGCGACAATCCGCTCGAGGTCGAGCGCCTTGTTGTCGCCAACGCGCGGCAGTTGCTTCGCTTCAGGCGGATAGTCGCTGTAGGACACGGCGCCGACCAGTTTCGCGCCGCCGCCCGCGGCATAGAGCAATTCGGTGACATGCGGCGCAAGACTGATGACGCGCTGTGCGGGCGCGGGCAAGGTGACGGTTGCGCCGGTGTCGTCAGTGACGGTGATTGCGGCGTGCGCGTGCAGCGTGCTCGCGTAAAGTGCTGCAGCGATAGCGAAGCGCTGCAGTCGAATCATCGGACAGCCTCGCGCAAACTCTCTTCGAGACGTGCCCATTCCGCGTCGCTCGCGGGCAGCCCGAAGCGCACACTGCCCGATGCCGAGAAGAGCCGTGTCCACACGCCACGTTGTGCCAATGCTTCATGCAGCGCGGCGGCGCGCGCGTCGTCGGTCCATGCAAAGAGCGGCGTGCTGTGGGTGGCAAGACCTTGTGCACGCAACAGATTCACCAGACGGGCGCTTTCGGCGTCGAGCCGCATACGCATCTGCTGTTGCCACAATTCATCTTCAAACGCGGTTTTGACAGCATGACGAGCCGGACCGCTGACCGTCCACGCTCCGAGCGTACGACGCAATGCGTCGAGCAAAGCCGGCGCACCGAGTACGAAGCCCGCACGCACACCGGCAAGCCCAAAGAATTTCCCCGGCGAACGCAACACGATCAAGCCGCCGCGATGGGTGCTTGCCGCGAGCGACGCCGCAGGCATCGTATCGGCGAAAGCTTCGTCGACCAGTAGCGTGCCGCCGCGTGCGGCGAGTTGCGTATGCCAGTGCAGCAGTTGGCCGGCGCCCAGATGCTCAGCGGTCGGATTGTTCGGATTCACGACGACCACATGCGTGAGCGTGTCGGGCAAAGTTTCCCAGGACACATGCAGTGGCGCGACCTCATGTCCGGCCCGCTCGAATGCGGGTGCATATTCGCTGTACGTGAGCGTCGCGATGCCCACCTGGCCGCGTGGCAGCAGCGAGGGCAGCGCGCGAATCGCCGCCTGGCTTCCCCCCACGGGCAGCACATGCGCGGCGTCGCGCGCGCCGTAGTAACGCGCGGCGCAGGCGGCAAAGCCGTCACCTTCGTCGGGCAGGCGGCGCCACGCATCGGCGGGAACCGGCGGCACCGGATAGCCGTGCGGATTGATACCCGTCGACAGGTCGAGCCATTGCGCGTACGGAATGCCGTAACGCTCGGCGGCTTCGTGCAGATTGCCGCCGTGAACCACGGCGTTGAACGCGGTGCCAGTATCCGCTTGATGACCGGTCGTTCGATCAACCATGAAAGGGCACACTCAGCAGAGCCAGCACGATCAGCACCGCTAGCCAGAGAATGACCGTGCGTTCGACCAGCATCAAGGCCGCCGTGACATGACTTGCCTTCGCGGGATGTCCAAAGCCGAGCGCCGGTCTGTGTTCAAGCACACCGTGATACACCGCGGGGCCGCCGATCAACACGTTCAAACTGCCCGCGCCCGACGCCATGACCGGCCCGGCGTTCGGACTGTCCCAACGCGGTGCCTGTTCGCGCCAGCAACGCAGCGCGGTGCGCGTGTCGCCGAGCAACGCATAGCTGACCGCGGTGAGGCGAGCGGGAATCCAGTTGAGCACATCGTCGATCCGCGCGGCGGCCCAGCCGTAGCGCAAATAGCGCGGCGTGCGATAGCCCCACATGGCATCGAGCGTGTTGGCCAGACGAAACCCTAGCGCGCCCGGACCGCCCGCGATCGCGAACCAGAACAGCGCGCCGAAAATCGCGTCGTTGCCGTTTTCCAGTGCCGATTCGACGGCGGCGCGCGACAGCGCCGCTTCGTCGGCATGAGCGGTTTCGCGCGACACGATGCGCGCGGTCAGGAGACGCGCTTGCGTCAGGTCGCGTTTCGCCAGTGCCTGCGCAATCGGCGCAATGTGATCGTGCAGACTGCGTGCGCCGAGGGCGAACCACAGCAACATGACGTGCACCGCGCAGGCCGCGAAAAACGGCAGCACGGCGACGAGCCACCAGGCGATCAGCACCGGCGGGATGACCGCCAGCGACCACGCGAGCAGCCCCTTGAGCCGCAAGCGTCGGCCGGTGTTGTAGCGCGTTTCGAGGCGCTTCGCCCATTTGCCGAAACCGACTAGCGGATGCGCGGTGCGCGGCTCACCGAGCCAACGGTCGACGGCAACGCCCGCCGTTGCCAGCGTAACGATCAGAGGGAGCGACAGCATCACGTACTGCCTGCTGTTTTCAGGGCGAGCGGCAAGCCTGCGACCATCATCGTGACCTGGGTGCTCAACGCGGCGACGCGCTGATTGAGCCGCCCGAGTTCGTCGACATAGAGGCGCGTTTCCGCGCCGAGCGGCACGACGCCCAGGCCGATTTCATTGCTGACCACGATGATCTTGCCTTTGGCGTTGACGAGCGCCGCTTCGAAAGCGGCAAAGTGTGCGTGATAGTGATCGACTGGCAAGCCGTCGCCGTCAGGCGGACACAGCAGATTGGCGAGCCACAGCGTCAGGCAGTCGATCAGAATGCAGTGGTCAGGCATGTCGATTTGCGTCACGACGCCGGCGAGATCGACACCTGCTTCCTGCAAAGCCCAATGCGCCGGACGCCGCTCACGATGATGCGCGATGCGCGCGCTGAATTCGGCGTCGTCAGCCACGCGCGCAGTGGCGATGTACGTGACGGGAAGGGCGCTGTTGTTCGCCAGTTGTTCGGCGTGCACGCTCTTGCCCGAACGGGCGCCGCCGAGAACGAAGGTGAGGTCGCGGGGAATCATCGCGTGATTGTACCGGCGTGCAGCGCGCGCCGGCACGATGGGATAATGCCGCGTTCAAATCGCTGCATTGAGGATTCGCTGGGGTACCGCGCTATTGCGTATCACGGCGTCGTTGCCGCTTAGTTGTCACTTCATTGCCTATCCACCGCCGAGCCCGATATTCCGTGACCACGACTTCGAACCCGCATGACGCCGTACCTGTGCCGCGCGGCACGCTGATGATTCAGGGCACCACGTCCGATGCGGGCAAGAGCACGCTTGTCGCGGGTTTGTGCAGGCTGGCGCGGCGCGCCGGCGTGCGGGTCGCGCCGTTCAAACCGCAGAACATGGCGCTCAATAGCGCGGTCACGGTCGACGGCGGCGAGATCGGCCGCGCGCAGGCCTTGCAGGCGGTGGCCGCGGGCATTGCCGCGCACACCGATCTGAACCCGGTGCTGCTCAAGCCGATGAGCGACCGCGGCGCGCAAGTGATCATCCACGGCAAGGCACGCATGAATCTCGATGCACGCGCGTATCACGACTACAAGCCGGTCGCATTCGAAGCCGTGCTGGAATCGTATGCGCGTCTGCAAGCGGCGTACGACACGATTTTCGTCGAAGGCGCGGGCAGTCCCGCCGAGATCAATCTGCGCGACCGCGATATCGCCAACATGGGTTTCGCCGAAGCGGTCGACTGTCCGGTCGTGCTGGTGGCCGACATCGACCGCGGCGGGGTGTTCGCGCATCTGACCGGTACGCTCGCGTGTCTGTCGGAAAGCGAGCAGGCGCGTGTGTGCGGCTTCATCATCAATCGCTTTCGCGGCGACGTCAGTCTGCTCAAGCCTGGGCTCGACTGGCTCGAAGCGAAAACCGGCAAGCCGGTGCTCGGCGTGGTGCCTTACCTGCACGGTCTGACGCTTGATGCCGAAGACATGCTGCCGCCCGAACTGCGCGCTGCGCAAAGCAGCGAAACGGGCCGGATGTTGCGGGTGGTCGTGCCGGTGTTGCCGCACATCAGCAATCACACCGATTTCGACGCGCTGCGCGCGCATCCGCAGGTCGATTTCCATTACGTGCGAAGCGGCACGCCGCCTCCGCACGCCGATCTGATCATCCTGCCGGGCTCGAAGAATGTGCCGGGCGATCTGGCTTTTCTGCGTGCGCAAGGCTGGGATGCGGTGCTGCAACGGCATTTACGTTACGGCGGGCGCGTAATCGGGATTTGCGGCGGCATGCAGATGCTCGGACGCGAAGTGGCCGATCCGTACGGCGTGGAAGGTGCACCCGGAACGAGCGCGGGCCTCGGCTGGCTCGATTATTCGACGGTGCTGACGCGCGAAAAAACGCTCAAGAATGTGACGGGACATCTCGCGTTGC
>NZ_DASRSY010000146.1:0-4861 GCF_035656215.1 Paraburkholderia sp.
CAAAGCGCAGCATCTTTCCCCGTGGCGCGGTTTCTTGCGCGGCGCGTTGCTGGCGATGTCGTCGCCTTCGGCGATTCTGTGGTTCGCGGCCGTGGGCGGTGCGTTAATCGCGAAAGCCGGTGCGACCAGTGTGACGACTGCGCCAGTGTTCCTCGGCGGCTTCTTCCTCGGTGGCTTGTGCTGGACAATCTTTATCTGCGGACTCGGCAGCCACGGACGCAAACGCGCCGGCACCGGCTTGCTGCGCGCGTGCCATGTGTTGTCCGCGCTGCTGTTCGCGTACTTCTCGTATAGCGTGATCGTGAACGGGTATCGCGATCTGATCGTGCAGACCGCCAAGCAGGTTGCGAGTTAAAAAAAAACGGCTCGCCGTGGCGAGCCGTCTTCCGTCGATTTCAACGTGCGCAGCGCACGCCGTGCAGCTTGAGGCCGATCAGGCCAGATACTGCGGCAGCTTCGCCAGATCGACGTTGCCGCCGCTCACCACCACGCCCACGCGCTTGCCCTTCACCGGCACGATGCCGTTGAGCACGGCAGCCGCGGCGAGACAACCCGTCGGCTCGACCACGATCTTCATGCGCTGCGCGAAGAAACGCATGGTCTCGACCAACTGCTCGTCGCTCACCGTTTCGATCCGCGCAACCAGCTTCTGAATGATCGCGAACGTGTAGTCGCCGAGATGCGTGGATGCAGCGCCGTCGGCAATCGTTCGCGGCGCGTCGATATGCACGATCTCGCCGCGCGCGAGCGATTGCTGGCCGTCGTTACCCGCTTCGGGTTCGATACCGATCACGGTGCACGTCGGGCTCAATGCTGCCGCCGACAATGCGCTGCCGCCGATCAGTCCACCGCCGCCGAGGCAAACGAACAGCATGTCGAGTGGGCCGGTTTCTTCTATCAATTCCTTGACCGCCGTGCCCTGCCCCGCGATCACGTGCGGATGGTCGTACGGCGGAATCAGCGTCATGCCGCGCACTTCGGCGAGCCGCCGGCCGATCTCTTCGCGATTCTCGGTGTAGCGGTCGTAGCTGATTACTTCGCCGCCATAGCCCCTGGTCGCCGCAACTTTGGCAGCGGGCGCGTCGTGCGGCATGATGATCGTCGCGTGAATGCCTGCAAGGCGCGCCGATAGCGCGATCGCTTGCGCATGGTTACCGGACGAGTATGTCAGCACACCCGCTTTGCGTTGCTCCGCGTCGAAATGCGAAATCGCGTTGTAGGCGCCGCGAAACTTGAAGGCACCCATGCGCTGAAAATTTTCGCACTTGAAGAACACCGACGCGCCCGTGCGTTCGTTGAACGTGCTTGAGGTTAGAACGGGGGTACGGTGGGCGACGCCTTCAAGACGCGCCGCGGCGTCGAGTACGTCGTCGAAAGTGGGAGCGGGAAGCGCTTGCATCGGCGAAACTCTCCAAAAGCGGTGGCGAAACAGCCATTCTCCCAGCTTCGCCAGTGCTTTGGTACGTCGCCGTACAAATACAAACGGCGTAACCCGGCGATCAAGCCGGTGTTACGCCGTCAACACCTGTCCGCCCTTTTCTCGCGATTAGCGGCGGTAGTAACCGTGGCCGTAGCCGTGGCCGTAATAACCACCGCGGTAATAGCCGTGGTGATAATAAGGACGGCCGTAGCCACCATAATACCCACCCACTACGACTGGCGGCGGCGCGTAGTAGCCCGGTGCATACACCACTGGCGGAGGAGGCGGTGCGT
Organism: Paraburkholderia sp.; assembly: GCF_035656215.1. Classification (GTDB taxonomy): domain Bacteria; phylum Pseudomonadota; class Gammaproteobacteria; order Burkholderiales; family Burkholderiaceae; genus Paraburkholderia. The sequence continues at coordinate 1,714 of NZ_DASRSY010000146.1, forward strand.
AATAGACTGGCGGCGGCGCGGCATAAACTGGATACGCTGGCGCGATTGGAATGCCAATACCGATACCGACGGAAACGTGCGCCTCTGCAGCAGTAGCGAACCCCACGCCGAGTGCGGCGGCAACGACAAACGGAACGATCTTTTTCACTTTTATTCTCCTGGCGCGGCCCACTACGGTCGCCGACTTTGCATGCCTTGCATGCTACGAAATCAATGTATCGAAAAAGCCCGCGCACAGATGTTCGCATTTGTTGCAAATTGCAATTGGCGGCAATAGGTCGGAATTTGCGTCCACGCGGCGCCAGCCGGATACGCGGTGTAACGGGCTGAGAATCAAGGGCTTGCCAGCGGTCGAGTGGGCGCAAATCCGCTGCTTGGTGGGTCCTGCGGATGCGGGCACTCACTTGTCAGTAATCTTTGATTACAAATTAGCTTCAATCCTGACAGCCCAAATGAAAAATGCCCTGCGCAATCACGCCGGGCATCTCTTATTCGCGAGCAGACGGTGTTTTCAGCCTACCTTCACGTAGGCGAATTCTCTGGAGACGTTGGGCGGGACATACGCGCCGCTGATGCGCACGCGTGGCTTCAAACGCTTCTTCTGTTCCCACCAGCGACGGCGCTGCGAATGCGTCAAGAACCGCAAGTGCTTTCGGTAAGAAAAAATATTCATCGTTACCTCCCGAATCTGACTGCGAGACGAAAAACCCCGGAACAGCGACTGCCAAACCAGATCAAGAAGAAATTGTGAGCAGTTTTCGGACCCGCGGGGCGCATGCGACCGGATGATCGACCGGCCGCGCCATATCGCGCGCGAACTGATCAGAGGAATGCCGGTACCGAGACGCGCTACTGCCGGGTGGATGCGATACTTCTGCTTCCCATTCAAATGTCCCGTCTGGAGCACGCAACCATGTCCCAGCCCTCTCTGCCGCGCCTCGGCTTCATCGGTGCGGGGCGGCTCGCGCGCTGTCTCGCGCTAAGCTTTTCACGCGCCGGTTATCCCGTCACGGCGGTGGCGAGCCGCACAGCGGCCTCGGCCAACCGGCTCGCCAGTCAAATCGAGCACTGCGCGGCATTCGACGATCCACAACCCGTCGTCGACGCCGCCGATATTGTGTTTTTAGCCGTTCCCGATGACAGCATCGGTACGACAGCACACACATTGAGGTACGCGGCGGACGCGGCGAGCGGCCCACAAGGCAAAGCGCTCGTGCATTGCAGCGGCGCCTCGCCGGTCGATTTGCTGGCCCCGGCGCGCGACCAGGGCGCCTCGATCGGCGGCTTTCACCCACTCTACCTCTTTAGCGGCGAGCTCACCGACGTCGAACGGATCGCCGGCTGCTCGGTGACAATCGAGGCCGATGGTGCGCTCAAGGACGTACTGACGGCGCTGGCCGTTGCCTTGCGCTGCCATCCTCTGTCGATTCCAGCGGGCGGCCGCATGCTGTATCACGCCGCCGCGCATTACGCCGCCAGCTTCGCACTGTGCAGTCTCGCCGAATGCGTAGCGTTGTGGCGCACGCTGGGCTTTGCCGAAGACGATGCGCTGCGCGCGCTGCTGCCCATGCTTTCCGGCACCATCGAAACCGCCCGCGACAAAGGCCTGTCCAATGCACTCGCAGGCCCGGTGTCGCGGGGCGATACGGGCGTCGTGGAGAAACAGTTGGCGTTGCTGGAAGGACTCGGCGGCGATCATGCCGCGCTGTACGGTTTGCTGACGCGGCGTGCCGTCGGACTGGCCGAACGCCGCGCCAAACCGCCCGCCGCGATCGAGGCGATCGCCGAGGCGGTGGAAGAATCGCTCAACCGGTCGCTGAATCAGGCCGCAGCAGGTGCAAGCGTCAAGTAAGCCGTGATAATGTGACGTCCGGCGCCGCGCGCAATCCGCCAGCGTCGCGCTTAGGGACCAACAGACGAGAACGCACAATGATCAAGGTCAGCATCCTCTATCCGTACCGGGAAAACGGCCACTTCGACGTGGACTATTACTGCGTCACGCACATGCCGCTTGCGGCGAAGCTGTTCGGGCCCTCGCTGAAAGGCTGGTCGGTCGACGTCGGCATCAACGCCGGGCCGCCAGGAACGCCACCGCCGTACGTTGCCGCGGGGCACTTCCTGTTCGATAGCGCGGACGACTTCTATAAGGTCTTCAAACCGGCCTCAGAGCGCCTGGTTGCCGACATCCCGAATTACACCGACGGCGGCAACGGCACGATTCTGATCAGCGAAATCAAGATTTCTGTGTGATATCCGGTGGCTGGGTGCGGCTTGGCGGAATGCAGTTCGCCAATTAACCTGACTCGAACATCTGGAAATCGATCCACTGCGTCCCCATTTGTGACGCGTAGCACGCCTTCCGCGGGAATGGCGCAGGCAATCCAATGAACCCGCCGGTGCACCGATCGGTCAGCGCCGGCACCCCGCGGCCGATCGACGGCCGTCATCCGAAGGATAAGGACACGAGATGTTTGGCGATATCGCCCGTTTTCTGCTCAATACCGTCTTTACGCTGTTCGGCGCCGCGTTGCTGCTGCGCGCATGGCTGCAGGTCGTGCGCATGCCGCCGTACAACCCCGTTACGAACGCCGTACTGCACGCCACTAACTGGATCGTGCTGCCCTTGCGGCACATCCTGCACAGCACGCGCAACATCGACTGGGCGAGCCTGGTCGCGGCGCTGCTTGCGGCAATCATTTATGTGGTGCTGATGGTGGTGCTCACGGGCGCCGATCCGCTTTCGCTCGCGCCGACCCTGCTGATCGTCGCGGTGCTGACGCTCATCAAGTGGGCGCTGAATCTGATCATCTGGATGACGATCCTGATGGCGCTGCTGTCGTGGCTCAATCCGCGCTCGCCGGCCATGCCGATCCTGTACCAGCTGACCGCGCCGTTCCTGAATCCGCTGCGCCGCGTAGTACCGCAACTCGGCGGCATCGACCTCTCGCCGATTCTGCTGTTCGTAATCGTGCAGGTGCTGCTGATGGTGGTGACGCGTGCGGCCGTTCAGTTAACCTACTTCGTTATCTGAACGACGCTCCGTGCGCCTTGTAGACAAGGGTGGCGGCAGCGCGATTTGCGCTAACCGCCCCTTCCCGAGTAGAATCATGCGCTCTGCGGGCGTCGTATAATGGTAATACCCTAGCTT
>NZ_DASRSY010000147.1:0-4350 GCF_035656215.1 Paraburkholderia sp.
GATCGTCACCGCGTCGGCTGATTTGCACGATGCAGCGCACAAGATTGCACGCTCGAAAACGTTCGACAACGCCACGAGCTGTTCGTCGGAAAACAGCGTCGTTATCGAAGACGCGGTGTACGCAGGCATGCTGGCCGAACTGACAGCTTGCGGTGGCGTGATGCTCGACGCCGCGCAAAAGGCCCGACTGCAGGCCGCTCTATGGTCGAACGGCAAGCTGTCGGCACACTGCACCGCGCGCTCGGCCGCGTCGATTGCGCGGGCGGCGGGCCTCGACGACATTGCCGCACGTGAGCCCGCATTTCTGATGGTGGAGGAAACCGGCTTCGGCGCCGACTACCCGTTCTCGGGCGAGAAGCTTGCGCCGGTGCTGACCGTTTATCGCGCGGAGACTTTCGATGCCGCTGCCGACATCGTGTGCGGTATCTACGCCTACATGGGAGCAGGGCACTCGGTCGGCCTGCATTCCTCCGACTCGGGCCAAGCGGTGCAACTCGGTTCGACGCTGCCGGTGGCGCGCGTGATCGTGAATCAGGCGCACTGCCTCGCGACCGGCGGCAACTTCGATAACGGCTTGCCGTTTTCGCTGTCGATGGGATGCGGAACGTGGGGCCGCAACAATTTCTCGAGCAATCTCAACTTTCACCATTATCTGAACATCACGCGCGTGGCCTTTCCGATCGAAGAGCGCGTCCCCGAACTGGACGACGTACTCGGGGATTTCTTCGGGAGGTATGGCAAATGAAGGCGCCTCACACGATCCGCGCGCTGATTGATGCCCGCGCTGCACAGTATCCCGACAAGCCGTTCCTGCTGGCAGCCTCTGAATGCGATGAGGACGGTGAAGCTTCTGCTCGTGCCGACGCGCTGACATTCGCGGCGTTACGCGACGACTGCCGCGCGCTTGAGACGGTCTTTCACGAAGCGGGCTTGCAGGCCGGCGATGTTGTTTCGGTCTTCATGGGCAATGGTATCCATACCGCAAGGCTGCTGCTTGCGGCGATGTACAGCGGGCTCATTGCCAACCCACTCAATCTGTTGTGCCAGCCGTCGCAGTTGCGCTACATCGTGGAGCATTCGGACACGCGCATGGTCTTTGTTTGCGGCGATACATACGCGGCTATGTCGAACGCGATCGCCGGGTTGCGCGAGCAAGGCATTACACGCACTGTTGCGCTGATTCTCACAGAGCCCGATGCGGCCGTTGCGTCTGTGCTGGCTTGTGTCGAACCTGCGCTGGTGGAATCGGCCGGTGTTGCTGCCCTGCAAGCGGAATCGGCAAATGATTCGCGCTATGTGCCATCTGTCGACGCCTGGGATTCCAAAGCGTCGAAAACCGGCGAGCCAGATGCGAGCGACGTGGCGCTGCTGATGTACACATCCGGCACCACGGGTGCACCGAAAGGCGTCCTGCTGGACCATCGGAACCTGCTGGCCAATGCTCGCAATATCTCCTGCGAACACCGGCTCGGCACCGGCGACCGGGTCTTCGCCGCATTGCCGCTTTATCACATCAACGGTCTTGTCGTGACGCTGCTTGCGCCGCTCTTTCACGGCGGCTCGGTCGTCATGACCCCCCGCTTTTCCGCTCGTACCTACTGGCGCGATGTCGCGCGACACGGTTGCACATGGATCAACGTGGTGCCGACGATCGTCGCCTATCTGCTCAACAACGATGAAGCGTGCACCGTCGACCTGTCCGCGCTGAGGTTTTGCCGCAGCGCGTCGGCGGCGCTGCCAGTCGATCATCACCGCGCGTTCGAGGCGCGCTTCGGCGTCGGCATCATCGAGACGATGGGCATGACCGAAACCGCCGCGCCCGTGTTCAGCAATCCATACGATTCAGAGAGTCGAAGAGTCGGCAGTATCGGCCTGCCTTCGGGCAGTGAAGCGAAAGTGATCGACCGTGACGGCCGCGAATGCGCGCCCAACGAGTGCGGCGAACTGGTGTTGCGTGGCGAACAGGTCATGCGCGGCTATTACAAGCGCACTGAGGAGACGCGCGCGGCCTTCACCGCCGACGGCTGGCTGCGCACCGGCGACCTCGGCTATCGCGACAGCGACGGTTACTTCTACATCAATGGCCGGGCGAAGGAATTGATCATCAAGGGCGGCGAAAACATCGCCCCGCGCGAGATCGATGAAGCGTTGCTTAAACACCCCGGCGTGCTGGATGCGGCGGCGGTGGGTGTGCCGGATGCCGCCTACGGGCAGGAGATCGTTGCCTTCATCGTGCCTCGTGTGGCGCACGGGCAGGGCGCGCTCGACATCGGCGATCTGCATGAGCACTGTCTGCGCGAACTGGGCCGCTACAAGACGCCGAAGGAGTTTCGCTTCGTCGCGGAATTGCCTCGCGGGCCCTCGGGCAAGGTGCAGCGCCTGAAGCTCGTGCCCACCTGACGGCACGCGCATCGGCATGGCCGGTTCGCGCCGGCAGAGTCAGGTGGGCGTGCGTCGACGCGCATGCGGCTCGACGCAGTACGACGTACGGATCGAACGACTACAGACGCCCTCGGCGTCACATAAGAGAGACAGGAGACAGCATGCAAACGCACAAGCGGCGTGTGAAGACGCGCCACATCATCCTGGCAGTCATGTGTCTGATGTATTTCATCTCGTACATCGACCGTGTGAATATTGCCGTGGCCGGCCCTATCATCCGGCACGAAATGGGGCTGACGACGGTCCAGCTCGGCCTCGTGTTCTCCGCCTTCGCCTATCCGTACGCGTTCATGCAGGTTATTGGTGGCTGGCTGTCGGACAAATATGGGCCGAAGCTGGTGCTGACGGTGCTGTCGCTGATCTGGGGAGTGGCGACGCTCGCCACCGGATTCGCCGGCAGTGTTGCGATGCTCGTCGCGCTGAGGTTCGCGCTGGGAATCGGCGAAGGCGGCGCATTCCCGACGGCGACGCGTGCATTTACCTACTGGATGCCGGTGGCGGAACGTGGTTTCGCTCAAGGCATCACCCATAGCTTCGCCCGCCTCGGCGGCGCGGTTACGCCGCCGCTCGTGCTCGCCGTGGTGGTGACGGGCGGATGGCGCGACGCGTTCATTCTGCTCGGCGTGGCGAGCCTCGCGTGGACGGTGCTGTACCTCTGCGTCTTCACGAACTCGCCGGAGCAGAACCGGCGCGTGACGCCTGAAGAAACGGCGGAGATCGGCTATCGTGCCGGCGACTGCGAACGCGCCAAGCGCGCGGCCACACCGTGGCGCAAACTGATTCGTCGTATGTGGCTCGTTACTTTCGTGGACTTTTGTTATGGCTGGCTGCTGTGGGTTTATCTGACCTGGCTGCCTTCGTACCTGAAGGAAGCTCGCGGCTTCGATCTCAAGCAACTGGCGCTGTTCACGGCGTTGCCGCTGCTCGCGGGCGTGATTGGCGACACCTTGGGCGGCGTTGTTTCGGACCGGCTCTACAAACGCACCGGCCGACTGCGCTTTGCGCGCTGTGCCGTGCTGGTGGTGGGCATGGGCGGCTCGCTCGCGTTCCTGCTGCCGATGGTCTCCGCGACCAATCCGTTGATGGCGGTGGTCTTCCTGTCGGCGTCGTTCTTCTTTCTCGAGATCACGAATCCTGTGTTGTGGACGTTGCCGCTCGACATCGGTGGTCGCTACGCGGGCACGGCGGGCGGCATGATGAACACGGGCTTTGGTGTCGCCGGCATGATATCGCCCGTGGTGTTCGGTTATCTGATCGAGACAACCGGCAGTTACAACGTGCCGTTCACGATTTCCGCATGCTTGCTGGGGGTGGGGATCGTGGCCGCGCTTTTCATCGATCCGGCGAGGACGGTCGAGGCGGACGAGGAGCGCGAGCGAATCGAGGGCGCACAGCTGGACGGCATGCCCGCGTTTATTCCGGCGAGCGCCGGGGTGCGGCTGGAGCGGCATCATCTGCGCCGTCCGCTGCGCTGGTGGAGATAGGGAGGGCTTCTGCACGGCGGCGGACGGCGGGCGTCCGCTCCGCTCGCTCGCGGCTCTCGTTAGCCAGTGGTCCCGAACACGAAAATCCCTCCTTGCCTTTCCGATTTGTTTAACTATAGTGTTAAATATCAACCGGAAGGTTTATAAAAGGAGGCAATCATGAACGAACCGCTTCATCGTCCTTCGTTGGGCGCGTCGGTGTACTACAAGGACCCGTTTGCCGCGCTCGACTGGCTCGAGAAGGCGTTCGGCTTCGAGCGTCAAATGGTGATCACGGATAGCGACGGCCAGTTGGGCCACTCGGAAATGCGTTTCGGCGACAGCTACGTGATGATCTGCCGCGAATGGTCGGAAGACGCAGCGAGCCCGGCTTCGATCGGTGGCAAAAATACCCAATCGGTGCACGTGCAACTGCGCGAGGGTA
>NZ_DASRSY010000148.1:0-8520 GCF_035656215.1 Paraburkholderia sp.
GCCGTGCACGCGTTGATCGGCGCGCAAGGGGCCGGCCATTTTCACGTAGGTTTCGTAGCCGAGGATATCGGTGGCTTCGTTCAGCGCTGTTCTTGCGGCGGCCACCATCAGGTCGGCACTGCCGGGACCAAGGCCGATCACCGTCAAGCGGCCGCGTGCGCGGCCAATTGTGGCCGGGTCGATTGCCAACGCTACCAACGCAAGCGCAACCCCTGCGTCTGCGTCGTCATGCAGTGTTTGATAAGGGATACGCAGCGCGGCATGCAGCAAGCTGCCCGGTGGCTCGCCATCCTCCGGGCGCGGCTGAGTAAAACGCAGTGGCACGTTCAGGCTTGCAGCCGCATTGGCGAGCGCCGGGTTCGCCATGTGTTCAGGAGAAGCCAGCAATGCCGCGAGCGAGAGCGCCGCGAGACCATGCGCGTCCAGTACCTCACGCACCAGCGCAGTGATCCGCGCACCGGAATCCGTCTGCGCATCTGAGCTGGACTTCGGACCGGGGCCCGCGTTCATAGCGGAGTGCGCGGCGGTACCGGTACCCACACCCGGCACGGTCACCGCCACCACTACACTCCGTGGATGAATCACCAACTCATCATCGCGCCCATCCCACGCGCGCGGTGTCACGCGAATTGCCAAACGTGCCGATTCCGAGCGCGGCAGTTGCGCCTCATCGAGCCAGGGCGCTTCGCCTTCGATCCGTGTGCTTTCGCCCGCCAGCAGATCCGAAACAAAACGCTTGCCTTGCGTTATATCGGCGAGTGCATAGCCGTCAGGCGGATTGAGCACGCATGTGCCGAAACGCAGTTCGCCACTCGTCGTAATCGCAGGCGACACAGTCAACGTAGCCGCAATCTCACGCGCGATCACGTTGACGCCTGCAAGTCCACCCAGCAACGGCACGACCGCACTGCCATCCTCTGCAACGGCCAGCACGGGCGGTTCGGCGCCCTTGTTCGACAACAACGGCGCCACGCAACGGATTACGATCCCGGCGGCGCACAACGCGACAATCGGCGTGCCTCCCGCATATAGATCACGCAAATGCGCGCCGAGCTCCGTATAAGAAACATCAGCTTCGACTCGCCCCTGCAACGCGTGCACCTGGCAACCCGCATACAACGTCTGGATGCGCCGCGCAGTCGCCAGGGCGCCCGAGCCAAGAATCACAATCGCGGGTGGCGTCATGCTTGCCATTTTTCCCCCGGCACGACGAGCAGCGAAAAATACGGCGACGCCATCGGATCGACTTCGGCGAGCGGCACGATGCGCTGATTGCCCATCGTCGCGCGTTCGACGTAAAGCGCGCGATGCGCGAGGCCCAGTTCGCCGAGCACGCGCCGCACCTTATCGAAATTGCGCCCGAGTTTCATGATGACGGCAGCGTCCGCATCGGCGAGGCGCCGGCGCAATTCGTCTTCGGGCAATACGCCGGAAAGCACCGACAAACTCTGATTGCGATACACCAGCGGCGAACCGAGCACCGCCGCACCACCGAGCATCGAGCACACACCGGGCACGACTTCGGCCTCGAAGCGTGCCGCGAGGCGGTCGTGCAAATACATGTATGAGCCATAGAAAAACGGATCGCCTTCGCAAATCACCGCGACGTCGCGGCCCGCATCGAGGTGGCCGGCGACGATCTGCGCAGCGGTGTCGTAAAAGTCGGCGATGATCGCTTCATACGAAAGCGGGGGTTCGAGCGCTTCGGTGGTCACGGGATAGACGAGCGGCAGATGCTGCTGGGCGTCATGCAGATGCGCCTCGATGATGCTGAACGCGTTGCCTTTCTTGCCCTTCGCGACGAAATAGGCGACCACGGGCGCCGCCTTCAGCAAACGCAGCGCTTTCAGCGTGATGAGTTCCGGGTCGCCGGGGCCGACGCCGAGTCCGAATAAACGTCCTTGCACGGTCATTTACTCGACCTCCGTCGCCAGCGCATTTACCGCGGCTGCGGCCATCGCGCTGCCGCCGCGTCGACCGTGAACCACGACATAGGGCACACCACGGCTGTCTTCAGCAAGCATCGCTTTCGATTCGGCCGCGCCGACAAAACCGACCGGAAAACCGAGGATCAGTGCGGGCTTCGGCGCACCGGCATCGAGCATGTCGAGCAGATGAAAAAGCGCGGTCGGCGCGTTGCCGATCACGACGACGCTGCCGGCCAGATGCGGCCGCCACAATTCGAGCGCGGCGGCCGAGCGCGTATTGCGGAGTTCGCGCGCCAAACCAGGCACGTCCTCGTGCGTGAGCGTGCAGATCACTTCGTTGTTCGCGGGCAGTCGCGCGCGCGTGATGCCTTGCGCCACCATGCCGGCGTCGCACAGAATCGGCGCGCCTTGGGCCAGCGCCGCGCGCCCCGCGGTACCCGCGCCTTCAGAAAACTGAAGATCTTCAATGACGTCGACCATGCCGCATGCGTGGATCACACGCACCGCGAGCTTTTCGAGGTCGGCGGGGATGCGCGAGAGATCGGCCTCCGCACGTATCGTCGCGAAGGATTGGCGATAGATCTCCTGACCGTCGCGAATGTAATCAAGCATCTAGAGGGCTCCGGGCCGGGTGTGCCGAGCGTGTCAATAGGTCGAGCATGTCGGCGGCCTGTTCGATCGTGAGTTGGTGCGCGACGCACGAGCCGAAATGCGGCTGGCCGTCGCGTCGATAAAGGTCGTAGATTCCGGGGGCCACGGCCAGCAGCGTGTACGGCGCGCAATGCGCGGCGGCGCATGAGCGCGGACAGCCGCTCAGATGGACGTCGACGCCGTCGGGCAAGCGATCCGCTAACAGCAGTGCGTCGGCTTTGGTATCGGCGAGGCTTTTTGCGCAGCCCGTGGAACCGGCGCAGGCGATCAAGCGTGTAAGAGGCTGCGCGGGGTCGCAGGCGAGGCCTAGCGCGTTCATTTCAGCGAGCACGGTGGGTGCAGCATTAGCAGCGACATCGGGCAGCAATACGCTTTGCCAGGGCGTCACGCGCAGCGTGCCGTTGCCTTGCTGTTGCGAGAGCGTGGCGAGCGCGCGCAAGGTGACGGCGTCGAGGCGTCCGAGTGGCGGCTGGCCGCCGACGTGCAGCATTCCCACCACGCGCTGTGCGTGTGCGCCAAGTCGTAGCGTGGCATCGGCAGGCGTGCCGCGTTGCCAGTTTGCGAGCGAGGTGTCGCGTGAGAGTGGGAAATCGACATACGCTTGAGCGTGCTGCAATAGCGCATCGACGGAATGCGTGGCAAGCAGATGACGCATGCGCGTGGCATCGGCCGCGGCCAGATCGAGGAACGTGTGCAGCAGCGCGCGGACGAGATCTGTGACTTGCGCAGGGAGCACGGCGGCGAGGGCGCCTGTGTCATTCGCCACCACAGGCGGACAACCCGCCAAACCAAACACAAACCGCACACCGTCTTCAGCTTGCGTCGCGGCCAGCCAGACATCATGCGGATGATCGAGCCTCGCAAGGCGCTCACCACCGTCCAGCAATAGCGCGAATTTCGGCGATAGCGCCGCGAAATGCGCTTCGGTCTGCAGCAAGGTGAGCAGTTCGGTGCAAAGTGGTCTCGTGTCGAACAACGCGAACGGATCGCGCCCGGCTGCAGGGCTGATCATGATGTTGCGCACGTCGTCGGCGGCGGACGCCCGTTGCAGATCCGAAGAAGCATACTGTGTGTCCACGGACCGTGCCGTTGAAGGTACCGCTTCGCCCGCTGTCAATTCGATAGATGAATTTGCTGCGTCCGTCGTCGGCATCGGCCCGAGCCCTGCATCGACCAACGCCGCGATCAACGCTGCCTCATGCCCGCTTCGCACGCCACGCACCTGCAGATTCGCGCGATTGGTTACCTCGACCACACCGGCCGCATGCCGTTCACTCACGTCGGCGATCACCGCAGCTTGCGCCGCGCTCAACTCGCCACCGGGCAATTTGATCCGGCAAATCCCCCCATCGCGCGCGGCGACGATGCGCAGCAGCCCAGGACATGCCGAGGGCCGCAGCGCCTGGGCCGCGTCGGGCAAAGCAGTGGAGGGCGAAGCTTGATTCAAGACGGACACCGGGTTTAGCGTCGCGCGACGGCCCGAGCAAGCCGCAAGGCGGCATTGCTGCGGCATCGGTACACCCCGCCCGATGTAGGCTGGCACGAACAGTCTCGCCGGCAGGTCTCCTGGCTGGCAGGTCATGGTCCGCCGCTGCCTTCCCGGTCGAACCAGTGGCGCGGAGCGCAGGCGGACTCGCTGCATACAGTTGCGGGGGCAGCCACAGTGGCACTGTGTTCCCTCTTCGGCCCCGAAGGGCACCGGCGGCTGTATTATGCCTTTTTTCGAACAGCACAACGAGGCTGGACGCTTTGATCGGCGTGGCACAGCGCACTATTTGAAGATACAGAAAGAGGATGGATGCATGCCGGCGTGGCTGACCGTAGTGGGCATAGGCGATGACGGCTTCGCCGGCTTGGGGAGGCCCGCGCGGCGCGCTTTGCTGGAGGCGTCGGTGGTCTACGGCGGCGAACGGCATCTGGCGATGCTGCCCGCGCGTCTCGCCGCTCGGCGTGAGCCATGGCCGAGGCCGTTCGATCTCGCGCCTTTGCTGGCGGAGCGTACCGGGTCAGTGTGTGTGCTGGCGAGTGGCGATCCGATGCTGTTCGGCGTCGGCGCGACGCTGGCGCGGCAGTTGCCGCCCGATGAGCTGCGGGTGCTGCCCGCGCCGTCGTCGTTGTCGCTGGCGGCCGCGCGGCTTGGCTGGCCGTTGCAGGACGTCGCGGCAGTTTCGCTGGTGGGACGGCCATTGCCGACGCTGAATGCGCATTTACACGACGGCGCGCGCGTTTTCGTACTGAGCGCCGACGGGCGCACGCCCGCGGCACTGGCCGAATTGCTGAATGCGCGCGGTTTCGGCGCGACCCGCATGACCGTGCTGGAGCATTTGGGCGGCGATCTGGAGCGGTGCATCGACGGACGTGCTGACCAGTGGTCGGCACAAGACGTGGCGGCACTGAACCTGATTGCGCTCGAATGCCGTGCAACAGAAGGCGCCCCGCGTCTCCCGCTGACCTCCGGCTTGCCCGACGACGCCTTTCGCCACGACGGTCAGTTGACCAAACGCGACGTCCGCGCGATTACGCTGGCACGCCTCGCGCCGACGCCCGGCGAATTGCTGTGGGACGTGGGCGCGGGCAGCGGTTCGATCGGCATCGAATGGATGCGCGCGCACCCGACCTGCCGCGCGATCGCGATCGAAGGGCACGCGGAACGGCAGCGGTTCATCGAACACAATCGCGATGCATTGGGCGTGCCGGGTTTGCAACTGGTGGCCGGCCGCGCGCCCGATGCGTTGGAAGGCCTGGCTGTGCCGGATGCCGTGTTCATCGGCGGTGGCGTGACGGTGCCGGGCGTGCTCGACGCCTGCTGGACGCGTCTGCGTGGCGGCGGAAGGCTGGTCGCCAACGCGGTCACGTTGCAAGGCGAGGCGGCGCTGGCGGCGTGGCGGGAGCAACATGGCGGCACGCTGACCCGCATCGCGCTGGCCGACGCACAACCGCTCGGCGGCTTCGATACGTGGCGCCAGGCGCTGCCGATCACGCTGCTGGATGTCACCAAGCCGGCCGACTCACCACCCCAACTGTAATGCGCGAAGAAACGCCCGAACAACCCGCGCCGCTGCGTAGCGGCTACACGACCGGCAGTTGCGCCACCGCGACGTCGCTCGCGGCCGCGCGTCTGTTGCTCGCGGGTATCGTCAGCGAGGTCGCGGAGATCGTATTGCCGAAGGGCCAGACTGTGCCGATGCCGCTGGTGTTCTGTCGCCGGATCGCCGACGGCGCGGAAGCGGGCACCATCAAGGATGCCGGCGACGACCCGGACGTCACGCACGGCGCGATCGTATTCGCCCGCGTGCGGCTGCGTGCCGAACCGGGCGTAATATTCCATGCAGGGCCAGGCGTGGGCACGGTGACGCGTGCCGGCCTCACGCTGCCGGTCGGCGAACCGGCGATCAACCCCGTGCCGCGCAAGATGATGACTGAGCATCTGACCGACCTCGCGGCGGAACATGGATACGGCGGCGGTTTCGACGTGACGATCGGTGTCGAAGGCGGCGAAGAACTTGCACTGAAAACGATGAACCCGCGCCTCGGCATTCTCGGCGGCTTGTCGATTCTCGGCACCACCGGCATCGTGCGACCGTTCTCGTGCTCGGCTTATATCGCATCGATTCATCAGGGCATCGACGTCGCGCGTGCCAACGGTTACGTGCATCTCGCGGCCTGCACCGGTAACGCAAGCGAGGACGCAATGCGCGCGCATTACGGCCTGCCGGATATCGCGCTGATCGAAATGGGCGACTTCGTCGGCGCGGTGCTCAAGCATATGAAGCGCGCGCCGGTTGAGCGCCTGAGCGTGTGCGGCGGCTTCGGCAAACTCAGCAAGCTGGCAGCCGGACACCTCGATTTGCATAGCCGCAATTCGAGCATCGATCTGGAACGGCTTGCAGAATGGGCCGCTGAGTATGGTGCGGACGATGCATTGCAGGCGGCGATTCTCGTAGCCAATACGAGTCAGCAGGCCGTCGCATTGGCGCACGCCCAAAACGTGCCGCTCGGCGATATCGTCTGCCGTCATGCGCTCGCCGTAGCACGCGATATCGTGCCACCGCAAGTCGCCGTCGAAATGTTCGCCATCGACCGCCAGGGCAATCTGATCGGAGCGGCGCAATGAAGCGGATTCTGCTGCTTGGCGGTACCGGCGACGCTTTGCGGATCGCAAGACAGCTCGGCCCCAGACACGTGTACAGTCTCGCGGGCCTCGGCAAGGTGCCGGACGATCTGTCGTGCGGGGTGCGTGTGGGCGGTTTTGGCGGCAGCGAAGGCATGGCGCGCTATATCGAAGACGAGCGTATTGGTCTCGTGATCGACGCGACGCATCCGTACGCCGCACAGATCAGTGCAAACGCCGCGAAAGCGAGCGGCGCCGCGCACGTGCCGTGCTGGGCACTGCGTCGCGCGGGATGGCAGCCGCAAGCCGGCGACGACTGGCGCACGGTCGACGATTGGGCCGAACTGACGGCCGCGCTCGCTTCGTTCAAACGGCCACTGTTCACACTCGGCCGGGAACCGCTCGTGCATCTCGACGAAATCCCGCCGCAACAGTTCTGGACCGTGCGCTGTCTCGACGCACACGAAACCAATCCACGTGCACGGATTCTGGCGACACGCGGCCCATTTACACTTGAAGGCGAGCGAACACTGTTCAGCACGGAAGCATTCGATGTCGTCGTCAGCAAAAACAGCGGCGGCAGCGCCACCGAAGCAAAACTCGAAGTCGCGCGCGAACGCGGCTTGCCGGTCATCATGCTGCGGCGCCCTGAATTAGCCGCCGTCGATCGCGAGTTTGCCGACGTGGCCGACTTGCTGGAAGCATTGCAGGTCTTAGGTTAAATGGCACATGCATGACATGCCTGCCAAACGAATCGTGGAGTATTGAATGACGGTGTTTTTTATCGGTGCGGGTCCTGGCGACCCGGAACTGATCACGGTGAAAGGACAGCGCCTCGTGCGTGCCTGCCCGGTGATCCTGTACGCCGGCTCGCTGGTGCCGGCCGCTGTGTTGGAAGGGCATAGCGCCGAGCAAGTCGTGAATACCGCCGACCTCGACCTCGATCAGATCGTCGCGTTACTCAAGGCAGCACACGACAAAGGTCAGGACGTGGCACGTGTGCATTCCGGCGACCCGTCCTTGTATGGCGCGATCGGCGAGCAGATCCGCAGACTTCGCGAACTCGACATTCCCTACGAGATCGTGCCGGGCGTGACGGCGACCGCGGCATGCGCGGCCACGCTCGGCTGCGAACTCACATTGCCCAATATTTCGCAGACGCTGATCCTCACGCGCTTTGCAAGCAAAACGACAATGCCGGAAGGTGAACAACTCGCAGACCTCGCGAGACATCGCGCGACGATGGCGATTCACCTCGGCGTGCGCCACCTGGCACGCATCGTCGATGAATTGCGGCCGCACTACGGCGGTGATTGCCCGATCGCGGTGATCTATCGCGCAAGCTGGCCGGATGAAGAAAAAATCACGGGAACGCTCGAGGATATCGTCGGCAAAGTGCAGTCCACTCATATCGAGCGGACGGCGCTGATACTGGTGGGGCAGGTGCTGGCTGCTGAAGGATTTGCTGAGTCGACGTTGTATGCGAAAGGCGGTTGAACGGTGAGCGGTAGACGCCGGCAAGCTCATCCGTAAGCAGTTGTTTACGGATGAGCGTTGCCGGAGGCGTATCTTCAAACGTTCATTCAGTCAATTCCACCTGCTTCGCCGCCAGTTTCACCCGCAAGGCCTTCGCGGCGCGCACCATATTTGTCAACGCCGCTTCCGTTTCCGGCCAGCCGCGCGTCTTCAGCCCGCAATCCGGATTGACCCACAGCCGCTCAGCCGGAATCACTTCGCATGCGCGTTCCAGTAGCCGTTGCATGGCTTCCGTGCTCGGCACGCGCGGCGAGTGGATATCGTAGACACCCGGGCCGATCTCATTCGGATAAG